>JACRHC010000002.1 GCA_016217675.1 Nitrospirota bacterium
AGCAGCAACCATAACGGTCACGCTCGCCAATGAATTTGCAGAGGCTGACAATGACGTGTACCTGTCAGCGCTTTTTTATCTTGCCCTGGTGCTTTTCGTGATGAGCTTCATCACCCTGGCCATAGCCAAGTTCTTTCTGCTTAAGGCAGAGAGGAAGTATTCGCGATGACCAGAGAGCGGAAGAGAAGAATTGAAGGAAGTATCGCGCTTGCCCTAAGCACCCTTGCTGCCATTCTGGGGCTCTTCTGGCTGGTCTTTATCCTCGGGGATGTGCTGGTGCATGGTCTGAAGGCGCTGAACCTCAGTCTGTTCCTGAACGATCCTTCCCCGCCCGGCACCGAGGGAGGAGGATTGAGGAATGCCTTTGTAGGACAGTTGATCATTACCATTTTTGCGACCCTGATTGGCGTGCCGGTCGGCGTGCTCGGCGGGACCTTTCTGGCAGAGTATGCGCGGGGAAGAAAGATTGCAAGGATCATAAGCATTCTTTCGGACATTATGGTGAGTGTTCCGTCTATTGTCATCGGCACCTTTATCTATGCAATATTGGTAAGACCGCTCGGTCACTTTAACGGCTGGGCAGGGTCAGTTGCGCTTGCGATCATCATGATACCGGTAGTTCTGAGAACAACAGAGGATATGCTCTCGCTCGTGCCCTGGACCCTGCGCGAGGCTGCCTTTGCCCTGGGTGCTCCATATTATAAGGTGATCACCCAGGTCGTGTACCGCGGGGCAGCGACCGGTATCCTGACCGGCATTCTGCTTTCAATCGCGCGGGTGGCCGGGGAGACTGCGCCGCTGCTCTTCACGTCATTCAATAATTCATTCTTCTCGCTGAACATGAAGCAGCCTATTTCATCGTTGACCGTTACCATATTTCAGTATGCCATGGGACCGTATGATATCTGGCATGAGCAGGCATGGGCAGCTGCCTTTGTGATCACGATTTTCATTCTGATCCTGACCATCACAGGAAGGCTTATCATCAAATGGAGGTACCGGTAGTGCTTGAGCAGATAGAACTGAGAGTAAAAGGACTGAACTTTTATTATTCCGGCGGGATTCATGCGCTGAAACAGATCAGTCTTCCGGTCTACAGCAATCAGGTAACAGCTCTGATCGGGCCGTCCGGCTGCGGAAAGACAACCCTCCTGAGGTGCTTTAACAGGATGCATGATCTCTATCCAGGCAACCGCTATGAGGGCGAGATCTATTTTGTGAAGGACAACATTCTTAGCCCTGATATGGACTTGATCAGCCTCAGGAGCCGTGTCGGCATGGTATTTCAGAAGCCGACTCCGTTTCCGATGAGCATATTCGATAATATCGCATACGGTCTGAAACTGAAAGGTATAAAAAAGCGGGCTGAACTCTCTGAGCGCGTAGAAAAGGCCCTTAGGCATGCCGCGCTCTGGGATGAAGCTAAGGACAAGCTCAACGCCAGTGCGTATGATCTTTCCGGAGGCCAGCAGCAGAGACTTGTTATCGCGAGAGCACTCGCTGTCAATCCGGAAGTGCTGCTCTTTGATGAGCCGACCTCTGCACTTGATCCTATATCCACTGCCAAGATTGAGGAACTCTTCGCAACACTCAAGAAGGATGTTACAATCATCATTGTTACCCATAATATGCAACAGGCAGCACGTATCTCGGACTGGACCGGATTCATGATGTTAGGCGAACTGATTGAGTTCGGCAAGACTGATAAGATCTTTACTGCTCCGTCCGAGAAACTGACTGAAGACTATGTTACCGGGAGGTTTGGCTAATGACTGTTTTTGACGAAGAACTGCAGCATCTGAAGGAGAAGCTGCTTAAAATGGGGTCTCTGGTTGAGGATGCAATCAAAAATTCAATTCATGCTTTGGTCGACAGGGACAATGCGCTTGCCCACAAGGTCATAGATAATGATCGCCTGGTCAATACGCTTGACGTTGAGATAGACGAAGAGTCGATCCGCCTCATAGCGCTCAGGCAGCCGATGGCAACAGATCTGCGGTTTATTACCATGGCCATGAAGATAACGACTGACCTCGAACGCATGGGAGATTTTGCAGTGAACATCGCCGAAAGGGCCCTTGAACTTAATGAAGAGCCGGTACTGAAACCCTACATTGATATACCGAAAATGCGCGAGATAGCCCAGGGCATGATACGCGATGCGCTGAATGCCTTTGTGAAGAAAGACAAACAGCTGGCGATGGACGTGATCATGAGAGACGACCAGGTGGATGACCTCAAACGCGATGTCCTGGAGGAACTGGCTTTATTTATGGCAAAGGACCCTACTACGGTCTCGCGCGCCATGAAGGTGAGTTTTGTTGCGCAGTATCTTGAGCGCGTTGCTGACCATGCCACGAATATCGCCGAGATGGTGATCTATCTTGTTGAAGGCAAGATCATCAGGCACATGGCACCGCCGACCGAACACTGATGCTGCTGACATCATGCCCTGACGATCAGCTGGTCATCAGGGCTCTTGTCTTTTCAATGACCTCTTCAACTTTTACCCTTACTGCCTCTTTGGTCTTCCTGTCCTTGATCTCGACAAGGCCTTCCCTGAGGTTCTTTTCGCCTATAATGATCTGCACAGGAATCCCGATCAGATCAGCGTCTTTAAATTTCACGCCTGCCCGTTCGTCGCGGTCATCCATCAGCACTTCGATATAGTTTTTCTTCAGTTCATGATAGAGCTTCTCCGCTGTCTCGACAGTAGCCTTATCGTTCATGTTCAGCGGAATGAGCTCTACGTTAAAAGGCGCTATGCTCCGCGGCCAGATAATGCCGTCCTTGTCATTATTCTGCTCAATAGCTGCTGCTGCAATGCGGGCAGGTCCTATGCCATAGCTTCCCATAATGATCGGTTTTTCATTGCCATGCTCATCAAGAAACACAGCTTTAAGGGCCTCTGAGTATTTGGTGCCGAGCTTGAAGATGTTGCCGATCTCGATAACGCGCTCAACATTGAGTCCGGCGCCGCATTTTGTGCATGCCTCCCCCTGTTTTGCAATATGGATATCATGCCATTCGGCAGTGAAATCCCTTTCAGCCTTAATGCCTTTTACATGATAGTGCTGTTTATTCGCGCCGCTGACATAGGTGCCTTCTTGCAGGCAGGTGTCACCTACGATCCGTAAATTCTGATGTCCCATCGGACCGATGAATCCGGCTTCAACGCCGAGGATCTCTTTCACTTCAACTTTCTGCGCCGGTCTGTGCTGGCCTATGACCTTTGCCAGTTTCTTCTCATGAACCTCCTGATCTCCCCGTACAAGCGCGAGCACAGGGCCATTGTCAGATATCACCAGCACACTCTTGATGAAAAATTCAGGGGATAGTTTCAGGAAGGTTGTGACCTCGTGGATGGTCCTCTTTTCCGGAGTATGCACCTCTTCAGTCTGCCATTCTCTGTCCTCGGTCTTATGGGGGATGGAAAGGGCAAGCTCCACATTTGCCGAATAACCGCAGCCGGGGCAGAGCGCTACCTGGTCTTCCCCGGCAGGACTCGGCGCCATAAACTCGTGAGAGTACCCGCCTCCCATCATCCCCGGATCTGATTCGACCTGCATGAACCTCAGGCCGCAGCGGTTAAAGATCCTGTGGTATGCATCTGCATGAAGCTGATAGTTCCTGTCGAGGCCTTCTTCGTCAGCGTCAAAGCTGTAGCTGTCCTTCATGATGAATTCCCGCGTGCGCAGCACGCCGCTCTTGGGCCGTGCCTCGTCCCTGAGTTTGGTCTGTATCTGGAACCAGACCTGGGGAAGATCGCGGTAAGAACGTATCTCCCGCGATGCAAGCCAGGTCATGATCTCCTCGTGGGTCATACCGAGGCAGAAGTCGCGTTCATTGCGGTCCTTGAGCCTGAACATCTCGCCGCCGATAATGTCCCAGCGGCCGGTCTGCTGCCAGATCTCTGCAGGATGGAGGATCGGCATGGATATCTCCTGTGCCTCTATTGCTTCCATCTCCTCTTTCAGGATCGCGTCTATTTTGTCCAAAACCCTCCAGCCAAGCGGAAGAAATATATAGAGACCTGAGGCAAGCTGCCGCACATAACCGGCACGGAGCATGAGAATGTGGCTGATGGCTTCAGCATCAGCAGGGGCCTCCCTCAGTGTCGGTATGAACATCTTCGAAAATCGCATTATATCCTCCAGGAAAAAAAGAATGGATTAGACTAATCGTACAATCAGCGTTGAGTCAATGCAGTCAGCAGAGCCGGGACAGGCCGGTTATTTGATCTTTCTGCCGTCAAACGGGCAGTGTTTCCACCTGAGATCGAGTTTTTTTCCGCAAAACTCGCAGGTCTTCTCACTTACCATGCCGGCATTAAGATCGACTGCCTTGCCGTCAGAAAGGATGCCCTTTACATAGGAGAGCACCACAAATATCCGCTCATTGTTGTCATTGGGGTCTATTGAATTCATGAAAAAACCGAGTCTGTCAAGATGAAAACTGTGTGAATACCCCTCAATGACTTCATTGTCCATAAAGGTTACGGATATCCTGCGCTCTGCCGGCTGCTTCCCTGATCCGGACTTCTCAGGAGGCCGGTTGTGCGGCGCCTTGCTGCCCTCAAGCGTTTTTACAAAAAAGACGGCCTTGAGGTCATCCACAAGCACCTCGGCAATAACGTCGGGTGCATTGTCAACGGTCATATGGAACGTATTCCTGAACGGAAGAAAGTCTCCGGTCGTACCCTTGATCATGGAGCCGTCCTTCTTTTTTGCAACGATCTTTGTCAGCATGGTTCCCTCCGCATTCTGATATGGTCTCTGTACGTTAAAGATTAGTATATGCCGGCTCTCAATTCAAGCAGAAACTGAGCAGATGAATCTTTAAAAAAAGAAGTCGACATGGTAGAGTATAGCTGATTTTCTGATAAGGAGCCACGAAACGTGCAAAGAGTCCCTTTAACACCAGACGGATACCGGAAACTGCAGGCTGAACTTGAGCGGCTGATGAAGGTGGAGAGACCGCAGAACATACAGGCGATAGCAGAGGCTCGCGCTCATGGCGATCTCTCTGAAAATGCTGAATATCATGCAGCAAAGGAGCAGCAGTCATTTATTGCAGGAAGGATACAGGAACTGCAGGGAAAAATAGCCATGGCGCAGGTGATCGACCCCGCGACCATAAAGCAGTCGAACGTTGCGTTTGGAGCAAAGGTGAAGGTCCTTGACGTGGAGGCCGACACGGAATACGTTTTCATCCTCGTCGGCACTGAAGAGGCTGACGTGAAGCAGGGCAAAATATCCCTCAGTTCTCCTGTCGGGAGGGCGCTTATCGGAAAGGATGTCGGTGATACTGCCACGATCAAGGCCCCTGCCAGAACCATAGAATATGAGATATTAGAGATTACCTTTGAGTAGATATTTCAAGGCGGAAATTCGGGAAAATCGTCCGGTCCATACAGTCCATAACCTCTTAACGCTTAACGTGCCTCTCAGCATGCCTGAGCCCAGGCCGGGCCAGTTTTTTATGGTCGAAGTGAATAAGGGGACTGACCCTCTGCTCAAGCGGGCCTTCAGCCTTTTCAGAAAAACAGCGCAGGGAGTCCAGATACTGTATCGGATAAGGGGGAAGGGCACTGAGATCCTGAAGGATATGAAAGAGGGATCAGAGATAGAGGTACTTGGCCCACTGGGGACATGCTATCCGCTTCCTTCGGGTGATACGATACCTCTTATTATTGCCGGCGGCATCGGTATTGCCTCGGTATTTTCTCTGGTTGAGCAGCTATCAGGCCGGGCAACTGTTTTTTATGGTGCGCGGACAAAAAATGATCTCCTCATGCATAAGGAACTGAAGGGATTTGCAAAAGAGATTCTGGTCAGTACGGATGACGGTTCAGCCGGGCAGAAAGGTACCATAGCTGATTCCTTATCTGCTTTTTTGTCCAGGCCCCAATCCCCAACCCCCAAATACCGCATCTATGCCTGTGGTCCACATCCGCTGCTTAAGATAGTCTCGGAAATAGCCAGGGAGTTTAAGATATCAGCTAACATCTCTATGGAGGAGCATATGGCATGTGGTATCGGTGCATGCCTTGGGTGTGTTGTCAGGACCCGCGACGGGTACACAAGGGTCTGCAAGGAAGGGCCGGTATTTGAGGCCAGGGAGATAGTCTGGTGACCATGGATCTTAGCGTCAGGATTGGCAGCCTTGAACTGAAAAATCCGGTCATGACTGCGTCAGGCACTTTCGGATACGGAGAAGAGTATGCTGAATTTCTTGACCTGAGCAGGCTGGGCGCTGTTGTGGTAAAAGGTCTTTCGCTTTTACCGAAAGAAGGCAATCCTCCTCCGCGTATTGTTGAAACTGCATCGGGTATGCTCAACGCCATTGGGCTCCAGAATATCGGCATTCAACGGTTTATTGATGAGAAGATCCCCTTTCTCAGAACCTATGATACAAAGGTGATCGTCAATTTCTTCGGAGACTCGATCGATGAATATGTGGCTGCAGCAGAAAGGCTGAGTTCTGTTGAGGGCATCCACGGGCTGGAGATGAACATCTCCTGTCCGAACAAGCAGGCCGGATGGTGCATCTTCGGCACTGACCCCAGGGTGACTGCGCAGGTGGTCAGCGCAGTCAGAAAAGCAACTCCGCTGCCACTCATCGTGAAGCTTTCTCCGAATGTCACTGATATTTCTCTGATGGCAAAGGTCGCCGAGGAGGCGGGTGCTGACGCTCTTTCTGTTATAAATACCCTGACAGGCATGGTGATCGATATCAAAACACGTAAGCCGAAGCTTGCCAACAGGACCGGCGGGCTTTCAGGTCCTGCGATCAAGCCGGTGGCCGTCCGTATGGTATACGAGGTTTTTAAGGCGGTCAAGGTCCCGGTTATCGGCATGGGAGGAATCATGCATCCCGATGATGCGATTGAGTTCCTGCTGGCAGGTGCAACAGCTGTTGCGGTCGGCACCGCAAATTTTGTGAACCCCAGGGCAACAATTGACATACTTGATGGTATAATGGCGTATATGAAGGACGAGAAGGTGGAAGATATAAACCTTTTAAGAGGAGCCGCTCATGCAATCTAATCCGGTTATAACGCTTACAACGGACTTTGGGCTCAATGACCCTTTTGTAGGAGTCATGAAGGGGGCAATACTCAGCATCAACCCCTCGGCAAACGTCATTGACCTCAGCCACGGTATTGCATCCCATGATATCAGGGAGGCGGCTTTTACGCTCGGCATGAACTACAAGTTCTTTCCTGAACGGACCTGCCACGTGGTTGTTGTAGATCCTGGTGTGGGTTCGCGGAGGCGGCCGCTCCTGGTGGTCACAGAACGGCAGTATTTCATCGGGCCTGATAACGGCGTCTTCTCCTACATATATAAGCTGGAAGCGCGGACGCTCCAGGTGATCCATATCACAGCAGACCACTATTTCCTTAAATCGAAGAGCTCTACGTTCCAGGGAAGGGATGTTTTTGCCCCTGTTGCCGCGTGGCTTTCAGGCGGTAAGAACGTTCAGAACTTCGGGGAAGTCATCACTGATTATCTTTCTATCGATCTTCAGATACCGGCTCTGGGCAAGGGCGCCATAAAAGGCGAGATTATTCACGTCGACAAATTCGGCAATGCCACGACGAATATCAGCCAGACAGAGATCGATGCACTTATCAGCCAGAATCCCGGGGCACCGCTAAGGGTATTGCTCGCTGGTAAAGAGGTTCCCATGAAGATGTATTATGGCGAGGCGCTGGACAAGGAACTCCATTCCGTGATCAACAGTTCGGAATATGTCGAGTTCTTTGTGAACCGGGGCAGTGCTGCACAGCTGTTCAACATCACGATCGGCAACACGGTCGAGATACAAAATACTCCGTAATTCCCTCTGCGCTATTTGGGCCGCTCATTTATCTGATAATACTTGACAGATTTAATAGACTTTTATAAGGTAAAGCATGCTTAGATTGTCGACAAAAGGGCAGTATGGTGTGCGTGCGATGTATGAGATCGCACGTGCGGGAAGCGTCGGCCCGGTAACGATAAAACAGATCTCCGAACGGCAGGCGGTCTCTGTCTCGTATCTCGAGCAGATCCTGAACATACTTCGCAAATCCGGAATCATCCAGAGTGTGAAGGGGCCTGGCGGAGGCTACATCCTTTCCCGGGGGCCGGAGAAGATCAGCATCGGCGAGATCCTCAGAGAACTGGAAGGGCCTGTGGCGATCACCTCCTGTCTTGATCCGGCTGAGGGCTGCATCAGGGTTGACAGTTGTGTAACGCACCTTCTCTGGAAATCTCTTGGCGAGAATATCGAGCGGTTCCTTGACGGCATGTCCCTTAAGGACCTTCTATCGGGTGACCAGCTCATGACGATACCGAAGAGGCCGAGGAAAGCCAGACAGGGAAAGGCATCAGGGCTGTCTGACAGGTTATGAAATTTGTTCAGAACGTAAAGCCTGATGTCACTACTGACATTGTATATATGATGTGCCCCATGCATCTGCTGAAGCTTGAGGAACAGATGAAAGAGCTTGAGCCAGGTCAGATACTCGAGATCATGACAGACTATGACGGCGCGCTCGAGGATATTCCTGACTGGTGTAAAAAGACGAACAATGAATTTCTGGGAATAGACGAGACACCTGATTTCTTTAAATTTTATATTAAGAAGGGCACGAGGTGATCATGAAGAAATACTATGTTGACCATGTTGCTACAAACCCGCTTCATCCGGACGTGCTTAAGGCGATGATGCCGTATTTCACCGAGGAGTTCGGCAACCCCCTCAGCGTCTATGAGTATGGTATGAAGGCGAAGGCGGCTATTGAGTCTGCGCGTGAGCAGGTCGCCGGGCTGGTCAATGCGAAGCCTGCTGAAATTATCTTTACGGCAAGCGGAGCTGAGGCGAACAACTTTGCCTTAAGGGGCATTGCCCTGGCGCGGCAGAATGAAGGCAAGCATCTGCTCGTGTCGAGGATGGAACATCATTCCGTGCTCAATGCTGCCAGGTTTCTGGAAAAGAGCGGTTTTACCGTGACCTATCTGCCTGTTGACAAACAGGGATTTGTAGCCCCGGAGACCGTGAAGAAGATGATAACAAAAGAGACGACACTGATCTCTGTTACCCATGCAAGCAGCGAGGTCGGCACGATCGAACCGATACAGGAAATCGTTGCGATCGCGAAAGAACGCAATATCTCTGTTCATACGGATGCTGTTGCGACAACCGGAAATATCCCGGTCGACATGCCCGATCTTGGCGTTGACGTCATGAGTATGGCCGCACATCAGTTCTATGGACCAAAAGGCGCTGGAGCGCTCGTGGTGAAACAGGGTACTCGTATTGTGCCGCTCATTTATGGCGGTATTCAGGAGTCCGGCAGGCGGGCAGGCACAGAGAATGTTCCGGCCATTGTCGGCATGGGAAAGGCGGCTGAACTTGCGAAGGCAGAACTGCAGGAAAGGATGGCCTATCTCAGACCTCTCCGGGATAAGATCATTGATGCCATGGCGAATGTCGAGAGGGTTTATTTGACCGGTGACAGGAACAACAGGCTCCCGGCGCATGCGAGCTTCTGCGCAGAATATATTGAAGGTGAGGCGATGCTCCTCCTGCTGGCAGCGAAGGGCATCTTTTCAGCCAGCGGTTCTGCCTGCTCTTCAAAGGCGCTGAAGGCTTCGCCAGTACTGCTTTCAATGGGCATACCGTCAGGTCTTGCCCAGGGGTCGATCGTTTTCAGTCTTGGCATGGGCAATACCCCTGAAGATATTGACTATATTGCAGCAGAGTTTCCGGCAGTAATTAAAAGACTCAGAGAAATCTCTCCCTATTCCCAGGGGTGGGGAGATAAAGAGGAAGGTGGATCATGTACAGCGACAAAGTAATGGACCATTTCACCAATCCCCGCAATGTTGGGGATATGGCAGATGCGGACGGTGTAGGCCAGGAGGGAAATCCGACCTGCGGCGATGCGATGAAGATCTATATCAAGGTGAAGGACGACCGCATTGTTGATGCAAAGTTCAAGACCTTTGGCTGTGGTGCGGCAATTGCGGTGAGCAGCATGGTGACCGAGATGGTGAAGGGCAAGACACTGGACGAGGCGCTTGCGATATCCAAGGAGGCTGTTGCCAACGAGCTTGGCGGACTGCCGCCGCAGAAGATGCACTGCTCCATGCTCGGGTCTGATGCTCTGAAAAAAGCGATCGAGGATTACCGTTCCAGACAGAAGTGACAGCCTGCATAATACGCCGTCCTTTTCTGCAGCCATTTCTTTACAAAAGATAAAGTGAGCTGTTAAACTATACTGATTTGGAGAGGTGGCCGAGTCGGTCGAAGGCAACCGCCTGCTAAGCGGTTGAATGGGTAACACCGTTCCCAGGGTTCGAATCCCTGCCTCTCCGCCATTTTGGGCTTGGAGAATAAATTTATTTCATCATCAAGGAGGAGCAGTAAATGAAGAAGCAGATTTTAGTAGCAGTATGTGGTATCGCACTTGTGTTAAGTTTTGGTGCATGCAAGAAGAAGGAGGAGAAGCCTCAGGTTCCGCAGGCAGGTGAACAGGGACAGCTTCCTCCAGGACATCCGCCAATGCCGGGTGCTCAGGGTGGCCAGGGTGGTCAGCAGGTAACGATGCCAAAGGGTCAGACCACGGTTTCCCTTCCGGATGCAGTGAAGGGCAAGTGGAAAGCTGTTGTGCTTGTAGTAGAGGACAAGGGCAGCAAGAAGAAGAGCGAATATACAATCAATGTTAACAGTGATTTCAAGGTGCCGGGCTCAAACCTGAAGCTGGCGGTCAGTGAGTTCATACCTGACTTCAAGATGGACGGTCTCACAATCACTTCACTTTCAAATGAGCCGAACAATCCTGCTGTGGGTCTGAAGGTATTGGAAGATGAGAAGGAAGTATTCAAGGGATGGCTGTATTCGAAGTTCCCTGCAATTCATCCGTTTGAACATCCGAAATACGCGATCATGCTGAAGAGCGGCATAAAGAAATAATCAGTTCTTTAAGGTGTGCGCCCTTAGCTCAGCTGGATAGAGCGTCAGACTACGAATCTGTAGGCCGGGGGTTCGAATCCCTCAGGGCGCGCCAGTTGAAATCCTAAGACGTAATAGAATCATGATAATTGGGGTTGCAGGCAGAAACTGTGCTTGCAGCCCCGAATTTTCGCTGTCCGTTGACCTTCCAAATACAGATTCCTCTTTCGCAGTCATTCAATTTATTGCACTTGCAAGCTCGTTTCGTTAGCGTTAATATGTATCCATGGTACGAAAGCGGATATTGGTAGTTGATGACGAGCCCGACATTGTGGAGCTGGTCACCTACAACCTGAAGAAAGAAGGGTTTGAGGTTTCCTCTGCATTTGACGGCAACGAAGCGCTTGCCCGAATCAAAAAGGCCGATTTTGATTTCCTTATTCTTGACCTCATGCTCCCGGGGATCCAGGGCATGGAACTCTGTCGTATCCTCAGAAATAATCCTGCGACCAGGCATATTCCCGTAATCATGCTCACGGCAAAAGGAGAAGAAGTCGACAGGATCATCGGTCTCGAAACGGGTGCTGATGACTACATGACAAAACCCTTCAGTCTGAGGGAGCTAATTGCCCGTGTGAGGGCTGTTTTAAGGAGGGCCAGCGAAAGAGCGGCTGAAGACGCAACGATCCGTGTCGGTGACCTTCTGATCAACAAGGAGGCCTATTCGGTATTAAAGAAAAATGTGCCTGTTATTATCAGCTCGACTGAATTCAGACTCCTGCTGTATCTTGCTGAGAGAAAGGGCAGGATATTCAGCAGGGATCAGCTTCTCGATGCAGCATGGAAGGACGAGGCGTTTGTGGAACCACGCACCGTAGATGTGCATATCAGGCGCCTTCGTACACATATTGAGGATGATCCCTCTGATCCCCGATATATAAAGACACGCAGGGGAATAGGCTACTATATGGACGCTGACCTGTGAAACACGGGCTGTTCAGACGCATTTTTATCCTCTACGCCCTGGTGATCGTACTGGCCCTTGTTTTTGTCGAGATCTTCATAACTTCGGCTGTCCGTAACAGTTATCTGGAAACGCTCAGAGGCAGCCTTGCTGCTCAGATAAGTCTCATTGCAAGGAATATTTCGTTCACCCCGTCGAATCTTGACAGCCTCTGCAGAGGGCTAAAAAAAGAGACCGGTGCAAGGGTAACGATCATTGACATGGACGGAAGGGTTATCGGAGATTCGGATACCGATTCTTCTCTCATGGACAATCACCTTCACCGGGCCGAGATCGAACAGGCAGTTCTGTTCGGGACGGGTTTCGCGATCCGTCATAGCGGGACCATGAACTACGATTTCCTGTATCTGGCAAAGAAGATCTCGCACGGACGGGGAGAAGGTTTTATACGACTGTCTGTGCCTTTGGGAGAGGTGGACAGTGCCGTAAATATCCTCAGGATGAAGATCATCCTCAGTGTTGTGGGTGTATTCCTCGTAACCTGGATGTTTTCGATCTGGCAGACAAACCACCTGCGCCGCCTGCTTATACAGATCACGGATTTTTCGAAGTCACTCTCTCGGGGAGAGATCGACAAGCGGCTTTTCCTGAAGGATTCGGGTGAGTTCAATGAGATTGCCGATAACCTTACCTCCATGTCCGTCAAGCTGCAGGGTACGATTGGTGAGAGCGAAGAGGAGAGGAACCGGCTGAACGTTATCCTGAGAAGCGTTCCTGATGCACTGCTGATCATCGATGCCAAAGGCCTCATCACGCTGTCGAGTTCTTCTGCCCGGGAATTTTTCGGTGATGTCCCCATGACTGGGCTCCCCTTTATGGAAGTTGTGCGGAACCATGAATTTGCGAATATTATGGATGAGGTGCGCAGGGACCTGTCACCGGTTATGACAGAGTTCAGGATTGATAACCCAACTGAAAAATATTTAAGTGTTCGGGTTTCGCCGCTCTTCTACCATGGACATGAGCTCTCCGGGTTTGTCGCGATCTTTCATGATATTACTCAGAATGAGAAGCTCGAGCAGGTCAGAAAGGATTTTGTTGCCAATGTGTCTCACGAGTTGAAGACCCCCATTACTGCGATCAGGGGATTTGCCGATACGCTGCTTGATGGAGCCTTAGATGACCGTGAGAATGCTGCCAGGTTCATCCAGACCATTAAGTCAAACAGCGAACGTATCAACAGTCTTGTTGACGACCTCATGACTATCTCCAAGATCGAATTGGGTGTGATCAGGGTTGATAAGTCGCTGATCGATTGCGGGGATGTCTTTGAGAATATCATGGAGATGTTCAGGGGCAGGGCTTCTGCAAAGGGGCTAACCCTGGAGGTTATTCAGAGTCCGGAACTGCTTCAGATCTCTGCTGACAGAAACCGCCTCCTCCAGATATTGACCAACCTGGTTGACAATGCGATAAAGTTCACGGAAAAAGGCGGGGTTACCTTTGGCATTGACCAGGAGGAAGGAAAGCCGTATCTGTTTGTGGAAGACACCGGCATAGGGGTTCCCGCAAAGTTCATATCGAGGCTCGGGGAGCGGTTCTTCAGGGTCGACCCGGGCCGCTCACGCACCATGGGCGGCACCGGTCTCGGTCTTGCAATCGTCAAGCACCTTGTAAAGGCGCATGGCTGGAACCTGAAGATAGAAAGTATACCCGGCAAGGGCAGCAGGGTAAAGATCATCATTTGACAGAACATGCAGGAAATCTTGTAAATTACCTTCAAACAGGCTAATATTTTTAATAGCAATTATAACTTTAGGGAAGAGGTGAATCATGGGAAAGTGGAGATGTACTATTTGCGGTTATGTTTATGATCCGGAGTTTGGAGATGCTGATGGCGGTATTGCTCCCGGCACAAGGTTTGAAGATATCCCTGACGGCTGGACATGTCCGGTTTGCGGCGCAACAAAAGATTCATTTGAGCAGGTCTAACCGCATAGTGCTGATTTGAGTGTAGTGCGGTTTCCCTCTCTGTATCAAAAGAAAACCCTGCCTGCTATTGGCGGGGTTTTCTTTTGATTGTGCATAGTTATATAAGTTATCTTAGAAACTACTTTAGATTCAAAACATCCTGCATATCGTAAAGTCCTGCTGGTTTGTCAGCCAACCAAAGGGCTGCCTTGAGAGCTCCCCTTGCAAAGGTGTCTCTGCTTGAAGCCTTGTGCGTGATCTCAATCCTTTCGCCCAGGCCGCCGAACAGAACCGTATGCTCTCCTACAATATCTCCGGCCCTGACTGTCTGGATGCCTATTTCTTTTTTTGTTCTTTGGCCGATGATTCCATGCCTTGCATAAACGCCGACTTCATCAAGGTTTCTGCTAACAGCATCCGCTATCACCTGGGCCATCTTCAGGGCTGTGCCGCTTGGGGCGTCCTTTTTCAGCCTGTGATGCGCTTCAACAATCTCGATATCGTAATCATCTCCAAGGACCCGCGCAACGTCCTGCAGGACTTTAAGCAGGAGGTTTACTCCAAGGCTCATATTCGAGGCCATTACACAGGGTATTTTGCTGAGCATCGGCTCCATCTGTTTGAGATCATCTTTTGAGAGGCCGGTCGTACCGATCACCATGGCTTTGCCCTTTTGGGCTGCTATCTCCAGGTTCTTCATCGTCGATTCAACTGAGGTAAAATCAATAATGATATCAACTACATCCATCACCTTTTCCCTGCTGTCCTGAAGCAAAACGCCTGTTTCTCCGATGCCGGCAAGGACGCCGATGTCTTTGCCAATGTCCTTATGTCCTGTTCTCTCGAATGCACCCGCTAACTGAAGCCCTTCGTATTCCCTGCAGAGGGCGGTGATTCTGCTTCCCATCTTTCCTGCTGCTCCTGGTACGCCGATCTTTATCATGCCTCCTCCTGTCTAATCATCGAGTTCTCCTTCATCTTCCTCTTCTTCTTTTTTGCCTTCTATGCGGTAATCTTCCGAGGCCCAGGCGCCCAGATCAATCATCTTACAGCGCTCAGAACAGAACGGCCTGTAAGGGTTCTCCTCCCAGGTCGTCTTTTTCCTGCATATGCGACAAACGATCTGCATTTCAGGCCCGGGCTACATTTTGTATCGAGTCCTGCTCATTTTTCAACAGGTTTTTTATGAGGATGTCTGCGACCAGACCGTTTGCAAAACCGGTCAGTGTCCCGATAAGTAAAATGACGGGGCTGATAAACAGCACTGCCTCGATTCTCCGGATGAAGAGCAGGTATGCAAAAAAAAGCTGCGCAGCATTATGAAAGAACGCGCCGATGAGACTGAGGCCGACAGGGCCGAAGATATTCCTGCTGATGCTGAGCACAGCCCCCATTGCAATGGTACCCGCAAGGCCGCCGCCAAGGCTCAGCATGAAGGCAGGCCCTAAAAAAGTGCCCGAGAAAATGGAGCCAAGCACGACCCTGATGAGCGTGATCATCATCGCAGTCCTGAAACCGAACATGACGAGCGCCGTAAGGGTTATGATATTTGAGATCCCAAATCTGAGCCATGGCACCGGACTTGGCAGCAGGGCTTCAAACCCGTGGAGGGCAAGGGCATAGGCCGACAGGATGGCGATGCGGTATTTATCCTGTAATGGCATCAATATCTTTTTTTGACCTGCTGCCGACTATGACAACAATATTGTTTGGCAGGCAGACGATGGTGCCCTTTGATATCCATCCCTGTTTCACGCATGTCTGGTTGCTGCAGTCTGCTTCTCTCATGCGGACTTTGTTGTTCTTTATTTCGAGAACTGTGCGGCCATCTGTTCCTTCTATCGAAATCTCTGTGTTGACATCAAGGGCAAGGGTATAAACCGGTTTGCCGTTCACTTCGACAAGAACATCAGATCCCAGCGAAAACGCTTCCCGCGTATATACGAGTCCGGCAATCGACGTAACGATGAGGAGCAGGAAAAGGATCCTGTCGGCTATCGTGGTATTCCTAATGGCCTTTTTCAATGGTTATCTTATCCTTTATGGCATCGGTCATATGAATTGTTCCGCTGCCGTCAATGATTATGGCATCTACGCCTATTTCTTTGGCCAATTTCAAGCCCTTCTCAGGGCCGAGGATAAAGATGGCGTTATCGAAACCGTCCGTAATGACGCCCTTCTCAGCGATAACACTAACACTTCTGCAGAGTTCAGCCGGATACCCGGACTTCGGATCCAGCAGGTGGTGATATCTTTTTCCCTCGCTGAGAAAAAATCTTTCGTAATCCCCTGCGGTTGATATTGCCTTATCACCTAACCTGATCCTGGCAATGATCTCATCCCTTTCACCTGTCTGACGGGGGTTTTTTATGCCAATGACCCAGAGACCTTTGTCCGGCTTTACACCAAAAGTCCTGATATCGCCTGCAATCGAAACAAGGCCTGACCGGATACCCTCTTTCTTCAGCGACTCCACGGCAAGGTCTGCAGCATATCCCTTTGCAATGCCTCCGAGGTCAATCATCATGCCTTTACGTTTGAGAAAGACGGTGAAGGCAGCCCTATCTATAAGTATATCCTTGTAGTTCACAAGAGGTAAAGCCTGCGCAAGCTCGAACTCCGTCGGTTTTCTCCTGTTCGGAAAATCCCAAAGCCTGACGACCGGACCGATCGTCGGATCGAATGCTCCCCCTGACTTTTCTGCAGCAATGACTGCCTGTTCGATGACATCAAGACTTTCCGGGGAGACCTTTACTGCATGCATGCCCGCATTTCTGTTGATCCCGGCAAGCTCGCTGTTTTCTGAATAGAAATTTATAAGTTCGCCGAATCTGCCGATCTCGGCGAAAGTTCTTTGCATGGCACTTTCTGCCGCCTCCTTCGAGTCAGCAACAACCGTGATGCTCACCATGGTGTCCATGAGCGGCATGGTTTTACTAAAGACAGAGGCCTTTCCAAATGAACAGGAAAGAGCTGATGTCAGGAGAATAAGAATAAGCAGGCTGATGTTTCGCAATGCATTCATGATCAAGATATCCTTAATGTTAGATCAAAATCATATGATAGGGAAAGCCTTAGCAAACTCCAAGGCGTTCATTTAAAAATCTGCCGGTGTAGGACAAGGGGTTTCTGCTCACTTCTTCGGGTGTTCCTGCTGCAAGGACTTCACCCCCCTGATCGCCCCCCTCAGGGCCCAGATCGATAATGAAGTCTGCCGATTTAATGACATCAAGATTATGCTCTATTACCAAAACAGTGTTGCCCCGATCAACGAGCATGCTGATGACATCCAGCAGCCGCTGTATGTCGATGAAATGGAGACCTGTTGTCGGTTCATCGAGGATATAGAGAGTGCTGCCCGTTGCCTTTTTACCGAGTTCTTTTGAGAGCCGTATTCTCTGCGACTCTCCGCCTGACAGCGTTGTTGCGGACTGACCTAACTGGATATAGCCGAGTCCGATCTCTTCTAACATTTCGAGTTTCCTGCGCAAAAGAGGGATGTTTTCAAAGAAGATCAGGGCATCAGATACAGTCATATCAAGCACTTCAGCGATGTTCCTGTTCCGGTATCTGATTTCGAGAGTCTCGTCATTATACCGTTTACCCTTGCACTTCTCGCACCGCACATAGACATTGGGCAGGAAGTGCATCTCGACCTTGATGAGGCCGTTGCCGCGGCATGTTTCACATCTGCCGCCCTCAACATTGAAGCTGAAGCGCGAAGCTGAGTACCCCCGCTTTTTCGCCTCAGGCACGAGAGCAAAGATATCTCTCATCAGACTGAAGAAGCCCGTATAGGTAGCGGGATTGGAGCGCGGGGTCCTGCCGATAGGAGACTGATCCACGCTTATCACCTTATCAATGTTTTCAAGGCCAGTAATCTTTTTGTACGAACCTGCAGCACGGAACTGGGTCTGTCCTCTTGAAAAAAACCTTTCAGCTGCTCTCTGAAGAATATCAAATACCAGCGTGCTTTTGCCCGATCCTGACACACCGGTAACGCAGGTGAATGTTTTGAGCGGTATCCTGATATCAATATTTTTTAGATTGTGCTCTGCGGCGCCATGAATAACGATGAACTCTTCTGCCTTCCTTCTCTGAACCGGCGTTTCGATCCTGGTAATGCCGCTCAGGTATTGACCGGTGAGTGAAGCGCTGTTGTTCTCAATCTCGGCAGGTGTGCCGGCGGCAACGATCCAGCCTCCGTGGGTTCCAGCGGCGGGTCCCATGTCAACGATATGGTCTGCCCATCTGATCGTCTCTTCGTCATGTTCTACGACAATGACTGTGTTGCCTGCATTCCTGACAGCGCTGAGGCTTTCGAGGAGCTTTTTGCAGTCTCTGGGATGGAGCCCTATGCTCGGCTCATCAAGGACATACAGGACTCCGGTAAGGGATGAGCCCATCTGTGTTGCCAGGCGCACGCGCTGCGATTCGCCTCCCGACAGGGTCAATGAAGGCCTGTCGAGGGTGAGATAACCGATGCCGACCTTTGAGAGGAAGACGAGCCTGTCATTGATCTCCTTGAGTATCCTTGAAGCAATGGTCTTTTCCCTCTCATTGAACTTCACTTTTTTCAGAAATGCCAGGGCCTGAGCTACAGACATCCTGCAGAACTCGGCGATATTGAGACCATGGAACCTGACGCTCAGGGATTCTTTTTTCAGTCTTAGACCGTGGCATTCACTGCAGAAGTTTTGCTCGCCAAGCTCGACAGTCTCCTCCAGAACATTTTCAAAGCCGAGGCCCTTGCAGGTTGGACACGCTCCTGCAGTGCTGTTGAAGGAGAAGAAGCGGGGGACAATATCAGGATAGCTGATGCCGCATTTTGGGCAGGCTGCTGTTTTCGAAAAGAGGATGTCCTTATTGTCATTGACCAGGTTCACGACAAGGGAGTCTGCATATTTGAAGGCAGTATCAATGGAATCATTGATCTGCCGCTCAATGCCCCGTTTTACGATCAGCCGGTCAATAACGATCTCTATGGTATGCCGCTTCTGTTTTGCGAGGATAATATTCTGCGTGAGGTCTTTCATATCGCCGTCGATGCGTGCCCGCACAAACCCCTCGCTTCTCATCTCTTGAAGTTCCTTGCGGTAATTCCCTTTTCTGTCTTTGATAATAGGCGAAAGGATCTGGATCCTGGTCCCCTCGGGCAAGGAAAGCACTGCATGGATGATATTTTTTGCCTCCTGCGTCGATATTTCTACATTGCATTTATAGCAGAAGGCAGTGCCAAGCCGGGTATAGAGCACGCGGAGATAGTCATAGATCTCGGTTATGGTTCCGAGCGTTGACCGTGGACTCCTGCTTACAGTCTTCTGGTCGATGGCCACAGACGGTGAAAGTCCCTCGATGGAATCAACCTCAGGTTTTTGCATCTGCTCAAGGAACTGCCGGGAATAGGGCGAGAGGCTTTCAACATATCTCCTCTGGCCTTCAGCATAAATGGTATCAATCGCAAGGGAGGATTTGCCCGACCCTGAAGGCCCGGTGATGACCGTTATGGCATCTCTTGGGATCGTGAGCTCAAGGTTCTTGAGGTTATGTTCTCTGGCACCTTTGACATGTATTTTGGTCTGCATGGCTTAATCTTTAGTATAACTGAAATACAGGGAAGGAAGGCGAGACCCTATATGAACAACAATGTTGTTACGAATATCCCTTCAGTTACAGGCGCAATAATCCTCCCCTTTCCAAGGGGAGGCATGGAGGGGTATTGATATAATTACCAAAACCTCCCCAACCCCTCCTTGCTAAGGAGGGGATTCAGCCCGTAACTGCTGGGATATTTCAGCCGGCGTTTTTGATAGTTCCCTCAGGGATTGTTTATAATGAGCTATGAGCGCAGTTCTTCAGAAAGTCTCCCTCTATCTTAAAATGATCAAGTTTTCCCATTCGATCTTTGCCCTCCCGTTTGCCTTTACGGCTGCACTGATAGCAGCATCAGGGGTGCCTTCTTTTGGCCAGATTCTCTGGATCACCGTTGCCATGGTCGGTGCGCGTTCAGGGGCCATGGGACTGAACAGGATCATTGACCGCAAGATCGACAGGGATAATCCGCGTACTGCAGGGAGGGAGATCCCAAAAGGCCTCATAAAGATTTCTGAGGCTGTCGGCTTTGTCATTTTGTCTTTTGGATGCATGATCATTGCCGCCTTCATGCTCAATCCGCTCTGCCTGATACTTTCACCGATTGCGATTGGCGTTCTCTTTCTCTACTCTTTTACAAAAAGATTCACGTGGACAGCACACTTTGTGCTTGGGTTGGCCATATCTGCCGCCCCCCTTGGAGCCTGGATCGCGATTAAAGGGACCTTCGATCCGGCAATTTTGCCTCTTGCCGTTGCGGTAATCTTCTGGCTTGCCGGTTTTGATGTGCTCTATGCGCTGCAGGACGTGGAATTTGATACGAAGTATGGTCTTTTTTCGATTCCGCGGAAGTTCGGCATCGGTAAATCACTTCTTTTTTCTCGGACATTTCATGCTGCGGCGTATGGGCTTCTTGTTCTGAATGGTGTTCTCTTCAGGTTGGGTATGCCTTACTGGTTGGGTATGATCGTCACCGCAGGACTTTTTCTTTATGAGCATTCACTGGTGAAAAAAGATGACCTGAGCAGGCTCGACATGGCATTCTTTAATATGAACGGGTACATCAGCATGACCGTATTTCTGTTTACGCTTGCGGACTTCCTGATATGAAGAGATATGTCTTTGCCATAAGCGGCGCCTCAGGCTCCATCATAGGCATCAGGGTCCTGCGGGAGCTTGTCAAAACATCTGAGGTCTATCTGATCATTTCGTCTGCATCTTTTTCGATGATCAAGGATGAGACCGGCATTGACTGGCAGGCCGCTTCAGATAAAGCCATCGAAAGAAAGATCCGTCTTGCTCTGAAATCAAATAAGATCCATTACTGCAATGAACAGAATATGGCAGCGCCGATTTCAAGCGGTTCTTTCAGGCATGACGGCATGTTCATTGTCCCCTGCTCTATGAAGACCCTCTCAGGGGTTGCACAGGGGTACACGGAAAATCTGATCCAGCGTGCAGCTGACGTAACGATCAAAGAGGGAAGGCCTCTGCTGCTTTCACCCAGGGAGATGCCGTTCAGTGCCATACATCTCGAAAATATGCTTAAGCTCGCGCGCCTTGGCGTGAAGATAGCGCCTCCGGTCCCCGGTTTTTACCATGCACCCCGCACGATCGATGATCTTATCGATTTCATGGCTGGCAAGATCCTCGATGCCATGGGCATTGACCACAATATTTACAAACGCTGGAGCTGATTAATAATCATTCAACCCGTCAGCATTCTGCTATAATTTGAGCGTATGGCAGGGATGAAGGTTAAACTGACCGTTACCGAGGGGACTGAGAAGGGCAGATCTTTTTCCTTTGATGAACCTGAGAATTTTCTTCTTGGCAGAACCGCAGAGGGAAGCAAAGCACATCTTCGCCTGAGCCCTGATGATACCTATGTCTCCCGCAATCATTTTCTTCTTGAGATAAACCCGCCTGATTGTTTCATCCGTGATGCCGGCAGTCTTAATGGAACCTTTATTTTGCGCCCTTTGGAGAAAACGGTCTATTTTCTTGAAGGCAGGGATTCAGACAAGGATAATTATGAAAGAAAAGCTGAGGAACATCAAAAGAATTGGGGTTATAAGACGCTCAAAAAGAGCAGCGACAGACTGCCCTTGCAACATAAAGATGTTATAAAGATAGGCAAGACAACCCTTCTTATTGAGATAGAAGAGACAAAGGGCTATGACATATCTGATTATAATCGTCCTGCCGAAACTATTTGCTGCATTGAATGCGGCAATAAGATTATCAGGAAACTTGAAGTCAGGGACGCAAGAAAACTCTCCTCTGACGATTATATATGTGTTACCTGCATGAAAAAACATGCTGAGGTTCACAACCCCAAAGAGCTCTATTCTTGCAGTGAATGTGGACGCAACGTGACAGATATTGCTGATAAGGATAAGAAAGCCAACGAGTTCAGGGATGTTGCTTCTTATGTATGCCCGGACTGTATAAGTGCATATCTGCAGGGGAATAAACCTTCTTCAATCGGCAAATACAGCATCCTGAGTGAACTCGGCAGCGGAGGCTTCGGCACTGTATATCTCGCAAGGCACAATGTCACAGGCAGACTCGCTGCCCTGAAGCTGACCAAGGAAGTGATCAAGAAGGATGCTGCTCTGATCTATCGTTTCAAAAGAGAGATCGCTATCATGAAGAAATTGAAGCATCTGAACCTTGTAAGACTTTATGATGAAGGCATTACTGACAACGGAAACTATTATCTCGTATCAGAATATCTTTCCAAGGGGAACTTGGCCCAATACTGTTATTCCCGCCATAATGGCAAAATGCCGTATCAGAAGGCATCCGGATTGTTTACCGAGGCGCTGAAGGGACTCTCATATTTCCATGATAAAGGATATGTTCATCGGGATATAAAGCCGGAAAATATTCTTCTGTTGAAGGACAGCGAAGGCAGATATCATGCGAAGGTCGCTGACTTTGGCTTGGCAAGAAGTTTTATCATGCATGGCGGAACCGTAACAAGAGCCAATGAATGGATCGGCACCACGTTTTACTGCCCGCCTGAACAGATACTTGATTTCAAAAACGCCCACCCGGCAACAGATGTCTATGCCATGGGAATGGCGATGTATTACATTCTGAGCGGAGAGTTCCCGTATGATTTTGCTATTGGCCCTGATGCAGGAAAAAAGAAAAAGCAGCGCGATCCTATTGCGTTTATCCTTGGTGACGACAAGCCTGTGTCTATCGGGAAGAAAGTCTCCGGCTTGCCTGCAAAGCTTGTTTTGGCAATTGATCTCGCTATTGAGAAGAATCTACAAAAGCGCACCCAGACTGCTGAGGCATTTGGGAAGGCGATAGAGGGCTTTGCGAAATGACGGATGAGTGACAGCACAAACCACCCCGGCCTTTGGCCACTCCTCCTTGATTAAGGCGGGGAGTTTGATACCGAAAGGCTTTAGGATGGGTGGTCGAACAGAAGTAGGTGCATTAAGCCGGGAGTTTGACCGTGAAGTTCCTAAGCTCCCCTACTATTTTAGGAGTGGTGGTCGCAGACCGGGGTGGTAAGAAACTCAGGAGGGGATTAAAGGGTTGTAGTTGTTAATCATCCGCCTATGGCCGGGAGATGAAGATGAGGAACATGACGGAAAAGATCCATAACATAAAGGGCTTGAAAGAAAACAGAACAAAGCTCAGAAATAGTCTTACCCCTGCTGAAGCTAAATTATGGTCACTTTTGAAGAACGGTCAGATTGAAAAGAGAAAATTCAGAAGACAGCACAGTGTTGGTCCGTATGTTCTTGATTTTTACTGTCCGTCGGAAAGACTCTGTATAGAATTGGATGGGGCCGCACATTTTACCGATGGCGGAAATGAATATGACACTGCAAGAACGGAATATTTGGAGGCGCTCGATATTCGCGTGATACGGTTTGAAAACAAAGATGTATTCGAAAATACCGAAGGGGTTTTAGAAGAAATAAGGATAAATTGTAATCTTGGTCAAACCACCCCGGCCTGCGGCCACCCCTCCTTAACCAAGGCGGGGAGTTTGAGACCCAAAAGCTGGAGAGGTAAAAATCTCAGGAGCAGGCAGGGTGGTAAGTAGAATGTATTATCAAACCACCCCGGCTTTTGGCCACCCCTCCTTGATTAAGGCGGGGAGTTAAGGCCGGGGTGGTAAGGGATAGGATGTGAGTCCGAACCGGCAGCAGGTGTGCATTAAGCAGGGATTTTGCCCCTGAAGCTCCCAAGCTCCCCGCCTATTTTAGGAGGGGTGGTCGCAGACCGGGGTGGTAAGAGACTATGGAGGGAGTTTAAACTATGATAGTTGCCTCAAAAACAGATACTGGCAAGGTCAGAACCAATAACGAAGACTCGATTCTTGTTGATCAGGAAAGAGGGATATTTCTTTTAGCTGACGGCATGGGTGGCCATAATGCCGGGGAAGTTGCAAGCAAGCTTGCTGTTGATACCGTCCATGATTATCTCAAAGTGATAATTGGTGCTGTCGAAAGTGATGAAGAGATTTTGCATGCCCTCAATGCTGCTGTCATGAAAGCCCACGAGGCTGTTAAGGAAAAGGCAGCCTCTGATATAAACCTCAGAGGCATGGGCACGACTCTGGTGGTATTGGTAGTAAAGAATAAAAAGGCCTATCTATGCCATGCCGGTGACAGCAGGGCGTATTTGTTCAGAGGTAAATTGAAAAGACTTACAAAGGACCATACGGTTGGTGACTCCTATGTTGAAAAGGGATATATGACCAGAGAACAAGTGCCGCCCCAGCAATGGCATATGCTGACTCAGGCTGTTGGGACAGACAATGATCTGGCACCGGACAAAAAGACGTTTGGCCTGAAGCCTGGAGATATCCTGCTGCTTTGCTCCGATGGCCTCACCAATATGCTCACTGATGATGAGATTGCGGCAATTTTTAAAAACGACAATAGTAGTATCAATGAGCTCGCGGATTCCCTCGTGGCTGAGGCTAACAACAGAGGTGGCAGGGATAATATATCTTTAATTCTGGTTGCGATATGAGGGGATTTTAAAATGATAAAAGATGAAGATGTCGCTGCTAAAAAAGAGTTTATCGTTATCTTCTTTAATGTGTTTGAAAACAAAATCGAAAATGTTAAGAAAATGCTCGCTCAAGGGTTTACTGAGGAGTCTCTTTTATTGTCATGTTGTTACATCGGAGCGTTGGCAAATTTTCGATATGAGCGCTCAGATGATAGGGATAACTTTATTAAAGTCATTTACGATTACTCCAATCAAAAGGATTTGTTTAGCAAAATAAGCTGGATCAATTTATACAAAAAGGGAAAAGACCCAACAGAAAAAAATCGTAAAGGTAAGCCTATTTCTAATTACTTAGACATTAAGACGGCTTTGCTAAAGAAGTATGACAAGAAATGTAATCACCAACAAGAAATGGACAAAGAAAAAATCATTGAGTATCTTCAAAGCGAACTTGGAAGTCTGGATTACATGAATCTGGAAACCAATTTGGACAAGTTCTCATATGCAGCAGTTTTGTATGAAGAATACAGATGTGCCGGAGTCCATGAAGGAAGTTTGGCCGTAACATGGGATGCGAAAACTGGCAAGCCCTTGTTCGAGAAGAGTGAAGATGGTGCGGATATTTATTATTCCAGTAATACCCTATGCTTTTCAAAAGAGATAATAATTGGCACATTGGAGAGCATTCACAGTAACTTACGGAAAAAGTGCATTATGGAAATCAAGTGGCCTTATGAACTGGGATGTTCTATGAATAGTATTCTGGATGAACTGAGTTAATCGTATGAAAGAACAATTTAAAAAAGGTGATTTCATCGGCCAGAAGTATGAGGTCTTCGGTGTGCTTGGAGAGGGCGGCTTTGGCATCGTCTATCTGGTTTATTCGCATGAGATTAAGAGTGTCTTTGCCTTAAAGACCTTTCGTGGCGAGTATATTGCCGATGTAAAGACAAAAGAACGTTTCAAAAAAGAAGCGCAGGTCTGGATTGATCTTGAGAGGCATCCGTATCTTGTCAGGGCATATTTCGTGGATGAAATAGCAAGCAGACTATTTATTGCAATGGAACACATTGCTTCCGATGAACCGGGAATGAATACCCTTGATGGATATCTCAGAAGCAGGCCGCCTGATGTGGCGCAAAGCCTTCGATGGGCGATACAGTTCTGTCACGGCATGGAGCATGCCTACTCAAAGGGAGTAAAGGCTCATCGAGACATCAAGCCTGCAAATATATTGATTGATCAGAACAAGGTAGTAAAGATCTCAGACTTTGGGTTGGCTGGTATTTTGATGGGCAGTTCTGTAGACGAGAAAAACATAGACGCGAGGAAAAATAAAAACGATTCCTTAATGCAGACGGTTATTGGCACCAGTATCGGAACCCCTGAGTATATGCCGCCTGAGCAATTTACGAATTTGTCGGACTGTGATGAAAGGAGCGACATTTACAGTTTTGGCATAGTGCTCTATCAAATGGTGTCAGGTGGCAAGCTGCCGTTCAGCACAGACAATCCAGCTTATCGCTGGACAGCCTTGAAACATTTTCATCAAAAGACACCTATTCCTAAACTGAACACGCCGCTTTTCCCGATGATTTTTCGCTGCATAGAAAAAAAACCAATCAACAGATATTTCTCGTTTAAAGAGTTGCGAAGGAATTTAGAATCACTTCTGAAAAAGCAGACGGGCGAAATTATCAGACTCCCAGAATCAAAGGAATTGGAAGCATGGGAATTGGTAAACAAAGGGGTTTCATTAGGAAATCTCGGGAGGAAGCAAGAAGCGATAGCCTGTCATGACAGAGCGCTTCAAATAGATCCCGGATATGCATCGGCATGGTATAACAAAGGGAATGCATTAGGAGATCTCGGGAGGAAGCAAGAAGCGATAGACTGTTATGATAAAGCCCTTGAAATAGATTCCGGATATTCGGAGGCATGGAACAACAAGGGGTCTTCCTTATCAAATCTTGGTAAACATGAAGAAGCGATAGCATGTTATGACAGAGCTCTTGAAATAGATCCCAGAAATGCAGCCGCATGGGATAACAAAGGAAATGCATTAGGAGTCATCGGAAGGAAGCAAGAAGCGATAGCCTGTTATGATAAAGCCCTTGCATTAGTTCCCGGAGATGCAGAAGTATGGAATAACAAGGGGTCTTTCTTATTTAATCTTGGTAAACATGAAGAAGCGATAGCCTGTTACGACAGAGCCCTTGAGATAGACTCCAGACTTGCATATGTATGGTATGGCAAAGGGACTTGCTTATTTAATCTTGGCAAATATCAAGAAGCGATAGCCTGTTACGACAGAGCCCTTGAAATAGATCCCAATTATTCAGAGGCATGGAATAACAGAGGATCTTCCTTGTCAAAGCTCGGCAAGTATGAAGAAGCGATAGTCTGTTATGACAAAGCCCTTGAAATAAATCCCGGTGATGAAGTGGCATGGGAAAACAAAGTGATTGCAGTAGGAAATCGCGGCAAATATCAAGAGGCGATAGCCTGTCATGACAAAGCCCTTGGAATGGATGCCGGAGATGCAACGGTATGGAATAACAAAGGGAATGAATTTAGAAGGCGCGGCATGTATGAAGAAGCACTTGCCTGTTATGACAAAGCCCTTGAAAACGATCCAGGAGATGCAGCGACATGGAATAACAGAGGGGTGTCCTTATCACATCTTGGCGAAGATCAAAAAGCGATAGCCTGTTATGACAGGGTCCTTGAAATAGATCCCAGAGATGCATATGCATGGTATGGCAAAGGGAATGTATTAGGGGATCTCGGTAAGGATCAAGAAGCGGCTGTTTGTTATGCCAAGGCCATAGAAATAAACCCCAGAAATGAAAGAGCATGGTTTTACAAAGGGAATGCATTAGGGAATCTCGGGAAGGATCAAGAGGCTGTTACCTGTTATGACAAGGCCCTTGAGATAGACCCAAACAATGAAAGTGCATGGCTTAACAAAGGGGTGTCCTTATCAAATATAGGGAAGGATCAAGAAGCGATAGCCTGTTATGACAAGGCCCTTGAAATAGACCCAAGCAATGCGAGTGCGTGGGGTTATAAAGGGGTTGCAGAAGATACTCTTAATAGAAAGCAAGAAGCAATAATTTCATATAAACAATTTCTCAGGTTCGCATCGGCAGACAATTCCGCAATTGCACGCGCAAGGAAGAGAATAGAAACATTGTCAAAATGAATCAGAACAAGAAAATATACCAGGGCCACCCGATAGCAAGAGCAATTCAAAGTGGATGATATGATCAGTCAGAAATATGAGGAACTGCAGGCAAGAAAAATGAGCATGATAAATGATAATGAAATATTGATCTGTCATATGGATTTGAAGAAATCTGGCTGGCTGACTATACTGCCATAGACGCTTATGGTGATATTGAACTTTTTTGTTTATGCCCAGAGGAACGCTGGGGATATTATCAAAGGCCCAATCCTACCAGAAAGCCTTATGGGTGATGATTAGGTTTTGAGAGAAATGGAAGTTATGATATTTCCAGATTTGGAATGGTATACGACAATAGGCATATCTAGCGGCAAGTCGCCGCGTTGTCCATTCGCATCTCCAGCAGGATGCCCGCGCTATTATCAGAGTTTGGCCTTGATGGGCGTGTCTGGCAGCACTAATATTTCTGAAAAAGCAAACAAGAAACTTCTAAAGGCGTGGAAGAAATCAAGACTGTGGCCTAACACCGATGAACAAGCGACCTCAATTTCTGGACCGGAGGGGCACATAAAGCATTATTGGAACTTTTGCCCTGAAATTACATTCGAGCGATTTGGGCTTTTTGCGACAGACTTAGATAAATATGCAGATCAAGTTGACATGGACTCTGCCCGCTCAAAGTTAGCAGTGATGGGAATATCGACCAATGACTGGCGCTGGAGTTGGTCAAATGTTAGACCGCAGCATTACTTCGACTGTCCATTGTTTTCCTTGCTGCAAGAGCCAACAAGTTCGCATAAAGTAGAGGATATTTTTGAGGTAAAGCCAAATTTTCATGGAATAGGAATAAATATAAACGCCTTGCTTCGTAAAATACGAAGCTGTTTTAGGACGAAACAATGAACAACGGCTTTACAACAAATGCGATCTAATCGGACAGAAATATCAAGTCCATGATGTTCTTGTAATGTGCGAGTTTGGTATTATGCTATTGAAGAAGATATCGAACAGTGGGAGACGAAGGGAAGAGACGATATCTTGGAATGGGTGGCTTATTTGCCGCTGGGTGAAGATTCTTTTTTCTATGACATCTGGCTCGACCCCAAAATAGGTGAGGATGTCCAGAGATGCCCCTGGCGAAGAAAGCTGCCCAAAAAGGATATGTATGTCTGCCGGATTCATGACGTCAAGCCACGGCATTGCAGGGAATATCCAATATCACAACAGCATGCTGAGGAGACAGGTTGTAAGGGGTTTGATTGAGCGGAACAGAGGGACAAAAGAAAACAGTTTCCACCTCCCAGTCAAATATTGACACGTTGACAATTGATATCATTATTGATACTATCAATATATGGCTGATGTGATTAGGATCGTAACGCAGATGCGCAATAATCCAGCGGGTATTAGCTTTCCAGATCTTTGCAAAGTCTGCGACCATTACTTCGGACGACCCAGGCAGATAAGCAGCAGTCACCGGATATATAAAACACCGTGGCTTGGCGATCCTCGGGTAAACATTCAAAACAGTAAAGGGCGAGCCAAGACCTATCAGGTCAGGCAGGTGCTTAAGGCAATAGAAAGGAAGGAGTTGGAGCATGAGAACAGCGAAAGATAAATACACATACCGGGTGACATGGTCCGAGGAGGACGGAGAGTATGTAGGACTTTGTGCGGAGTTTCCGGGCTTAAGCTGGCTGGCCGGGACTTTTGAAGCGGCGCTTAAAGGTATTCGCAAGGTCGTTAACGACGTCATTGAGGATATGACCAAACGAAGGGAGGCGGTTCCTGAGCCGATAGCCCTGCGGCGCTACAGCGGGAAATTCATAATACGCGTGCCTTCTGAAGTGCACAGGCAATTAGCGCTGCAGGCTGCAGAAACAGGTGTCAGCATTAACAGGCTGGCAAGCGCAAAACTCAGTCATTAGACCTGTATATTTACAAAAATAAGGGGCGATTCAAGCATTGAAACCACTTTCACCCGGCGCTGACATGGCCTGGCGGATAGCAGCAAATGAAGCTGCGGCCACAGAATATCGGTTTATCGAGAAAGAGCACCTTCTTATCGGGATCGTCAGCATCGAAAAGGTCATTGCCGACGGGCCGGATCAGGCAGACTTGGCCCAGAAGGCCTATCAGGAGTTGAAAGCAGAATATTCCCTTCTTAAGAGAGTTCTGCACTCCCATGGCATTGATCAAACAAAGCTGAGAAGACTGATCCGCAGGAAGCTTGGTCATGGCGGATACAAGCATACAGAAAAAACCATCCATCGAAGCGAAGAATGCAGAGCTCTGTTTGCAAAGGCTGCAGCCTTTCCTGATGTAAAGCTCATCACCACACTGCATCTTGCCGCAGCAATAGCCGAAAATCCGGGCGATATCTTAACCGCTATTTTCTCAGAATTCGGTGTTGACTCAAAAGCGCTTAGGGCTGCCCTGCTTATACCTCCAGAAAAAGCCCTTGTTCAGGCAAACGATGCCCAAATGAACAATGACACGCCACAATCATATCTTGAGCGCTATGGCCGTGATCTTACCCAGGCTGCAAAAGAAGGAAGGCTTGGCCCCTTTGTTGGCCGCAGGAATGAACTGCTGCAGGTGATCCAGACCCTTGCCCGCAGCATGAAGAGCAATCCCGTGCTTGTCGGTGAAGCAGGGGTTGGAAAGACAGCCATTGTCGAGGCATTGGCAGTTAGGGCTGTGCAGGGGAAGGACACTCAAGTCCTTTTAGGCAAAAAGATCATCGAGCTGAATCTTGGTGCGCTCCTTGGCGGGACAAAATACCGGGGCGAATTTGAAGAACGGCTGACGCGAATATTGGAAGAGGTGAAGGCTGATCATAATATCATCATCTTCATTGATGAGATCCATAACCTGATTGGCGCAGGCAGTGTCGGTGGCAGCATGGATGCTGCAAATATCATGAAGCCTGCACTTGCACGAGGGGATATCAAATGCATCGGCGCGACCACCATTGGCGAATACCGGCGATATGTTGAGACAGATCCTGCCCTTGAGAGGCGGTTCGAAAAGGTGATCGTAAATGAGCCCTCGCGGGATGAGGCAATAGAAATCCTGAAGGGTATCCGGCCTAAATGGGAGAAGCACTTCAACAAAAAGATAACGGACAAGGCCCTGGAAGCTGCTGTTGATCTTGCCATACGCTTTGATATTGACCACCATCTGCCTGATAAGGCCATTGATCTTGTGGACAAGGCAGGCGCGCGGGTTCATGTGCCTTTTCTGAGCATGGTGCAAGGCAGTAAAGTCAATGCCGGAGCTGTTGAAAGTGTCGGCGTTACCGAACATACCATTGCAGAGGTTCTGTCAGATAAGATGGGCTTGCCTCTTGAGATCATAAAAGGTCATCTCGAAGGTGTTTCAGCCTCTCGCCTGCTTGAGCTCAGTTCTTTTCTGAAAAACAAGATTATCGGACAGGATGAGGCGATAGACAAAGTGAGCCAGCGGCTTCTTATGGTATATACCGGTGTGGGAAAGAAGACAGGGCCGCTGGCAGTCTTCCTGTTCCTGGGACCTACGGGCGTCGGCAAGACAGAGCTGGCAAAACCCCTTGCAGCGTTTCTGTTTGGTCGTGAAAATGCCCTTATACGTCTGGATATGTCTGAATTTAAGGAAGAGCACAGTATTGCGAAGCTTATCGGTTCGCCGCCAGGCTATGTGGGTCACGAAGAAGAGGGGCAGTTGACCGCAAAGCTGAGGTCGAATCCATATTCAATTGTTCTTCTTGATGAGGCAGAAAAGGCTCATCCCACGGTCTTTGATCTATTTCTGCAGCTTTTTGACGAGGGTCGCATTACTGATGCCAAGGGCAGGACTATTGACGCCAGGAATGTCATTTTCATCATGACCTCAAATCTGATGCAGTCAGAGCACCAAAAAGCAAAGATCGGCTTTCTTGAAGAGAAGGAGGCGGCCCAGGATTCCAAGCCGGACAGCGAAGCGCTTAAATACTTCCGGCCAGAGCTGCTTAACCGGATAGATGAACAGATTGTCTTTAAGCCTTTAAGTGAGGACGCGGTGTGTAAGATATTAATGCCGATGCTTGAGGAAATCTCGGCTGACTTGAAAACTCGCTGTAGCGTTATTCTGAAATTCTCAGAAGAAGCAGAGGCATTTCTTGCTGAAAAGGGATACAGCCCGCAATATGGTGCCAGGGAACTCCGCCGCACTGTGGAGAAATATGTGCAGATACCTTTGAGCAATATGATTTTGAGCGGTAAGTTCAAGGAGCAAAATGCATGGCTGGCAGGCATAGATAGCGAGAAGGTCATATTTCAGCTTGATAAAGGAAGTCTTTAACTGAATGTCGTCTCTATGTAAGCGTTCAGTTACAGATTAATAAAGTCCTCCCCTTTGCAAGGGGAGGTTAGGTGGGGTATAGGAGCATCTGCCAAAACTCCTTGGTAAGGAGGGGCTTTTCCCCTTAACTGAACCGTATGCCTCTTTATGATTTATCTCATAGTCTTTTCCCTCTGGTCTGGTAAAATATAAGCATGTTCAAGGAAGGATGCCCAGGAAGCGCTGAAATAAGGAGCCCGTCTCCGGAAGAGATCATCTGTTTCTGGTGTGATGCTAAAAATGAGATATGGTCGGACGAGTCCGAGATGAAGTGCAAGAAGTGCGGCAAGCAGATTGCTCGTGATATGAAGCCTTCCTGTATTGCGTGGTGTCCGGCGGCAAAGGAATGCGTTGGAGCGGAAAAATATGAGAGGCTGATGAAGGCAATGATGAAGTAATAACTGCGCGAATTGAGCAGATAAAAACGAAAGCCCCTTCAGATCCTGAAGGGGCTTTCGTTTTCGTTTATATAGACGAATGTCAGGCCGCTGTCACATTGACTGCTTTTGGGCCCTTGGGGCCGTCAGCAACCTCAAAGTTTACTTCCTGTCCCTCTGTAAGGGTTTTAAAACCATTGGACTGGATCTCAGAAAAATGCACAAAAACATCCACTCCATTCTCACCGGTGATGAACCCGAAACCCTTGGACTCGTTGAACCACTTAACCTTTCCTTTCTGCATGCTGCTCTTTCCTCCTGAAATAATTTTTAGGCCTGCGGAACGCTGTCTGAATGACCTCCGAAAGCTGTTGTAAATTATTGCACACAAAATTTAGAGAAATCAAGCGCAATTGCCCCTAAAAGTGTTCTGCTCCGTCAACCATGAGCCGTGAGATATTTTTTGCGAAAAGTGCGGGGTCCTTCGGCTTCAGGCCGGAAAGCAGGAGCGCCTGGTCAAGGAGCAGCGCAGTATATTGAGCAAGGACGGGGGCACTGCTGTCTTTTTCGAAGATACGGTTCATGGCTGCAAAGAGCGGATGGGCCGGATTGATCTCAAGGACCTTTTTGTGCTCAGGCACTTCCTGTCCCATTGCCTTCAGCATTTTTTCCATTCGCGGATCAAGGTCTCCTTCGTCACCGACAAGGCAGCAGGGAGAATCCTTGAGCCTCCCTGAAAGGCGCACATCCTTCACATCGTCCTTTATCTGATCCCTGATAAAATCCATGAGCTTGCTGAACTGTTTCTTCTCCTCTTCATTGTCTGCAGTCTTGTCCAGCTTTATGTCACCTTTGAGCACTGATTTGAACTTCTTGCCTTTATATTCGAAGCCGCTGAAGATGAAGTCATCGATATCATCGGCCATGAAGAGCACTTCGTAGTCTTTTTCTGCAAAGACCTCAAGGTACGGAGATGCCTGCATTTCCTGGAGTGAAGGGCCGGTTATGAAGTAGATATCGGTCTGTCCGTCTTTCATGGCAGAAACATATTCATCAAGCGTCCTCAGTTTGTCTTTTTCAGCTTTTGTGGAACTGAACAGGAGAAGATCAGCGATGGTTTCCTTCTTTGCAAAGTCCAGATGCAGACCTTCCTTCAGAATCCTGCCGAACTCACGGTAGAACTGCAGGAATTTATCATAATCAGCCTGCTTCATTTCAGCGAGAGTATCCAACACTTTCTTTGTGATATTGTTCTTTATGACCGTAATCTGCCGGTTGTTCTGGAGGATCTCGCGCGACACATTCAGCGGCAGGTCTGAAGAATCAACAACGCCCTGTACAAACCTGAGATAGGCCGGGATAAGCTCCTCGCAGTGGTCCATGATCTGGACCTTTTTGACATACAGGGCAGGGCCTATCTTGAACTCTTTGTAGAAGATGTCAAGAGGGGCGTGGGACGGCATATAAAGGAGACAGGTAAACTCTGACGTGCCTTCAGCCTTATAGTGAATGACCTTGAGGGGGTCAGAGAAATCATGGGAAAGATGTTTGTAGAATTCGCCATGTTCGCTCTCACTGATCTCTGCCTTGTCCCTGAGCCAGATCGCTTTTCCCGTGTTGATCTGCTCGTCTTTTTTTACTTTTACCTTCAAGGTCTTGTCTAAAGCTGACTCTTCTTCTCTTTCGGTCTCAAGCATTATGGGGTATTCGATGTAGTCAGAGTATTTCCTTACAACATCCCTGATCTGCCATTCGTCCAGGTATGTTTTTTCCTCCGCTTTGATATGCAGGACAACGTCTGTGCCGGGCGTCTTTTTTGTAAACTCCTCAATCGTGAATGTGCCGTCAGCGGTTGACTCCCACCTGATCCCTGCCGTTTCCTTTGCTCCGGCCTTTCTCGATAACAGCGTGACCCGGTCACAGATCATGTACGCAGAGTAAAAACCGACGCCGAACTGGCCGATCAGGTCCGGGCTGTCCTTGATCGCCTTTTCCTTCAGCGTCGCGAGAAATTCCTTGGTGCCTGAGTGGGCTATGGTCCCCAGGGCCTTAATTGCTTCGTCTTTGGTCATGCCGATGCCGTTGTCACTGATCGTCAGGGTTGCGGCATCCTTGTCTGCAGATATCCTGATCCTCCATTCCCCTTTATGCTCAAGGATATCAGGATTGGTGAGAGATTCATATCTGGCCTTGTCTATGGCGTCAGAGGCATTGGAGAGCAGTTCCCTGATGCTGATCTCCTTGTGAGAATACAACGAGTGGATCATGAGATCCAGCAGTTGGTTGACTTCTGTCTTGAATTCGAATTTCTCGGTTGTCATCTAAAATATAACCTCTCTCAATAAGTTTATTAGCACTCATAGACTAAGAGTGCTAACTTATTTATATTACAAAGTAATTTGTCATGTCAAGGATAATGATGTCTGAAGAGCGAAAAAAGTCCTGCAGATCAGGGACAAGACTGGAGGGGCCTGTTCGGCCCCTCCAGATGTCTTAGAACTCTACGTCAAACGTAAGATAGATATTGCTCGCTTTACTGAGAGGAGGATACATTTGTGTATCCATGGGATTAGAGGTATTGAGGTTGCTGATTTTTCTCGGTTCTCCAAGCCAGCCGTTGCTGCCGGTATAATTGAAGTCATAGTGCTGGTAGCCGAGCCTTGCATAGGCCTTGCCCAGCTTTGAGATCGGCTTGCTCTTTATTTCCTGGATGATGTATGCCTCATACACGTTGCCGCGTGTTCCGAGTTTGCTTGCCCACATGTCATCCGCAGCAGGAGCAAATGCTATCCAGTACTTCGAGCCGTAGTTGTATTCGAGTCCGATCTTGGTGCCCGTGTTTTTGAGATCGTAGCGTGCGCCAACGTAAAACGCTGAACCGGTATGATCCTCTGTTGACGTCCCATCGTTAAGCAGACCGTAGTCGCCGGCAAACTGCATATCTCCTGTATCGAAGGTACTGTTGCTGTTCATATCCATATAGCCAAAGGGAAGAGAGTACGTCCTGCCGCTTGGATGGGATCTGCTTAGGGCTGCTGAAGCGAATAGGTTCAGGTCGCCGGGCCCCACATTATTTATCTTGCCCATCACGAGAGTGCCGAACTGGTCTATATCTCCGACATTTGCCTGCACGTCTCCCCAGGCGGCTATCGGCGGGTTGCTCATCATGTTAAAGGCCCTGTTCCATTGAAACTCAACGCGGAGATTATCCGTGTCATACGGAACAACGTTCAGGCCTATCAAGTCAGTATCTTTCAATCCATTGTTCATCGGCCTCATGCCGCTGTCAAAGCCCCTTCCATAGCAGAGCTTGGCATAGGCGCCCGGAAGGATATCAATGTCCGGCGCAACACCGAGGGTCATGCCGTCAAAGGCGTAGTCAACAAGAAGGGCCGGGACTCCGGAGTTTCCGCTGTATTCCTTATTCTGGCGCAGATTGGAGGGAACGCCGCCTGTAGAAGGCCTTCTGCCGACAGAGAACCAGACCGGCTGATTGGCGATGTTGCTCCAGGTGGCAAAGGCCTGGTCAACCCGCAGAACATTGTCCTGAGGTATGTGACCTACATTTCCGTCAAAGACACCGGATTTTTCGGGGGAGAAGAATTGGTCAGAAACAGCGCTCGAATCATTTCCGCCAAAGACCTTGTACATCAGCAGCCTGGCCTTGACCGTAATATCCTCTGTTGCCCTGGCCCTGAGATTGAGCCCGAAACGGTTCGTCATGAGCGTGTCGTTCTTCGGATCGTAGCCGTTGACAGGCCTTGAATAGGTGAACATATTTACGCCGGGAATCGGCGAGGGCAGGGGGCCGTACTGGGCAGAGGGGTCATACTGCATATAATCGTGTACGTCCCCCTTTAATGAATCAAGCCTGAAGCGGTAATCGCCGCCGATCTCGAGCCAGGAAGGCTTCTTTGCGTCATCAGCCTTCTTCTCGACCTTGGTGATCCTCTGCTCCTTTACGTCGTCCTTCTTCTGGATCTCCTGCATCTGCTGCTTTACCTTGTCCAGTTCTCTTGTCAGATCCTCAATCTTCTTGAGGAGATCTGCCTGGTCAAGCGCAAATGCAGGGAGAGGGACAATGAGGGTCAGAGCGATCATTGCTGCAAGAAATAATCTCATGCTACACCTCCATATATAATATTGCCCGAACCCGTTTTGCGGGAAGGGTGCCAGGTCTGTTGTCTAACAGCCGGGCTTTGTGCCTTTCAGGTCGTTTGCTCCTTCAATGACGTTTTTGCCGTCTTTTACGGTATAGCGTATCCTGACCTCGTCATCCTTAAAGAGACGGTCATCGAGCTTTATCAGCGCCTTCTCATTCCTGATGACAAAGGTCATCTCCTTGTTGTCATCGGTCCTGATGACAAGCGTCTTTGCTTCAAGGTCATAGTCCTTGATCTTGCCCTTTACACTCAGTTTCTCCTCTGCGAGAGAGAAGCCCGCGAACAGGGCTACGCAGAATGCCGCCATCACTGCAACCATCAACATCCGTTTTGCTTTCATGTATCCTCCTTTTTCCCTTCTAAGGGAGTGGGGAGGTGGATATTTCGACCTCCCCTGCTAAAATTGCGCTATTTATGTGCTGCTGTCTTCTTTTCGATCTTTGTCGCTGTGTCGCTGAGAGTCCTGGCGCCGACCCTCATTGGGTCCCCATCATAACCGAGGGCCTTCCAGTCGAGGCGTCTGCCCTCCATGTGGCAGTCCTTGCATTTCAATGCCTGATCCTTTGGGGCGACCTCATGATTGATGCTGCCGTAGAAGGCGGTCTCTACGAATTGGTGCTTGCCGCTGTAGGGAAGACCCGAGCCCTTGGCTCCATCGGTGAGACCCTTTTCCCAGTCAAAATGCTCCCATACGCCTTTGTAGGTCTGAGGTATCAGGAGATATTTGAAAGTGCTGTCCATGGGCTGTTTTCCGGTATGAACCTTGAACGGGTAGATCTTTGCCTTGCGGTCTTTAATGTTTCCTGTCGGTTTTGATATATACACGGTCTTTGAAGAGTCCTTGATCTTGTCACCCTTCATATACCGCTCTATCTGACCGTCATACCAGGCATAGGTCGGGATAACGTTCATGGCCCAGACAAAGTGACCTTTGTGTTTAGCATAGGTCTCCTTGCCGAACTGCTCCTCAGGCTCTATATCCTTGCCGAGAGTGGACCAGTCCCAGCGCATCTTTGTTGCCTGACCTCTGGCAAATGCTGGTACATGGCATGTCTGGCATGCGACTGTCTGCGTATGCTGATTGAGAACTTTTCTTGATGCTGAATCCTTATGCGGGTCTCTGTGGCAGTCTTCGCAACTCACCCTGCCATCATTGGTGGCGAGGAAGGTGGATGCACCTGCGATCTTGTGATCTTTTACCGTGTGACAGCCCTGGCAGGACATGTCAGTTACGCCTCCCATATGCACATCATGCTCGCGCGTCGGTTTTGCCATGGTTGAATCAAGGTCTCCGTGCTTGACCGCGTCGCCCCCTCCGCCATAGAAGTGACAGACGCCGCAGTTATCCCGGTTGGGTGAGGCGACGCTCTGGGCTGCCTTTGTGAGATTCATTTTGCCCTGTTCCATGAGCTTGCGATCAGGCTCCCCTGCGAGGCCCTTGCGATAGTTTCCTTCTTTTGCGTGGCAGATCAGGCAGTCTATCTTTGTCTTGTCCGTGAAGGTGAAGGTATTATCCACCCAGCCATAGCTCGGATGACACTTGGCGCAGAACTCTTCGTTTGCGCATTTCTCGCCTCCCTGGATCGAGATGCAGAAATTGTTGATCATGTTGAGCTTGCCATACTCCTCCTTGCTGCTCTCCATCCCTTTGATCGTTCTGGGGAGTCCCTTCCATTTCCAGTGGGGCGTTTTCATGAAATCCTCTGCCTGTTTGTCATGACACTGCAGACAGGTCTTTGTAACATCCTCGCCTGATTTGAAGGGGCCTTTCAGATACTGCGCGTGGTCCGCAGCATGCGAGATACCGAAAAGCATGCAGCTTGTGATGATGACTGCCGATACCGTTGAGAGAGCCGGGACTTTCATGAAGACCTCCTGCCTGATGGGCATTCAACGAGCTGTGCGTTAATAGAAAATGAATGGTTGTCTGTTTTACAGCGGAGGGAGATTAGGCGGATGCTGAAACGCGAATGTTGATTGGATAAAAAGGGATGATCTGCTGCAACAGATACACATTCTCCTCGTGGTGAATCCGACTTCATGAATTTTACTGTGCCACAGAAATGTTGCATTGTCAACAATATTCTAAACTCATCGAGTGTGAATGTATTATGTTTCTAATTTAAGAAATGATATTACATGATCTAATCCCCTGATAAATAAGAAAACTCTCTTCAAACAGAATATGAAAAGACAAAGTTTATGGTAAAATTGTGGCATATGAATCCGGACGAAAATGGCGTAATCTATAAGGTAAGGAACATGCTTTGTGCTGAGAGCGAAGACGCAGTTCCGCAATATCTCTGGACATTCAAAGGGACAATTCAAGCCCTCTCGGCAGATGAAGATCTCAGGCCAGGCGCTAAGGTCATGGATTTCGGCCTGCTGGATATCGCCCCGCTTTTCTGTGATTATCACCTGCACTTTTCCCTCAAGTCTGACATCGCGATAGAAGACTCAGGTCGGCAGCTCCTCTGTCACGGAATAGGGACTGTATTTGATGGCGGTGATAAGGACTGTTATGGGGTATCTGTCAGAGATAAGCAGAAGGAAAGGCCGGAAATCAGGTCTGCCGGTTATGCCTTATTCAGAAAGGGAGGGTATGGTGCTGCCATCGGGCAGGGTGTTGAGAGCGTTGAAGGTGCTGTTGTTGCGATTGATGAACTGCAGTCACGCTCGGTCGATTATATAAAGATCATCAATTCCGGCATCTTCGATCCTGAATCAGGGCAGCTCACTTCCGGCGGATTCGATGCCCGTGAGCTCGATCGCATTGTTGATCATGCCCGGAGCAGAGGACTGGATGTATATTGCCACGCAAACGGAGATCGGGCAGTGAAAGATGCAGTGGACGCAGGTGTGACCGCTATTATCCACGGGCTGCATGTAAGCGGTCCGACGCTGTCAGCCATGGCTGCCAACAATGTGTCATTCATACCTACTATGAATGCATTTCAGAGCCTTGGCGCAGTGGCCAGATCGGACAGGGGCCATGTCAACATATCTTCGGCAGTCTCCGGGCATATGGCTGCTGTCCGCAAGGCCTATGACCTGGGCGTAAAAATCCTGCCGGGAAGTGATGCAGGACCACGATTTCTGCCCTATGGCAGTTCGTACCTTGCAGAACTCCGACTCTTTGAACAGGCGGGGATACCGTATATCGGGATCCTTCGCGCTGCCTCCATGACGGCCTTGCAGGTCAATGCTCCTGCAGACTTTGTGGTCCTTGATGGTCTGTCTGTCAGATCTGTTGTTGTCAACGGAAAGGTGCTGTCCTGATCAGTGCTCTTTGAGACAAATTGCTTTATGCATCTGTTACTATTAAAATTAAGATATTTTGAGACAATAAAGGAGAAGATTATTAATGAAAAGACTGACCTTATTACTGATAGGCTTGCTCATCCTCACCTATTCGGATGCCACTGCAGATACCTCTAAAATCATCAGTGCAGACGAACTGAAGAAGATGATGGACAGCGGAAAGCAGTTTGCGCTGGTTGATACGCGGACAGAAGAGGAATTCAGGCAGGGACACTTACCTAAAGCTATAAATATTGCACCGGAGAAAGTGGCCGACATTGCGGCGCTTCTTCCGAAGGCCAGGGGCATTACCCTTGTCTTTTATTGCCGGGGAGTCGGTTGAGGCCTTTCAAAGCAGGCTGCGGTCGCAGCCGAGAAGGCCGGGTACACCGATATCCGGATATTCCAGGGAGGCTACCCCGAGTGGACGGCAAAGGGATATAAGACCGTAACAAAATAAGAAGGAGAGGCTGCCATGAAATATACTGTTATTCTATTCTTTGCATTTTTACTGTTCTGTCAATCTGCTTATGCAGGTGAAATCAGCGGTGCCGGACCTGTTCTGCTCGCTGAAAACCGGGCAGGTGACGTCAAGGCTGTTATGTACATGACAACGTGGTGACCATACTGCAGAAAGGCCCGTGAGGACCTTAAGAGGATGGGGGTAGACCTCGTTGAATATGACATTGAAAAGGATGAAGCCAGGAAGGCGGAAATGAAGAAACTGACCGGCGGGTCGACCATGGTGCCGGTCATCGATGTAGAGGGAATCGTGATTCGGGGATATGCAGCTGACGAAATCAGATATGCTGTTGAGAAAAAGAGGAAGGAAAAGCGGTAAAAATGCAGCGGCTGATCTCTTTTTTTGTTCTGCTGCTCTGCGCGGTGATATTTTCCCCCTGTGAGGCCTTTTCTGTAAACAGCGGTGAGGCAGCCCCGGCATTTGAGCTTTCCGACCTTCATGGCAGAAGGCATGGCCTTTCTGATTATCTTGGGAAGGTAGTGTTGATCAACTTCTGGGCGAGCTGGTGCAGGGAATGCGTCACAGAGATGCCGTCATTGAACACGCTCTATTCGCAGCTCAGCGGGCAGGGGCTTGCGGTGCTTGGCGTGACGGTGGACAGAAAAGCCGAAGATGCCGGCTCTGCTGCAGAGAAGGCGCGCATTGCCTATCCAGTACTCCTTGACAGCAAGGGAGAGGTCTTTATAAAAAAATATGCTGTCATCGGCCTGCCGGCAACCGTCATAGTAGACAGGAAGGGCATTGTAAGGGAAACCCTCATCGGTACACAGGATTTTCTGGAAAAAGAACTGAAGGCCAGGATCATTTCGTTTGTGAAGGAGTAACAGCCCCGTAATCCTTCTTGCCTGTCGGTAGTAATTTGATCTGCGTGAATTCCGGGCAAATTTATAGATCTCTGAAGGAGTTGGTTTATGTCTGAAGAAAAAAAAGAACGCTGGCTAAATTATCTTGCACTTACAACCGTTATATTTGCGGTCTGCGCCACGCTCTCTACCTTCAAGGGAGGCGGCCATTCCACAAAGGCCGTGCTGAGCCAGACTATGGCATCCGACCAGTGGGCCTATTACCAGTCAAAGAGCATTAAAGGCTATCTTTATGAACTTCAGAAAGAGGCGCTGGACTTAGAGCTGAAGGCGCAGGGTCCAAAGGTTTCCCCGACGATGAAGGATGAGTTTGCGAAGAAGATTACGTCATATGGAGAGAAGATAAAGAAATACGAAGGTGAGAAGGAGAAGATACAGGCTGAGGCAAAAGCCTTTGAGGAAAGGAGGGATACTGCTCAGAAGCACCAGCAGGCCTTTGGTGTTGCGGTCATATTCCTTCAGATCGCGATTCTGCTTTCTTCTGTTGCTGCGCTGCTGAAGAAGAAGCCGCTCTGGTTTGTGAGTCTCGGGGCCGGCGTTGCCGGCCTGTTCTATTTTGCCAACGGCTTTCTCCTCTTTATAAAGTAGGCTGCATGCAGAAGGTGCATCTTACAAGAACGAAACGGCTGCATAGCGGCCATCTCTGGATATTTTCGAATGAGCTGCATGAGAGTCCCAAAAACTATATACCGGGTTCCCTTGTCGAAGTCTATGACATGCGTGAGGAGTTCATTGGTGCCGGGTATATCAATCCCAACAGTCTCATAGCTATAAGACTTCTCACACGCGAAAGGAAGATCATTGACCGGGATTTTTTAAGACAGCGGATCAATGCTGCAATCGCCCTGAGAAAAAGACTGACAGGCCATAGGGACGCATACCGGATTGTATACAGCGAGGGGGATTATCTCCCGGGTCTTATTGCCGATATCTATGGAACGTGCCTTGTTCTGCAGTTCCTTACCTATGGCATGGAAGCCATGAAAGATATGATAATCGAACTGTTTGATGAAATCATCAATCCCGAAATTATTGTCCTGAGGAATGAAAGCAGGGTAAGAGCCCTTGAAGGGCTGATGCGGTACAAAGAGGTTGTGAAGGGCAGTCTTGAGAAGCTGCCTGTGATACATGAAGACGGACTTCTTTTTGAGATCGATCCCTATGAAGGCCAGAAGACCGGTTTTTTCCTTGATCAGAGAGACAACAGGGTCTCTCTCAAACAATATATAAAGGATGGGAAGGGGCTTGACCTCTTCTCCTATATCGGTGGCTGGTCCATGCACCTTGCATCAGCCGGAGCAGAAATTACCTGTGTTGATTCGTCAGACAGGGCAATTGCACAGGCCAGGCGAAACGCTGACCTGAATAATCTTGGCAGCAGAATCAGTTTTGCTGTTGAGGATGTTTTTGCCTTTCTTGAGCAGGAACTCCTTAAAGGGGAGAGAAGATACGATTTCATTGTCCTTGACCCTCCTGCCTTTGTAAAGAGTGCAGGCAAACTGAAGGAGGCGGCCAAGGCCTACCGTGAGATCAATGAGATGAGCATGAGGCTCGTCAAACGGGGCGGAATACTTGCATCATCTTCCTGCTCCTATCATATGAGCAGAGAGCTGTTTGTCGATACGCTGAATGCTGCTGCAAAGAATGCGCATCGCAGCCTGCGGCTGATCGAACTCCGTTCTCAGGCCCCTGATCATCCTGTGCTGCTTTCGATGCCCGAAACCGAGTATCTCAAGTGTGCCTTTCTTCTCGTTGACTGACGAATAACCAGTGGATCATTGTACATACCGTTCATCGGCTCGCTTCTTGGAGGATGGATCACGGACAATTGGTCGTGACAATGGATACCAGGGATTCTAAAGACGTCCTGAGCGAATGATCGAGATGATAAGCCAGACACCAAGGAGAAGAGCAAAAAAGAAGGCGGACATGCCTAAGAGGGAAAAACCCATGACCGTGGGTCCTGCTCCGGTTGCATGCATGATGGCTGAGCTCAGCAGAATGGCGCTGATGATCATGCCGAAGGCTATGCGATTGCTTGAGCGGTCCATGTCGCGTATCAGTCGGTCAAGGCCGATATGGGTCATCTTTATATGCAGGTCATCCCTGAGGGTCTTTTGAATGAGCTGCCGGATCTGTTTGGGGAACACAAGGGCAAACTCGCTGAGGTCCATAACGTTCTTGCGGGCCTTGTCGAAGATCTTGCCGGGTTTCATGCGGTCCTTGATGATCCTGGAGGCATAGGGTTCTGCAGCGGCGATAAAGTCAAAGTCAGGGTCCAGTTCCCTGCCGAGGTTTTCAAGCGTAAGCATAGCCTTGTTGACCAGAAGCAGGTCAGACGGAATTTTCATCTTGTGCTTGATCGCAAGGTGGGTCACGGTATCGAGATATTCGGCAAAATTGATTTCCTTGATGGACTTGCCGTAGAGCGGCTCCAGAAAATCTGAAAGGTCTGCCTTGAATTCTTTCCTGAATGCGTCCAGGTCCACATGCTCGGGAATGACGCCAAGTTCAAGATAGTGGTCGATGAGCCCGTCAAAATCCTTATTGATGAGAGCAAGAAATGTATTTGCCATGGTTTCGCGGAGTTCCGGAGTTACCCTGCCGACCATGCCGAAATCCATGAAGCCTATTGAGCCTGAAGGCATGGCGAAGATATTTCCCGGATGAGGGTCGGCATGAAAGAAGCCGTCTTCAAGAACCATTTTAAAGTATGAATCAACGCCGAGTTGCGCCAATCGTTTTCTGTCAAGGCCAAGCTCTGTAATGCCCGGAATATCATCGATGCGGACGCCGTTGATCCGCTCCATGACGAGAACCTTTGATGTCGAAATATCGGCATATATCCGCGGGATACATACATCAGGGATTGCGGCGAAGTTCTTGGCGAATCGCGTGCAGTTGCGGCCTTCTTCGACAAAATCCAGTTCCTTCCGGACCGTTTTTGAAAACTCCTCCACGATACCGGTCGGATTAAAAAACTTGCTTTCTGGTACATATTTTTCAAGAAGACCCGCTGCATAGGTCAGGATTCCGATGTCAGTCTCGATCTGTTCAAGGATATTGGGACGCTGGATCTTTACAATGACTTCGCTTTTATCAAGCAGTTGAGCGTTATGGACCTGCGCAATAGATGCCGCTGCTATCGGTATCCTGTCGAAGGATGCAAAAACCATATCCGGCGGAAGGCCGATTTCTGCTTCAACTATACTGATGGCCTCATCAGAAGAAAAGGGCGGGACCCGGTCCTGAAGCTTTTTGAATTCATCAGCATAGCGTGTGGTGATAAGATCAGGCCGGGAAGAAAGGATCTGCGCAAGCTTGATAAAACTCGGTCCGAGCTCGGCAAACGCCATCCTGAGGCGCTCGGGCGCCCCGGGCCCCTTAACTCCGGGCCATTGCCCGAACTCCCTGATCCGCTTTCTGAACGGAATAAACCGGCCGAGTTGTATCTGGTCTATGACCTTGCCGAATCCGTATTTCAGAAAAACATTGACGATCTGCCGGATCCTGTTGGCGCTCCGGCGAAGCCTGAAGAAACTAAAAGGCATCAGAAGACCTTAACAGGTTAACCCTTCTGCTCCTCAAGTTTTTTGATCCTCTCGGTAAGCTCCGTGATCTGCACGTTCATTTTATCAAGGTCTTCCTTTGACGGCAGCTTCATTTTATCAATGGTCTTCTTAAGCAGATCATTCAGGCTGTTGGAGATATCCTCAGTGTTCTTCTCCGCTTTTTCTGTCCATTCCTTGACGAGCTTTGCCCCCTGGGACTCGCTCAGTTCACCTTTTTTGACAACCTCATCAACAAATTCCCTGACCTTTTCCTGTACGCCAAACCCCAGGAGCATTGCGTTTCTGATAATCTCGAAAATAGCCATAAAGCCTCCTTGTTATGTTCTGTTAAGGATATCGTATAATGATTCAAGAGCTTTGTCCAGCAGGGCAATTTCTTTGGTCCCTCCCTGAGCAGTGTCAGCCTTGCCGCCGCCTTTGCCGCCTGCAGCTGCAGCAATTTCCCTGAGAATAGTCCCGGCGCTGAACCTCTTTGAAAGATCTGTTGTGACCATGGCGACCATGGATGCCTGCTGATCATCCTTGACTGATGCCATCACCAGGATGCCGGAGCCGAGCTCATCCCTCACGTTATCAGCAATAATACGGAGATCCCTGGCATCGAGGCCATCAAGTCTGTATGCCACTGCCTTGACGCCCTTGATGTTACGGGCCGTTTTAACGATCTCCCCTGAACGTGCTGCTGCACTTTTGCCTTTAAGGGATTCAAGCTCCTTTTCCATTTCCTTCATCTCGCCCAGAACCTTTGAAATCCTGTCTGCAGGCCTCTCGGAAACTTTCAGGCCTTCGCAGACCCTCCTGAGCTCGGTCTCTTCTTCCCGGAAGAACGCGATTGCTGCCTTGCCGGTGACTGCCTCAATCCTTCGTATTCCTGCCGCAACGCTCCCTTCGGATATGATTTTGAAAAGTCCTATGTCGCCGGTGGCATGCGCATGCGTGCCACCGCAGAGTTCTGAGCTTACTTCAGGTACGGAGATTACACGGACCACATCACCGTATTTCTCCCCGAAGAGGGCGGTCACACCCGATTCAATGGCCTTCCCTGTTTCCATGGTCCGCATGTCGAGTGGAATATTCCTGAGTATGCTTTCGTTCACCTCGTCCTCGATAGCCTCGATCATTTTGGCATCAAGAGACTGGAAGTGAGTGAAGTCAAAGCGAATTCTTTCGTCAGAAACGAATGACCCGGCCTGCTTCACATGTTCACCGGCAACATTTCTGAGGGCAGCATGAAGCAGGTGAGTTGCCGTATGGTTTCGCATAATCGATAAACGCCTCTGTCTATCTACCGAGCCCCTGACCTTCATGCCGGTCCTGAGTGATCCTTCAACAACCCTTATTTTGTGTATATGCATGCCTTCAACGGGTTTTCTGGTATCAAGAACGAGCATCCTGACATGATCAGCGCTTAACTGACCTGTGTCGCCTATCTGCCCGCCTGACTCGGCGTAGAACGGAGTCCTGTCAAGAAGCACTTCCCCCTCAGACCCTGGCGTCAACTCATCGACTGACGTGCCGCCGCTGATTACCGCCAGCACCTCGGCTTCTGCGTCGAACGCCTCATAACCAACGAATTCCGTTGCCTTCTGTTTCCTGAGAAGTTCCTTGTACGCTGACGCAGACGAAGACGCCTCCTCGCCAACCCATGATGCCCGTGCCTTTGTCTTTTGCTGTTCCATCTCCCGGTGAAATCCCGGCTCGTCGATCGACAGGTCATGTTCTGAAGCAACATCGCGTGCGATGTCCAGCGGAAATCCGTAGGTGTCGTAAAGCCTGAAAAGTTCGCCCCCGGGAATGCTGCTCAGTCCGCCTTTTTGTGTCTGCTTTATAACATCATTCAGAATAAGCAGACCCTGCTCCAGTGTTTTCATGAAGCGTTCTTCTTCAAGGCGGAGCATCTTCTGAACCCGGAACTTTTCCTCGTTGAGCTCAGGATAGATATCGCCCATGGTCTCAGCCACGGCATCGGACAGCCGGTAAAGGACCGGTTCGCTGATATCAAGGCTCTTTGCATAGCGCGAAGCTCTCCTGATGATCCTCCTGAGCACGTAACCGCGGCCTTCATTGGAAGGCACACATCCCTCAGAAAGGAGAAATGTGATAGACCGTATATGGTCCGCAATAACACGGATGGCTATGTCCGTCAGTCTGTCCGCATTGTAGGATCTGCCGGAATGCCTACAGATTGCAGCTATGATGTGCGAGAAAAGGTCTGTATCAAAATTATTGTATTTGCCCTGCAGTACAGCGGAAAGCCTCTCAAGGCCCATGCCGGTGTCAATACTCGGCTTGGGAAGCGGGTTGAGCTTTCCATCCTGCTGCCTGTCGAACTGCATGAAGACCAGGTTCCATATCTCAAGGAAACGGTCGCAGTCACAGCCCACCGCGCAGTCAGGCCGCCTGCATCCTACATGCTCCCCCTGGTCGATAAGGATCTCTGAACAGGGGCCGCAGGGGCCGGTGTCGCCCATCTGCCAGAAATTATCTTTTGCGCCGAGGCGGACGATCCTGTTTGCCGGGATGCCGGTAAGGTCTTTCCATAACGTTTCGGCCTCATCGTCATCCTCAAATACCGTTGCCCAAAGCCTGTCCTTTGGCAGTTTGTAGTATTCAGTCAGCAGTTCCCATGCAAAGAGTATGGCGTCTTTTTTGAAGTAATCGCCAAAAGAGAAGTTGCCTAACATCTCAAAGAACGTATGATGCCGCGCAGTGTGACCAACGTTTTCAAGGTCGTTATGCTTGCCGCCGGCACGCATACACTTCTGGCTTGTCGTCGCACGGCTGTAGGGCCTTTTTTCCTCGCCCTGAAATACGCCCTTGAACTGCACCATGCCAGCGTTCGTGAACAGCAGGGTCGCGTCATTGCCAGGCACAACCGATGAACTCCGCACGATCTCATGGCCCTTTGATTTGAAATATTCAAGAAACGTTTTTCTGATCTCACCACTGTTCATCATTCTTCAGTTTCCTTGTCGCTGATGGTATTTTTCAGGGCTTTTCTGATCAGCGCTATGGAATAGCCCTTTCGCATCAGAGAACCCATGAGGCTCTGCGTTCTTTTTGGTTCAGGATATCTGCTTATGCTTCTCTGTTTTTTCTCTATTAACTTTCCGATATTATGCAATTCGTCATCTTCATGATATTCAAGGGTCTCATTAATGGTCTCTTTTGACAGGCCCCTCTGCTGCATGAATCGCCGTGCTCCCTCAAACCCCAGAAGTTTGTTGGCCATTGCCTGACGCTTCAGATTTTCTGCAAGGGCCCTGTCGTCAAGGAAGCCGGAATCTATAAGATAGGCAACTGTAGTCTCTATTTCCTCTGCCTGATACCCTTTTTTTTTGAGGCGTTCGCGCAGTTCTTTTTCGCTTCGTCCGCGATATCTGAGCAGGAGCAGGGCATACCGGCGTGCGTTACCTGCCGAACCGGTCAATCTTCATCTCATCACTGTTGGGCTGATGCTGGTTCTCAAGAGATATATCGCTTGTTGACTGAATACCCTTCACCTTAAGCGCAAAGTCATCGGGATTTGTAGCCCTTCTCAGGGCCTCTTCATAGGATATGAGCCCTGATTTGAAGAGATTGAAGAGCGATTGGTCAAAGGTCTGCATGCCATAGTGAATTGCGCCCTGGGCTATTGCATCATTAATGGATTTTGTTTTGTCAGCATCAAGGATGCAGTCTTTAATGGTTGCCGTAGCTATCAGAACCTCAACCGCGGGCACTCTGCCCTTTCCGTCTGTTTTGGGTACAAGCCTCATTGAAATAATGCCCTTCAGTACTGATGCAAGCTGTATTCTTACCTGCTTGTGCTGATAGGGCGGAAAGACGGAGATAATGCGGTTTACGGTTTCTGCTGCGTCACTCGTATGAAGCGTGCTCAGAACGAGATGTCCCGTTTCTGCAGCGGTCAACGCTGTCTGGATTGTCTCAAAATCCCGCATTTCGCCGACCAGGATGACATCAGGGTCCTGTCTCATCGCAGCCCTCATGGCCTTGCTGAACGACTCGGTATCGCTGCCGATCTCTCTCTGGTTGATGATCGATCTCTTGTCCCTGTGAAGGTATTCGATCGGGTCCTCAATAGTCATGATATGATCGGTCTTGCCTGTATTGATGTGGTCGATCATGGCCGCAAGGGTAGTCGACTTGCCGCTGCCCGTGGTGCCGGTGACGAGGATAAGTCCTCTCGCCTCCATGGCGATCTTCTTGATGATGTCCGGAAGCAGGAGTTCTTCGATCGTCGGTATGCGCATCGGAATGACCCTGAACACAAGACCGACCGTGCCCCTCTGAATAAAGATGTTGCACCTGAAGCGGCCGAGACCCGGAACGCTGTACGCGAGATCAATATCATTGCGTTTCTTGAATATCTCTCTCTGTCCGGGGCTCATGACAGCAAAGGCCATTTTGAGCGTGTCTTCCTGGCTCAGGCGCTTCTCGCTCGAAAGGGGGGCAAGTTCTCCGTTGATCCTCAGGATCGGGTGGGTGCCCACCTTAAGATGAAGGTCCGATGCTCCCTGTCCATGTGCTTCTCTTAATAATTCATTGACATCCATCGGTCATCTCCTGTTATTTTTTGAGGTGGACTGCCTCGATGATTTTTGCTTCGATCTCTTTGGCCATCTCAGGATTGTTCTTCAGAAATTCCTTTGAATTTTCCCGTCCCTGACCGATCCTGTTGCCAGAGTAGCTGTACCAGGCCCCGGCCTTTTCGATAATGTTTCTTTCCACACCAAGATCGACGATCTCTCCCATACGGGAGACGCCTTCATTGAAATAGATATCGAATTCGGCCTGTCTGAAGGGGGGGGCCATCTTGTTCTTCACGATCTTAACTCGTACCCTTCCGCCGATAATCTCCTGGTTATCCTTCAGGTTCTCGATTTTTCTGATATCGAGCCTCATGGATGCATAGAACTTGAGTGCATTTCCGCCTGTTGTGGTCTCCGGACTGCCGAACATGACACCGATCTTCATCCTGATCTGGTTGATGAAGACGACTGTTGTGTTTGACTTTGATATCGATGACGTGAGCTTCCGCAGGGCCTGACTCATAAGCCGCGCCTGAAGGCCCGGCAGGGAGTCCCCCATATCGCCTTCGATCTCTGCCTTCGGAACAAGTGCGGCAACAGAATCCACCACAATGATATCAAGGGCTCCGCTCCTCACGAGCGCTTCAGTAACTTCGAGCGCCTGCTCACCTGTATCAGGCTGTGAAACAAGGAGATCGTCAACCTGCACGCCGATCTTCTTTGCATAAGCCACGTCAAGTGCATGTTCTGCATCAACGAATGCAGCAGAACCGCCTGCAGCCTGTGCCTGAGCGATTGCGTTTAGTGCAAGCGTTGTTTTTCCCGATGACTCAGGTCCGTAGATTTCGACCACTCTTCCCTTTGGCAGGCCGCCGATGCCGGTCGCTATGTCAAGACCGAGCGATCCGGTAGGGATGGACTGTATTCCCTCCGGGACGGCAACCTCACCGAGCCGCATGATGGAGCCCTTGCCAAAATTCTTTTCGATCTGGGAAATGGCCATTTCAAGGGCCTTCAGCTTCTCTTTATTCGGTTCTTTGTTCGATTCCTTGGACATCATTCCTCCCTCTGCCTATTGGTATCTCAGCAATGCTCGTATGTTCTGCGCCTGCCGGCTTAAGCTCACTCTTCATAATATATATGCTTGTCGCTTCAACGATTCCGAAATCAGTTGTCCTGAATTCAGCAAACCTTCTGAGTAATTCAGCGATTCCCCTCTGTGACCTTACCCTCCCGATTGTCAGATGAGGGGAAAATGGCCTGTCTTCCAATGCAAAACCAAACTCTGAGACTCCGCTGTCAATATCCTTCTGCATGTCTTTGAGGGCGTCAGAGTTTTCGATGCCGACCCAGAGCACTCGCGGCCGCCTCTCCGAAGGGAAACATCCAACACCGACTATTTTAATATAAAAGGCATTGTAATGTGAGAGTTTTTTGCTCATACTCTCCTTTATCTTCGGGAGCAATGAATCGTCTGTATTGCCAAGAAACTTGAGTGTAAGATGGATTTTTTCTGCCGACACCCATGTTACATCAGTTCCCAGCGTTTTGAGCCTGGTAATCAGATCAGTTATTGACCGCTTTATACCCTCCGGGAGTTTAATCGCAATAAAAGATCGGATAATCATGTCAGATTCCTAATCCCATTGTTATCCTTCAACCCTTAAGCAGTATCCAGACCTGCAGGATAGCATTGGCATATATCCCGGCAAGAATATCATCTGCCATGACCCCCTTGCCATTTTTTAAAGCTTTTTCTATGTTTCTTATCATAAGTGGTTTAAATATATCAAAAAACCTGAACAACAAGAATGCCGCTGCAAGCAATGCAGTGGTATGCGGAATAAGAAAAAATGTTACATAGAAACCGATAAACTCGTCAATAATGATCTTTCCGCTGTCTTTCTGGCCAAGCTGTTTCTCGGCAGACGTGGCAGCTATCGAACCGATGATCGAGCCGATTGCGATCAATAAAAGATGCCAATAAGGGGTCAATGGAAAAAACCAAAGGCATGTCATCGCGGTCAGACTACCGAACGTTCCCGGTCCAAAGGGTATATACCCGATAGGACCAAGGGTAGCAATATGCTTTAACAGTGCCTGCATAACCGCGCGTATTGTAACACTATACATATTTCCAAATCTTGGTTAAAGTAATTACTGAAGTACTATCGAAAAAGGGAGGATGAATTTATGAGATGGCTATGTCTGATGCTTTTATTCCCGGTGTTTGCCTTTGCCGGTGAGGACTGCTCTTTGATCAACGGCACGTGCAAGGATGTCTGCGCAGCTCATGAGGAGGCCGCAAAAGGCGCATTTCTTGACTGCACGGACAAACAGGAATGCTGCGTTAAGAAAGAGGGATTCAGAAGCGGAGACAAGAAGAGCCCTGCTGAAGACAAAGACTATAATCAGAAATCCAAAACTGAGAAATAGCGACTCGTGAACAGAACGGTCATCTTCTTATGAAGAACAAGGAATTCTGGGTTTTTCTCTTCTTCCTCGGCACACTTCTTTTTAACTGGCCCTTCCTCGACATCTTCAGCCTGGTCCTGCCGTACTATTTGTTTGGTGTCTGGACTCTTTTTATCCTTGTGGTAGGTATTGTCGCAACCCTGAAGGAAACAAAAGGCAGGGACACGGATGCTTAAAGGCTGGGGTGTCTTCGGTCTGATTCTCGGCTATCTCTGTCTTCTTTTTCTCATTGCCTATTTTGCTGAGCGGCGGGAGCGGATCGGAAAGAGTATTGTCTCTAACCCCTATGTCTATTCCCTTTCGCTTGCCGTTTATTGCACCTCCTGGACGTTCTACGGCAGCGTAGGAAAGGCAGCCACCTCAGGATTTTCTTTTCTGACCATCTATCTCGGCCCGACACTGATGGCAGCATTATGGATGGTCCTCCTGAAGAAGATCATCCGCATCGCAAGGGAAAACAGGATCACCACCATTGCCGATTTTATCGGCTCGCGCTATGGCAATTCACTTTATCTCTCTGCGTCTGTTACCCTTGTGGCAGTTGTCGGTATTACTCCCTATCTTGGTCTCCAGATCAAGGCCATCATAAGTACGCTTACGATTCTTTCGGGGCAGACACAGGGCATGGCTGCTGCAGGATGGTATATAACTTTGCTGCTCGGTATCTTTGCGATCATTTTTGGCGCCAGGAGGCTTGATGCATCTGAACGTCATGAAGGCCTGATCTTCGCAATTGCCTTTGAGTCCATTATCAAGCTCCTTGCATTTCTGGTTGTAGGGTTCTATGTCACGTATGTCCTTTTCGGTGGAATCGGAGACATCTTTGACAGGATAAAAGGATCTGCATACGGCGACCTCCTCTATCTGGGAGGCGGCACACAGGTGAGCTATATGGAATGGGCCTCCCTTCTTTTTCTTTCGATGACCGCCATCATGTTTCTGCCGCGTCAGTTTCATGTCGCTGTTGTGGAAAACTCTGATATTTCCCATGTATCAAAGGCCATGTGGCTCTTTCCGCTCTATCTGCTGATCATTAATATCTTTGTCATGCCCCTGGCCTTTGGCGGGCTCCTGCTTGGCGGAAGACAGACTGATGCTGATATGTTTATGCTGACCATACCGATGGGACAGGGAAATTCAATGATTGCACTCCTGACGTTTATAGGCGGATTTGCCGCAGCCACGGGAATGATTATCGTCGAATCGCTTGCCCTGAGCACCATGGTGATGAACAGCCTTGTAATGCCGGCAATTTTCCGTTTTAACGAGATGAAGGGTTTTCCTGCCTTCATTCTGAACTTCAAAAGGATTATTATTCTTGGCTGTGTTTTTTTTGGATATATCTTCGCTGTTTCGATCGGAGAATTTTATTCCCTTGTTGATATCGGCCTGAAATCCTTTGAGGCGATGACGATTTTTGCGCCGTCCATAATCATGGGTCTGTACTGGAAGCGTGGAAACAGGATCGGAGCGCTTGCCGGCATCTCAGCAGGCTTTATCGTCTGGTTCTATACGCTTTTCGTTCCTGCCTTGCTCAAGGCAGGAATAATCGAGGACCAGGGATTTTTCTCGATGATCTTTAATTCGACAATCTTAAATCCCCATGCTCTCTTTGGTTTAAAGGGTCTTGATAAATGGAGCCATTCCCTTTTTTGGGGTCTATTTTTTAATCTCGTCTTTTATGTAGGTCTCTCTATACTGACAAGGCAGACCCCTGAGGAAGAACGCCAGGCCCTGATATTTGTAGAGTCTTATGCCCCTCAGACATTGCCGGGCCGCGCCGATTATTCACTGCAGGAGATCGAGGCAGTTCTTGAACAGTATCTTGGCAGGCGCGACGCAGCCGGGATCGTGGACGGTTTTCTTTTCAGAAACCAGGTCCAGCGCGAGAATCTGTCCCCGCTCGATCTCAGCCGGCTCAGAGATGAGGCGATGCGCATTCTCTCGGGTTCCCTCGGCTCTGCCATTGCAACGATCATCCTCGAGGACAAGCTTCTCATTACTGAAAAGGAGAGGGGGGATCTGTCTCACTCTATCAAACAGATGACCGATACGCTCAGGCTTTCGCGGCAGGAGCTTCAGGAAGCCAACCGGAGTCTGGCATATCTTAAGGAGTTCAGCGAAAATATCATCGAAAGCGCTCCGGCAGGCATTGTAACCATCGATGCTGCAAAGCGTGTGACCTACTGGAACAGGGAAATGGAGGCGATTACCGGCATCGGAAGGGCTGAAGCGACAAACAGAACTATTTCTGCTCTGCTGACCTGGATCAGCAGCAGCACCTTTGAAAAGAGCGAAAAGAGGGAGGTCACCCTCCAGACTCCTGCACAGCAATATTTCAAGATAGACATCAATCCTTTTACCGACCCCTCAGGAGGATTTGTTGTTATCTTTGAGGATATTACAGAAAAGAGAAAAATGGAGGAGCAGCTCCTCCAGGCATTGAAGCTCGCAAGTATCGGCAAGCTGACGGCGGGCATTTCCCATGAGATCGGCAATCCTCTTGCTTCGATTTCGTCCCTGGTTCAGGAACTGAGGTCCATTCCCCTGGAATCCCACAGTGAAGGGGCATTCTTTAGTGACAGTCTCTCCACGATCAACAGCCACATTGAGCGCATTGCCAGAATTGTAAGAAGCCTTGGCGACTTTGCCCGCATTTCGGCAAGAGAGAAGGTGCAGAGCAGTCTGCCAGAGATCCTTGAGCGGACCATCAGTCTTGTACGCTATGACAAACGGTTCAAACATATCGACCTTTTGACCGAAATAGAAGACTTGCCTCAGCTCAAAGTCAATCCTGATCAGATTCAGCAGGTTTTCCTGAACCTGATACTGAACGCGTTCGACGTCATGCCGGATGGCGGCAAACTCACTGTCTCAATGCGGAAGTTGGCTGATTATATCGAAATCAGATTCCAGGATACGGGTCCCGGAATCGACAGCGCAATTATCGACAAGATCTTTGACCCTTTCTTTACAACCAAGCCGCTTGGCAAGGGAACAGGGTTAGGATTGAGCATCTGCTATGGTATAATTAAAGAACACAATGGAACAATTACTGCCAGGAGCATGGGTACCGGAACAACCTTTATCATCAGTCTGCCGATAGACTGATGCCGGCGCAGTCCGGGCGAGGACAATGACGCAAATGCCTGAACGAATTCTTATTGTGGAGGACGAAGATACCCTCTGCGCTTCCCTGCAGCGCGTATTCCGAAGGGATGGGTATGAGGCGGATATTGCAGACAGCGCCGAAACGGCGTTTGGCATTCTCGAAAACAACAGGTATGACCTTATCATCACCGATATTATCCTCCCCGGGATCAGCGGTATTGAGCTGATATCCAGATACAAAGAACAAAACCCCGGACAGAAAGTCATCATTATGACTGCTTACGCCTCGCTTCAGACAGCTGTCGATGCCCTGAGAGTTGGGGCAAGCGACTTTATCGTCAAGCCGGTCATGCATGACGAACTGAAGCGCATGGTAAAGAAAGCCCTCTCACCGCGGTGATCGGATCGTGACCAAGCCAGGCGACCGGGCCCATGACGAGAGCTGGGAGGCTGGCAGCGCTCTTATTCATGAGGCCTTTGTCTTCCTGAAGGATATCCCGCCGTTCAACACTCTCGATGAGACGGAACTCCGGTATGTCACCGAGGGCATTGAGCTTGACTTCTATCCCAAGGGCCGCATTATCCTTTCCCAGGATGAGACTGCCCCTGATTTTCTGGGCATCATCAGAAGCGGCAGCGTCAAGGTCTTTGTGAAGACCCATGGAGGAGAGGAGGTTGTGCTTGACTACCGGAGCACTGGAGATTTTTTCGGTTTTCTTTCCCTCATCTGCGGCGATGTTTCACGCAACACGATAGTAGCCGTAGAGGACTCCGCCTGCTACCTGATTCAGAAAGAGCGCTTTCTCTCACTTCTAAAGGCGATGCCCGGCCCTGCAGCATACCTCCTCAGTTCATTCCTGAAAAAGCTGGCTGACCTGACCTACCGGGAGATCAATGACCGGACCCTTCTCTATGGAGGGGGCGACAAGCTGCTCTTTACCAGCACAATCGGAGATCTTTCGAGAGGAAAGGTGATCTCTGCTTCGCAGGATATCTCGATAAAGGAAGCCGCATTTCTGATGTCAGAGCACAAAATCAGCTCGCTGGTGCTGCTTGATGAGGACCGTTTTCCTGCAGGCATTATTACAGACAGGGATCTCAGGGACAAGGTGGTGGCCCGTGACAGACCTTTGTCTGATAGCGTAAGACATATCATGAGTGTGACCCTGATCAAGTCCGAGGCCCGTGATTACTGTTTTGAGGCACTTTTGAAGATGGTCCGGTACAATATTCACCACCTCCTGGTCCTTGACAGGGGCGAGCTGAAGGGTATGATCACCAACCACGATCTCATGGTCTTCCAGGGTGCGTCACCCCTTTCCATTTCGCGCGAAATAGACAGTCAGACTTCGCTGGACGCCCTTATTCCCGTTTCCCGGAAGATCAGCAGGATCGTCGAAATATTAATACGCGAAGGCGCACAGTCCTCTAATATTGCGAGGATCATTACGGAAGTGAACGACCGGCTCCTTCGGAAGGTCCTGGAACTAACCGAAAAGAAGATGGGGACTCCTCCGGTAAGTTATTGCTGGATCGTTTTCGGCAGCGAAGGCAGAAAGGAACAGACCTTTAAGACTGATCAGGACAATGCCATTATTTATCACGACCCTCCTGCCAGCCGGGCTGACGAAATCCGTGATTATTTTTCTTCACTGGCCAGTATGATGACCGACTCGCTGGTTAAATGCGGATTTCCAAAATGCTCAGCCGACTATATGGCGAGCAATCCTGCATGGTGCCGGCCGCTCGGTGACTGGAAAAATTATTTTACTGAATGGATCGGACGGCCTGCCCCGGAGGCGATACTCCATTCCCTCATTTTTTTCGATTTCAGGTCTGTTCATGGAGACGGCATGCTCGCAGAGTCGCTTCGTGCATTTCTCCGGCAGCGGTTGAAGGACAGGAATATCTTCTTTGCGCACATGGCAGACGTTATCCTGAGGAACAGGCCGCCTCTGGATTTCCTGCGGAGATTCAGGGTGGAAAAAGCGGGAGAGCACAAAAACACTTTTAATATCAAGATGAACGCGCTCTGTCCGATCGTGGACGCAGCGAGACTTGCTGCCCTTGAAATGGGCGTTTACGCCACATCAACGAGCGATCGTCTGCGCGAACTGAAGGAGCTTCGAAGCCCGATAAGCAGTCTTTGTACAGACCTTATCCAGGCGTTCGACTTTCTGATGTCCGTGAGGCTCAGACACCAGTTTGAACAGCTGCAGCAGGGCATGCCGCCGGACAATCATATTGATCCATCCGGATTCAGCAGGCTTGACCGGCAGGCGCTTCTTGAATCGTTCAGGATCATCTCTCTTGCCCAGAGCGCGATCCGCCAGCAGTACGGCGCGATGGCCTCGTCATAAGTTCATCCTCAGCGTTTCTTGCTCTCCGGAATGTCAGATAGAAACATTACCCGGGGCGTCAGGTTTTTTGCTGTGGTATAATCAGGTTCAAAAAAAAATGATTCTGTAAACGATTACAGACAATGGAGGTTGACTATGGAGGCTGCTGCTACCGTTGAAATAGCAAAAGGAACCCTGCTTTCAGTTGGAATCATACTTGCCGTCGGCGCTTTCTGCGGTTTTCTCTCCCAGAAGATCAAGATTCCGGATATCGTAATCTTTCTTTTGGCCGGTATCGTACTCGGTCCGGAGATTGCCGGTGTTATTGATATCAGGGCAGATTCAGTTCTGAACCAGATCATCCTCATCTTCGGCTCCTGTTATATCCTTTTTGATGGAGGGGCATCACTTCGGCTTAAAGTGTTGAAAGAAGTCTGGATCACGATTGTTGTGATTGCGACGGTCGGCGTCATTATAACAGGTGGTATAACAGCTGTTGCCGCGTATTATGCCTTTGGCGTGCCGGTTATTGTCGCGTTACTTCTTGGCGCCACCATAGCCTCAACCGATCCAGCGACTCTGGTCCCGATTTTTAAGCAGGTGCCGATCAAAGACAGGGTAGCACAAACCGTTATGTCGGAGTCTGCTTTTAATGATGCCATGGGCGCTATCATAACGTTCGCCATACTTGCGGTTGCTATGGGGACCTCCGAATTCTCGATCCAAAGATCCCTGATTTCGCTCGTAAAAGAATCATTGCTCGGCATTCTGACCGGCGGAATTCTCGGTTATGCGGCTGCCTGGCTCATTGCTCATGAGAAATATGCCTTTCTCGAAGAGTATGCTCCTGTTGTAACTCTGATGGCAGTTATCGGTTCCTATCTTGGGGCCGACGGACTACATGCAAGCGGTTTTATGGCCGTATTCGTTTTCGGCATTGTGCTCGGAAATAAGGAGTCTTTCGGTTTCAAGGTTGAGCCGGGTGAAGACGAACACCTTGAGGAGTATATCCTTACGACCTCGTTTATCATGCGGATGTTTATCTTCATTCTGCTGGGAACTCAGGTGGACTTCAGCCTTATGAGCAAGTATCTTGCAGGCGGGGCTGCGGTCATTGCGGTATTTATGCTCATTGCAAGACCGGTGACGGTCTTCCTCTGTGCCCTGCCGGACAGACGGGCAAAATGGTCTCTTAATGAGCTGCTCTTCATGTGCTGGACGCGGGAGACAGGTGTCATACCTGCAGCACTTGCAGGACTGCTTGTCGGCATGAAGGCGCCAGGCGCTGAGATGATCTCCTCTGTCACCTTCATCGCTATTATGCTGACCATCCTGATTCAGGCCTCCACCACCAAGCTCCTGGCAAAAAAACTTGGGCTCCTGGTCCAGTCGTGATTATCCCTCACCCATCCCTCTCCTTCAAGGGGCGAGGTCAAGGAGTTTCCCTCCCTGGCTTAAGGCCCCTACTGTTGGTGAGGGAAGGGACTAAGGGAGGATACAAGTAATCATATGGCTGAGCGGCTACTGATCGTTGAAGATGAGGAAACGCTTCGCGAGTCTCTGAAACGCGTTTTTATCCGTGAAGGGTATGATGTTGAGTCTGCTCCTGATGCTGAGACGGCGCTCGCTTTTCTCCAGGACCGCTCGTACGACCTTATCATAACTGATATTATTCTGCCAGGCATGGACGGCATCGAACTGCTGAAGCGCTGCAGGGAGCAGAACCCGGAACAAATGATTATCGTTATGACCGCCTTTGCCTCCCTCGAAACTGCGGTTGAAGCCTTAAGGGGCGGGGCATACGATTACATTATTAAGCCCATTATTCATGAAGAGATCAAACGTATATCAAGAAATGCCCTGCGGGAGCGGTCTCTCAGGGCTGAAAATGTCATCCTTAAGAAGCAGATCGAAGAACGGTATGATTTCGAACATATCATAGGTCAAAGCATGGCTGTCTTGTCTTTGATCGAAGAAGTAAAAAAGATTGCAGATTCAAAAAGCAATGTGCTTCTGCTTGGGGATACCGGGACCGGCAAGGAACTGTTCGCCCGATCGATCCATTACAGCAGCTCCCGGAGGGACAAACCTTTTATCCCGATCAACTGCAGTGCGATACCTGACAACCTTCTCGAATCAGAGCTTTTTGGCTATATGAAAGGTGCTTTTACCGGGGCAGTATCGAATAAGCGGGGGCTTTTTGAGGAGGCTGACGGCGGCACGATCTTTCTGGATGAGATCGGGGACCTTAGCCAGCAGCTCCAGGCAAAGCTGCTCAGAGTGATCGATGACAGAGAGATTAGGCCACTTGGCGGCGTACAGAGCAAAAAAGTGGACATCAGACTGATCACTGCAACAAACCGTGACCTTGCAAAGACCGTTGCCGAGGGCTCGTTTCGCGAGGACCTTTTCTACAGGATCAACGTCATCCGCCTGGAACTGCCTCCGCTCAGAGAACGAAAGGATGATATTCTTGTTTTGGCTCGCCATTTTTTGGAAAAATATGCAGATGAGATAGGCAAGGAGGTGCGCACGATCGACAACGCTGCTGCAAAGATACTCGTCGAGTACCACTGGCCTGGCAATGTGCGGGAGTTGCAGAATATTATCGAAAGAGCTGTTCTGATCACTGAAGGGCCTGCGCTGCTTGCTGAGCATCTGCCTGAGGGTCTAAAGGTTGTGCATCCTTTTCTTGACGTGTCTCTGAATAAGGCGCTCTCGATTGAAGATTATACCAAGGAATTCATAGCTGTGTATCAGGGTAAATACAATGAACAGCAGCTTGCAGATATGTTAGGCATCACCAGGAAGTCTCTCTGGGAAAAAAGAAAGCGCTGGGGGATACCCAGAAAGTAGAGTAACCCCTGCTACCATTACGAAAAGAAAATAAGTTTACCAATTTGCTTTCCCCTGACAGTGCTGTCTGACTTTATCTTATATTTATTATTAATTGATAAGCTAAAACCACCCTTATAAGGCAATCATTTTCGATCAATTACAGGGCACTGCTTGCTGATGTATAACTTACCGATATTAAAAGAATAAATCGCTTTAGTTACCGACCGAGATTCTTTGTGTTACATTAAGTAATTTAACTCTTGCCATGTAATAAGCTGATTTATAAGTATAATTAAATTTACTTAATTTTATGATACTATAAGTAACTAAACAGTCTTTCACGTGACGTAATTTCTTCTCTATTATTTCTTTATTAGCTAATAATATCAATTAGTTATGTCAAATTTCCTTTTACGGGCATATAAGTTGCTGTCATTTTGTGCTGATGATACATGAAGAGATAATCGAGTTTCTCTCTAAGGTTCCGCCTTTTCAATTTATTGATGATGCTGCCCTGAAGAGTATTGCGCAGGCTGTCTCTATGGACTATTACCCGAAGGGTACGGTTATCATGAAACAGAACGATCCTGCCAGCGATCATCTCAGGATAATTAAAAAGGGCGGGGTCAAGGTCTTTATTGCGTCTGAGGATGGGGAAGAGGTTGTGATCGATTACCGGGGTGAGGGTGATACCTTCGGTTTTCTCTCGCTCATTGGCAAGGACAAGGTCAGGGCGAACATCGTGGCAGTAGATGATACCATCTGTTATCTTCTTGATAAAGATAATGCCCTGAAGATTATGAACAGCCAGCCGGTCTTTACTGAATACTTCCTGAAATCACATCTCACAAAATATATAGACAGAACATATAGTGAGATGCATAACAAAAGCATGATGTATGGAGGAACTGACCGCATCCTCTTCACCTCGCAGGTCGGCGACATTGCAATCAGGGATGTTGTCTCTGTAAAAGAGGACGCCACCATACAGGAGGCGGCTCAGGTTATGTGTCAGAACAAGGTGAGTTCTCTGGTAATTTACGATAAAAACGATTTCCCTGCAGGGGTTATAACTGACCGTGATCTGAGGGAAAAGGTCGTCGCAAAGGGTAGGGCAATAGCAGATCAGGTAAAGAATATTATGAGTCTCCCTCTCATAAGGGTGGATGCCACTGACTACTGCTTCGAAGCTGTCCTGAAGATGATCAAATACAATATCCACCATGTCCTGGTGGTCAGGGACGGCATGCTTAAGGGCGTTATCACAAACCACGACCTCATGCTTCTTCAGGGCACATCCCCGCTCTCTTTTGCAAAGGATATCGAGAACCAGTATACGCTTGAGGGCCTTGCACCGCTTGCAAACAAACTGAACAAGATCATCGGACTGCTCCTGAAGGAGGGAGCAAAAGCGAGCAATATCACGAAGATCATCAGCGAACTGAACGACAGGCTGGTGAAGAAGGTATTGGAGATCGCCGAGAAAAAGTTCGGAACACCACCGGTATCATATTGCTGGATTGCATATGGCAGCGAGGGGCGGAAAGAGCAGACCTTCAAAACAGACCAGGACAATGCGCTCATATATTCCGATCCGAAAACGCCCGAGCAGGAAGAAGCGGCAAAAAAATACTTTTCTGAGTTTACCGTCTATGTGCGCGATGGACTTATAAACGTCGGTTTTCCTTCCTGCGAGGCCAATTACATGGCCTCTAATCCCCAGTGGTGCCAGCCGATCAGTATATGGAAGAAATATTTTCTGAACTGGATACAGCACCCGAATCCCGAGGCTTTGCTCCGCTCTGTTATCTTTTTTGACTTCAGAGCTCTTTATGGCAATCTCAGTCTGGCCGGCGAACTGAGGGAATATCTTATTCATAACCTGAAGGACCAGAACATTTTCTTCGCGCGGATAGCAAGTCTTATTCTGAAAAACAGGCCTCCTCTTGGGTTCTTTCGGTCCTTTATGGTCAATAAGGATGGTGAACATAAGGATCAGTTGAACCTCAAACTGAGCGGCATAGGGCCGCTTGTTGATCTCATTCGGCTTTTTGCCCTTGAATCCGCCATTCATGAGACATCGAGCATGGAGCGTCTTCATGCCATGAAGGAGTCGCATCCCATTGCGATCGAACTTGGTGAAGAGATCGAACAGGCCTTTGAATTTATTAACCTGCTGAGGATCCATCATCAGCTTGACCAGATGGAAAGAAAGGTTCCCCTCGATAACTTCATTAACCCGTCGAAGCTTTCAAACCTTGAAAAGAAGTCCCTGAAGGAATCCTTTCAGCTTATCCTCAAGATTCAGGACGGCATAGAAGAGATATACCGTGCTGGAATGGTGGGCGGCTGATGCTAAGTCTGTTCAGAAAATATAGCGGAGGTCTTTTAGCTTCATCGGGAATGGATCTGTCCATGCCGATTGATTCTGCGCCCTATGTAGTGATGGACACGGAATTGACAGGTCTGGATTTTCGTAATGACTCTATCGTTTCTGTCGGGGCACTAAGAATGCTTGGGACCAGAATAGAAGTGAGCAGGCCCTTCTATGAAGTAGTAAGGCCCAGCACCGAGCTTACTTCAAAAAGCATTGTTATCCACGAGATCACGCACTCGGAGACCGAGCAAAAACCCGGTATTGAGACGATCATGGACGAATTTCTCAAATTTTGCGAGGGAGCGGTACTCGTGGGACATTTCATCTCCCTTGACCTCAGGTTTCTCGCCAAGGAGATGAAGAGATTCGGCTTTGGTTCACTGAAGAACCCTGCTGTAGATACCTCTGTTATCCATGACTGGATGAGCCAGAACAAGGGTGATTTCAGCAGCAACTATTTTGCCGGTACGGAGAGCAAGGACCTTTTCTCCCTTGCAAAGAAATTTCAGGTGCCTGTGCAGGGTGCACACAATGCGCTGATGGATGCATATGTTACTGCGCAGCTTTTTCAGCGCTTTATTTCCATGCTTATAAAGCTTGGAGTCCGGACACTCAGAGACCTTCTGAGGATCGGAAAACCGTAACAAAATACTAAGGAGGTGGTGCAGAAAGAGGGTTTAGAGATTTGCTTAGGGGAGAAGGTAAATGCTTTAAAAGAAATTACAGAAGGAGGAACAATGGCAAAAGAATTAGCAGGATTAGACAAAAAGAAGCTCGCAGAATACTGGAGCTACAACATCAAGCTTACAACCATCACCATGGTCATATGGTTCGTGGTCACGTACGTAGCAATTTTCTTTGTAAATGAATTAGACAAGGTCGTTATCTTCGGTTTCCCGATGGGCTACTATATGGGGGCTCAGGGCTCTCTGATCGTCTTCGTTATTCTGATCTTCAACTACTCAAATAAAATGAACAAGGCGGACAAAGACTACGGCGTAGAAGAGGAGGAAGAATAACATGGCAGGAGTCGGCTCAAAAGGATTTTTGGACAATTTGGCTAAAATTTATGCGATTTATACCGGAGGGTTCATCATCTTTGTTATCGGCCTGGCCATAGCAGAGCAGATGGGCCTGTCGAACAAGATGATCGGTTACACCTTCATGGGTCTAACCATTGCTCTTTATGCCTTCATCGGCATATCCTCAAGAACGGCCAAGATCTCTGAGTATTATGTTGCCGGACGTTCTGTGCCGCCGGTCTTTAACGGCATGGCAACAGGATCTGACTGGATGTCTGCCGCCTCGTTTATCGGCATGGCAGGCACGATCTTCGGTCTCGGGTACGACGGCCTTGCATATGTCATGGGCTGGACCGGCGGATATGTTCTGCTTGCTGTCTTCCTCGGCCCATACCTCAGAAAGTTCGGTCAGTACACAATCCCTGACTTTCTTGGCGCCCGGTTCGGCGGCCATGCTGCCCGTACCATCGGCATCGTAGCAGCTATTACCGCTTCATTTACCTATCTGATCGCACAGGTTACGGGTGTTGGTATCATCATGGGCCGGTTCTTAGGTCTTGACTTTGCCACCGGCGTATTTGTCGGTCTGGGCGGTATTCTCGTATGTTCAATGTTAGGCGGTATGAAGGCAGTAACCTGGACACAGGTTGCCCAATATATCATCCTGATCATCGCATATCTGATCCCTCCTATTACCATGTCACAGAAGGTGACCGGCTTCCCGATTCCTGAACTTACGTATGGGACAGTGCTCCAGAAGATTGACGCAAAGGAAAAGGCGATCAATGTAGATCCGGCAGAGACTGCGGTCCGTGATCTCTGGAAGGCAGATGCTGATAAGATTGATGCAGATATCAAGGGTCTTCCTGCATCCCTCGGCACAAAAAAGGCTGATCTTGAGGCAAAGCTTGCAGCGCTTCCTGCTGAGGCAACTGCTGCTGACAAGGAGAAGATCACAAAGGCCATCGCAGGCCTGCCAAAGACTCCTGAAGAGGCAAAGGAAAAGTGGACTGCTGCAAAAACTGCGGCTGTCGGCAAATCCAAACCGATCAAGCCCTATCTTCAGCCGTTTGCAAGGCTTGACATGAAGAACATGCTGGCGCTCACCTTCTGTCTGATGGTCGGAACCGCAGGACTGCCGCATATCCTGATGAGGTACTATACGACCCCGTCAGTTCAGGATGCGCGCAAATCAGTGGGCTGGTCACTCTTCTTCATATTCCTGCTTTATTTTACTGCCCCGTCTGTTGCAGCCTTTGCAAGAAACGAGGTGCTAAACAGTGTCATTGGACTGCCGATAGCAGATCTGCCAAAGTGGATGGCAAACTGGGGCAAGGTCGGACTGGTATCGTTTAAGGATATCAATGCTGACGGCATTCTCCAGTTCTATGAACTCACGATCGGACCGGATGCAATCGTGCTTGCAATGCCTGAGATCGCAGGACTCCCATACACCATCTCCGGCCTGGTCGCAGCCGGCGGTCTTGCCGCAGCGCTCTCTACTGCAGACGGTCTGCTTCTGACCATCTCGAATGCTCTGTCGCATGACCTTTATTACAAGATGATCAACCCCAAGGCATCCATCAATGTAAGGTTGGCAGTATCGCGGACGCTGCTCGTGATCGTTGCACTCATTGCTGCATATGTCGCAACCTTCAAGCTGACGATCATCGTTGAATTGGTCGCCTGGGCTTTTTCTATTGCTGCTGCTTCGTTCTTTCCTGCGCTTGTTATGGGCATCTGGGACAAGCGGTCGAATAAGTGGGGTTGCCTCGCAGGTATGTATATCGGCTTCTTATCATGTGTCATATACATGATCGCCAGCCGTTTCTATGGCTTTGACATCTGGGGTATCAAGACCATCTCCTCGGGTCTTTTCGGTATCCCGGCTGGCTTCATCGCCTGTTATGTCGTTTCGAGGATGACTGCTCCTCCGTCACAGGAGCTGCAGGACTTTGTTGAGTCCGTCCGTATTCCGAGGGGCGCTGCAAAGGAGCACGAAGAAGGAATGTCCACAAGTCACTACAAAGGACTGCTCAAAAGTCTGCCCCCCCCCAGGATCGGGGGTGGGTGGGGGGTCGTCAGCCGA
>JACRHC010000025.1 GCA_016217675.1 Nitrospirota bacterium
GGTCTGTTCTTCTGCTGGACCACAGCCAGAAGATCGGCAGCAAGATAAGGATATCAGGCGGCGGCAGATGTAACTTTACGAACCTCCATGTTTCACCGGAGCATTATATTTCAAGAAACCCGCATTTCTGCAAATCCGCACTTTCACGGTACAGGCCTGAAGAGTTCATCTCCCTGCTCAGAAAACACAGGATATCTTTTCATGAAAAAGAGGCAGGACAGCTCTTCTGCGATGCAACGTCCGCCGAGATCATCGTAATGCTCAGGGCTGAATGCGAAAAGTCAGGAGCAGAGTTCCTCCTGGGATGCAATGTCAAAAGGATCACGAACAATGGTCTGTTCAGCGTCGCAACGGACAAAGGGACATTTGAGTCGGGATCGCTTGTTGTCGCGACCGGCGGTCTGTCATACCCAAAACTGGGGGCATCTGATCTCGGCCTCAGGCTCGCAGAGCAGTTCAAGATCAATGTCATATCACCAAGACCCGGTCTTGTGCCGCTCACGCTTTCAGCGAAAGAGCTGGAGATCTTCAGGGAACTGAGCGGTGTTTCGATCAATGCAGAGGTCACCGTGAACAGGAGCTCCTTTCGGGGCGGTCTCCTCTTCACGCATCGGGGGCTGAGCGGTCCGGCCATACTCCAGATATCCTCTTACTGGAATAAGGGTGATCTGCTTTCGATCGATCTTCTGCCCGGCATTGATGCGCATGCTCTCCTTCTTTCAAACAGGCAGTCCAGAAAAGAGATCAGGACTCTGCTTTCTCAATATCTGCCTTCACGCTTCACGCAGATCTGGTGCAAGCATTACCTCCCTATCAAGCCGATCTGCCAATTCATTGAAAAAGAACTGCGGGAGGCAGCTGATAAGCTCCAGGCGTGGCAGGTCAAACCATCCGGCACTGAAGGGTATGCTGCAGCCGAGGTGACAGTTGGCGGAATAGATACGGATGAAGTATCATCCAAGACCATGGAAGTGAAAAAAGTTCCGGGACTCTATTTTATCGGAGAGGTCCTTGATATTACAGGCCAGCTTGGCGGGTTTAATCTTCATTGGGCCTGGGCCTCAGGTCATGCCGCTGGACGATATGTCTAAACAGAGAACTATAATCCTCGCTTCTGCATCACCCCGGAGGAAAGAACTGCTTGCCCTCATCGGACTGAAATTCAGGGTCGATGTGAGTGACTATGAAGAAGACCTTGGGCTTAAGCTCAGGCCGCACGAGTTAGCCAAATATCTTTCGCTCGAAAAAGCCCGGACGGTTGCGCATAAATATAACGATGCGGTCATCATCGCGGCAGACACCTTCATCGTCTTTAGGGGAAAGCTGTTAGGAAAGCCTCATACGGAAAAAGAAGCTATGCGGATGATCAACCTGCTGAACGGCAGGCTGCATTCGGTCATAACAGGATATACAGTGCTGGACACCAGTAACGGCAAGAAGTCTTCCTCCGCAATAGAGACCAAGGTCTGGTTCAGGAAGATGGCAAATGAAGAGCTGCGCGCATATGTGAAGACAGGAGAGCCGCTCGACAAGGCAGGCGCATACGCCATACAAGGCATCGGTTCACTGATCGTGAAAAAGATCGAGGGCGATTATTTCAATGTTATCGGCCTGCCGGTTGCAAGTCTCGCAGTTACGCTGAAGAAGTTCGGGATAGATGTTATGGGCACCAAAGGGACTCCTGGCAGCTCTTAGTCGCCCCGCTGGGCAAGCCAGACCGTATACCGCGCTCCTCCGCGCGCACCGCGTGAACGCACAGGGACCTCGTCAACCGTGAAGCCGGCCTTGCGAAGCCGCTTCACAAACGCGTCATTCGTGCCTGCTGACCAGACTGCCAGCACCCCTCCCGGCCGTAGCGCATCATACGCGATTTTCAGGCCGCTCAAGCCATAAAGCAGATCATTGCTCTTCCGGGTCAGGCCCTCAGGCCCGTTATCCACGTCCAGCATAATGGCGTCATATGCATTCTGCTTCTCCCTCATCACTTCTCCAACATCATTCTCTTTCACGATCACACGAGGGTCTTTTAGCGGATTGCCGGCAAGCTCAGCCAGCGGGCCGCGGTTCCATACAACAACCGCGGGGACCAGTTCGGCAATTACCACGCTGCTTTCACGGCTCAGACTGTTCAGCGCTGCCCTCAGGGTAAAGCCCATGCCCAGGCCGCCGATCAGGACCCTGGGATGCGGACGGTTAGCAATCCTCTTGCAGGAGAGTTCTGCCAGTGCATCTTCAGACCCGTAATGACGGCTGTTCATGAGTTCGTGTTTGTCGATCCTGATCGAGAACTCGGCCCCGCGCTGGTAGAGCCTGAGCTCTCCGCCGTTTCCGGGCGCCTGTGCACTGTCAAGGAACGTCCAGGGAATCATGCTATCTCACCTATTGGCAACATGATAATCTTCTAATACCCAGGCCATTCAACAGCCGTTACGGACATACCTTCTTCTGCAATTTTCGCCTCTTCACAAGGGTCGAGCCGCGCACACTCGCGTGCCAAATGAGAATGCTCCGATGCCGCTGGAATCAATTCGCCATACCTATCATTACCTTATTCCAAGTCAAAATCATTCTTTCAGTCCCCTTCGAACTCGGTCTGGCAGTAGGACTTATATCCCTTTTCAGCAAGCTTCTTTGCGCCGCCCACATCCGGCAGGTTCACAATAAAGGCCATTTCTGCCACGACGCCGCCCAGTTTCTCGATAAGCGCTGCGGCTGCAAGGGCAGTCCCCCCGGTGGCAAGCAGGTCATCAACCAGGAGCACCCTCGTTCCCTTACTGATCGAATCAATATGCATCTCGATCTTGTCAGTGCCGTATTCAAGCGCATACTCGTGGCTGATCTTTTCTCCCGGCAGCTTGCCGGTCTTGCGCACAGGGACAAACCCTTTGCCGAGCGTGTAGGCAAGGGCTCCTCCAATGATAAATCCCCGGGCCTCGATACCGACAATCGTGTCGAAATTGATCTCGCCTGTGATATAACGCTGGGTAAAGTTATCGATCACCAGCCTGAAGCCGACAGGGTCCTTGATGAGCGTAGTAATGTCCCTGAACATAATCCCTTTCTTCGGGTGATCGGGTATGGTCCTTATTCTTGATTTAATCGACATGGTCTCCTCCTTTATCCGCAGTGGCTGTGTACAGCCGTTATCTTTGATATCGTCCCGAGAAGCAGCTGCTTAACATTTTCTGCATTCTTATGCATGGTCGCTAAAATCATCTCCCAGGTGACAGGTTCCTCATCCTCTTTCCAGCAGTCATAGTCTGTTGACATGGCAATCGCCTGGTAGCAGAGGCCAAGCTCACGCGCAAGGACCACCTCAGGGACCGTGGACATATTGATCACATCAGCTCCGAGAAGCCTGAACATATGCGACTCTGCCTTTGTAGAGAAACGGGGCCCTTCGATCACCACGACCGTGCCTTTGGCATGGTGGCGCAGCTTCAGTTCCTTCGCTGATTTAACCAGCAGCGACCGCAGGTCAGAACAAAAAGGCTCTGCCATGGGAGTATGAACAACCTTCTTTTTTGTATGGAACGTCAGGACCCGCTGTTTGGTGAAGTCAAGGAACTGGTCAACAAAGACCAGGTCGCCGGGTCTGATCTTCTCCCGAAGCGATCCAACCGCAGTAGTGGCCAGGATATGCGTGCAGCCTTCCTGCTTAAGGCTGTAAACGTTCGCCCTGAAATTCACGCCGGTCGGATAGATCGAATGGTCCTTGCCGTGACGCGCCAGAATAACAACATCAATGCCGTTGATCTTTCCGGTTGTGAGCGGTGAGGAAGGACTGCCATAGGGGGTCTTTACCTTCTTCTCTTTTTTGTTCTTTAGCAGCTTCGGGTCATCCATGCCCGAGCCGCCGATAATACCAATCTTAATCCCTGCCATAATGTCTCCTTTTTGTTCAGACTTTCTTTTCAAGCAGTCCTGCCAGCCTTTCAAGGTGCTTCTTCTCCTCATCGCCAAGGAGCGAAAAGACCTTTTGGGCATCGCCTTCAAATCTGCGCCCCATCTTGATATACAGGTCATAGGCATTCGCCTCGAGTGATATGGCATATTCAAGGATGGCTGTCACATCCTTATCCCGCGCCCAGAGGAGCGATTCATCAACCCTGACGCCACCTTCCATGAACTCTCCCTTTTCTGTCATGGGCTTATCTCCGATAGCACTGCCGCCCGAGAAGGATTTATACAGTTCAGCAAGGGTCTTTTCGTGGCTTTCTTCAGCCTTGGCAAGGCTCTGGAACAATTGGCGGGCCTCTTCGTCCTTGAGGTAATCATCGAGGCGCATATAGAACTGCCGCGAACCCTCCTCCAGCATCCAGGCAAACACGGCAAGTTCGTCCGGCTTTGCGGCGTCGCCGAAAAAGGCCATACCGGCCTCAGGAGGACCTGCCGCGACCAGCCCTTCCCAGGCCCTGATGCCGCCCTGCATACTGGCGATATTCGTAAATCCGGCATCGGAGAGGATCGAGGCAGCCGCCCGGCTGCGCACCCCAGACGCTCAATAGGTTATCGTCGGCCTGGCCTTATCAACCTCATTGAGATGATTCTGCAGTTCACCCACAGGAATGAGTTTGGCACCTGCAAGGTGTTTAAGTTCATATTCTGCCGGTTGACGAACATCGATCAGGTTATAGTCGTCAGGGTTCTTGCCCTTCATGAATTCGCGGGCTTCTTCAGCGGTCATCGAGACAACAGGTTTGAAATAATCAAGCAATGCCATATTTTCTCCTCACTAAGACAAATACAATCAGGTTGATTAGTCTATAGTCTTTCAGAACTACATACAATATTGCTACCGTAAGTTTTGTGATCTCGCAGGGCTGTCCACCTAAAAACCTACAGACTATTCACCTGTCTTACGCAACTTCTTTCAGCTGCTCTTCGAACTCTTTGCTTTTTCTCTCGAACTCATCAGTTAATGTGGCAAGTTCATTGAACAGCGGCTCGATCTTCTTCTGCATGTCGTGGATATCCCTTGAAAGACTCTGGATCTGGTCTCCGTGGCCCTTCTGCGTCGCTTCATGCAGCGCCCTGGTATCATGCTCGATCTTCTTTTCAAGTTTCTCAATAGTATGCTCGATCTCGGTCATCCGCTTCTGCATCGGCTTCAGCGCCTTTGATTTGTTCGTGACGATATCTGCACGCATCTTTCTCAGGTCTTTTCTGTTGATGCCCTTTTCAGCCTTCGCCCGCTTTTCCGGCGCACTGTCAACCGCTGCTTCGTCCTTCCACCCGACCCGGTCAAGGAAATCCTGATACGTGCCCTCAAAGACGCTGACCTTGTTGTCGTCAAAGATCACCAGCTTTTCAGCTACAGCATGGAGGATCATCTCGCTGTGGGTAACGATCACAACAGCACCCTCAAATGCCTCGATCGCCTCAACAAGAGAATCAATGGACTCCATATCAAGATGGTTCGTCGGCTCGTCAAGAAAGAGCAGGTTGGCAGGACTCACCAGGATCTTGCCCAACAGGACGCGGCTCTTTTCACCGCCCGAAAGCACGGATATTTTTTTGAGCGCATGATCGCCGGTGAACATCATTAGCCCGCAGATCTTCCGGCTTACGCCGCGGCTGTGGTCCGGGTGAACGTTCATGATCTCCTCTTCCACTGTGTTTGCCGTATTCAGTCTGCTGATATTTGTCTGGCCGAAGTAGGCAAGCTTTGTGGCAGGATGAGGTGTGATCACGCCATGCTGGGGCTTCAGTTCACCGGCAAGAAGGTTCAGGAGCGTTGTCTTGCCCTTGCCGTTCTTGCCGACGATCGCGATGCGGTCCCTCTTCCCGATCACCAGATTAAGGTCCTTGATCAGCTGCTCATGCTTGTCAAAGCCGAACGATACGGTCTCTGCAACCATAAGCTGCTTTCCAGTGAACGGCGCAGCATTAAACGCGAAATCAAGCGTCCTGATATCGGTCAGCTTTTCAAGCCGCTCATGCCTCTGGAGCGCCTTGATCCTTGACTGCACAGCCTTTGCCTTATTTGCCTGTGCCCTGAAGCGGTTGATGAACTGCTCCACATCCTTGCGCTTCTTCTCGTCATTCATTCTCGTCTTCTCATGGACCTCTTCCTCAAGAAGTATCTGTTCAAAGAGTTTCTGCGTGGGCCCAGGTATCTTCCGCAATTTGCAGCGATGGATAACCATGGTATGGGTCGTTACACTGTCCATAAAATCGCGATCATGCGTGATGAGGATCAGTTCACCCTGCCAGGCCCTGAGTTCCTGGCCAAGCCAGCGGATCGAGACAATATCAAGATAGTTCGTCGGTTCGTCAAGGAGAAGAAGGTTCGGCTCTGAGACAAGCACCTTTGCAAGGTTCAACCGGATCTGGTATCCGCCTGAGAGAGACTGGGGATTTTTTTCGAGATCTTCTTCAGTAAAGCCGAGTCCGCTCAGGATCTTCTTCACCTTGTACGTCTCATCAATGCCGTCCTCGTTCGGCCTGAGGCTGAGGCTCGCCTCCTTGAGAACGGTCTTCTTGGTGAAATGAATATGCTGTGATAGATGTCCGATCCGGTAGCCCTGCGGCACGCTGATATTTCCTGAGTCAGGATGCTCTTCGTCAAGAATCATCCTGAAGAGCGTTGTCTTGCCTGAGCCGTTCCTGCCGACAAAGCCAACCCGCTCGCCCTGATTGATCGTTGCCGTAACACCGTCGAATATGGTCTGTTTGCCAAATACCTTGCTGAGATTGTTGATCTGTAACATATGCCCCTTCTTGTTATTCCGTGAATACGCAAAACGCCGGATATATATTGTTTCTGCTGCGGTATGTCTGAAGAAAACCTCTGATCGCTGCCGCTAATGCAGGTATTTAGAATATAAGAAAAATGGCCTATATATCAAGTTCATCGAGACTTTGCTCGATAAACTTGCAGTTGCGGATTGAGTCCCCTCCTTACCAGGGGTTGGGGAGGTTTTGGTAATTTTATCGATACCCCACCATACCTCCCCTTGGAAAGGGGAGGATTTTTCTTCAAGCTATATACATAGGATATGATATATGTTATATCGCCGGGCAGCTTACTACCGTACAATTAAGGTTTAAAAATCTTATTGGAGAGGTGAGAACGGGTGTTTATATCCATAGTGGATTGGGAGAAATGTACGGGCTGCGGGGATTGCATAAACGCCTGCCCGGTCAAGTGTTTTGAGATGTCTGACGGCAAGAGCCTGCCTTCCCGGTCGTCCTATTGCATCGACTGCGGCACCTGCAAAGAGGTCTGTCCCGCTGACGCCATAATAATCAGCATCGGCTGGGGAGGCTGAGGGCCGATCTTACCGAGTCTTCTTCTCGTATCGTTCCATAAAAAAGAACATCAAACCTGCAACGATGATCAGCGCGGCCAAAACAACCCAATGGCTTATGCCGATCACACCCTGAATTGTTGCCTCTCCCATGGCCGAAGACTGATAAAAGCCTTCGATCATGGGGTAGAGAAGCGCAAATATCAGGGAGCCTATGCCGATGCCGATCATGGCTACCAGCGCATCGAGCTGTCCTGAGGCGAGACCGGCAACAGCAGTGCCGGGACAATAGCCGCTCACGACAAAGCCGATGCCGAATAAGACGCCGCCAACGATCTGCGGCCAGAAGAAGGTCTGAACGATCCATATCCTGCCCATATCCAGAAGCTTCAGGTCAGACAGGAGATAGAGACCTGTGGAGGCAACCAGAATTGCTGTAAACATGACTTTCGGCACAGCAAAATCCGTAAGATAAAAGACGCCGGTCAATTTCTGCGGATTCCCGAGGCCTCCCCGTTCGAGGAAGAGACCGAAAAAGAAGCCGAGCATGATCGCTATCAAAAGCCCCGTATCCTGGCTCATGTTTAACGGCCCGATCATGACCACAACCTCCTTAGGAAAGCCGCAGCAATAAAGCCGCCCACGAACATGGCGATCACGAATATCCACCCTGCCATTGCCAGCTGTGCCCCTCCTGAAAGAGCAACCCCGCTGGTACAGCCACGTGCAAGTCGGCCGGCAAAACCGATCAATATGCCGCCTGTTACGGCAGCAAAGAGTCTCATACCAATGCCTGTTGTCGAACCTCGAATGAAACGGAATCTGAAGTTACGGCTGAACAATGCCCCTGAGAGCGCACCCAGAAAGACTCCAAAAATTTCGAACAGCATCCAGTTTTTGAGTGGTGATGCGGCATTCAGGTATTGGGAAAAATAGGAGAGTCCCCGGGTAAAATCAGGCAGCACCTGATTCATGCCGACGCTTGTCAGCAGCGAAAATGCGCCCGATGCGCCCAAGCCCCAGCCAGCGATGTAGAAAGTGGCCAAGAGTGTCAGACCAAGTCCTGTTCCTGCTATGTAAGGCGACCAGAAATTGTTCTTTGTCATACTACACCTCTAAAGCATGGTTTCTGATTTCATTATAACAGGTATTTGCCAAAGTGATTGTTGATAATCGGTTATAACGCCTATAAACAAGGCATATAAGAAAATTAAATAGCTTATGCCAGCTCAACAACCGTAACCCCTCCTGCGCCCTCGGAAGGCTCTCCGGGCCTGAACTGCCTGACCAGCGGATGGCGGGTGAGATGTTCGCGCACTGCCTTGGCAAGGATGCCTGTGCCATAACCATGGATGATCGTAACCTCACGAAAACCGGCAAGCGATGCGTGGTTCAGGAACGGTTCGAGCTTTGAGAGCGCCTCATCAACCCGCATGCCGACCAGGTTGATCCTCGAAGGTACCATCTCGTCAGGCGTATCCTGTTGCCGAATCTTATCCTTTTTTTCAGCAGGCAGCCTGCCCTTCTTTATCCTGATGTCAGAGATCGGCACAAGGATCTCCTTTGAGCCGGAGATGATCTTCACGCGTTCAGCCTTTGCCATTATGCCTGAGACTGCACCGTCGTATCCTAATGACTTCACAAATACCATGTCGCCTATATGAATATCTTCAATGCTGAGCGCTCCGGTCTCATCCATTGCATACTGAGCAAGTGTCTCTGTTATCTGCCGCTGCCTCTGCTCAACTTCTTTGATCTTGTCCTGAAGCTCTTGCTTCTCCTTTTTCTTTATATCATCCAGTTCAGCCCGCATCTGCCGCTTTATATCCGATACGATGTCGAGCGCTTCCCTGTGGGCCGCTGACAGCGTTTCTCTCTTCTTTGTTTCTGCCTCTGCTATTCTCTTTTCTGCTTCCTTAATCTTTAACTCTGCCTCTTCCCTCTTCATCTGAAGTTCACTGAGCAGTCCCTCATACTCAGCCCTCTTCTCGTTAAGATCAGCCATGAGGTTATCAAGCTCAACCTTGCCGCCGCCCAGCAGTTCCTTTGCCGCATCAACAACATGAGCAGGCAATCCGAATTTTCGCGCTATCTCAAGGGCGTAAGACTGGCCAGGCTCGCCGGTCCTGAGCCGGTACAGCGGCGTCAGCGTCTTTTTGTCAAACTCCATCGAGGCGTTCGCCATGCCAGGGGCCCTATGCACAAAACCCTTGATGCCCATGAGATGGGTCGTTGCAAAAACCAGGGAACCCTTCTGCTGCAGTTCCTTCAGGACAGCGCAGGCAAGTGCTGTGCCTTCATCAGGATCCGTGCCTGTTCCAAGTTCGTCTATTAAAACCACGGCCCTGGCATCAGCCGTCTCAAGGACCTGTGCAATATTCCTGACATGGGCAGAGAAGGTCGAAAGATTGCTCTCGATCGACTGCTCGTCACCCATATCCACAAGCAGCGAACTGACAAGCGGAAAGCTTGAGGATGAACCGGCAGGCACCGGCATGCCGGACAAGGCCATGCAGAGCAGAAGACCGACCGTTTTTATGGATATGGTCTTTCCGCCGGCATTCGATCCGGTAATGACCATGCAGGTTTCATCTCCCCCGAGCTGAAGGTCCAGGGGGACAACCTCCCTGTCGCTGCCCGTCTTTTCAAGAGCCATTACCAGAAGCGGATGGCGCGCATGCAGAAGTCTGATCGCATTTGACCCGCTGATCTCCGGCACTTCCATACGCAGCTGATCAGAGAACCGTGCAATGCAGTTCAGCATATCGAGGTGAACAATAACAGCGAACTCGGCTGCTATTTCATCGGCCCTTTCCCGTATCACGGCAGAGATGGCACGAAGGATGCGCAGTTCCTCTGCTTTTTCCTCTGCAGAAAGATTCTCCAATTCGTTAGAGAAATGAATAACTGCAAGGGGCTCAATGAAGGCCGTCTCCCCGGACTTTGAAATATCATGTACAACGCCAGGCACCATGCCCTTTGAGTCCATGCGCACAGGAATGACCCATCTGCCTGCCCTCTTGGTGATGAAATCGTCCTGAAGAAAGACAGAAAGTGAGGTGTCCCGTGTCATCTCCTCAAGTTTCTTCTGGATGGAGATCTCGAGCCTTCTCAATTCCCGGCGAATACCTGCAAGGACCGGAGAGGCACTGTCTTTAACACGGCCGTCAGCATCAATTGATTTCTGTATGGTCCTGAGCAGTTCAGGCTGGCCGGACAACTGGCCGGTCAGTTCTGGAAGGGCCTTAAGCCCTTCGAACTCAGGCACCTGCGTTGATATCTCCAGCGCCATCTCAAGCACCGGCACAAAGGCTGATATTTCGGAAGCCTCAAGCACTGAGCCCTGCGGCCTTACGCGACCAAGAAGATATGTGATATCCTGAAAAGCATGCAGTCTGAGGAAAAAGCCCTGGGAAGAGATCCTGCGAATATCTTCTATTAATAAAAAGCGGTCCTGCATATCGTCCCCGGAGAAAAGAGGCGCAATATCCAGAACCGCCTGTTTCGATATATCACTATGGCCGGCACTGGAAATGATTTCCAGAAGCCGGTCGAATTCGAGCAGTTGAAGGGTATTCTTTGAGATCATGAGGGACTATTTTACCCTAACCGCCATAGTACGGTATATCAGTCGATCCGCTCGATAGGATTGCGCTTCTTCTCATGGATCATCCTGTCATTGCGGTCCAGTTTCTTGTCCAGTATTTTCAGCTTCTTCTCTGTCACTCTGCCGTCAGCCTTCAGGCGCAAATAAGAATCCTTAATCCTCTCAAGATTCTTGCGGACAATCTCAGCCTCTCTCCAGGTCAATTCGCCTTTGGCAGCCCTCTCGTCGATTCTCTTCAGCTGGTTTTCCATCCGAAGATCACGTAAATCGCTCCGCGGTTGTTCATCTTGACCTGAAGGGGACTGTACAGGCTCATAAAGCCTTCTGATCTGGTTAGTCCTTCTGTCCTGAATCATCCGATCATTGACCTCAAGGTCTCTTTCCAACCGGTCAGCCTCTCGCGGCGTGAGCCTTCCATCCGCCTTCATCGTCCTGTATTCCTCCCTGATATGATTCAGATTATCCTGAAGCATATCTGCCTCTTGCCGGGTGAGATCTCCTTTGGCAACACCCTGGTCGATCCTCTTTTGCTGGCTCTCGATCCGATCGCGGAACTCACTCCTCGGCTGTTCATGCCGCGATGCAGCCTCCACACAGGCGACAAGGCCAAATATAAATCCCATCGCTACAAGCAGCAAAACAGTTCTTCTCATAATTGTATCCTCCTTTATCATTGATGAAACACGGAAGAAGAAAATTTGTTTCCTCTACCTAAAAAGTTTAGAAGCCGCTCAGACCATTGTCAAGCAGGAAAAGTTGAAGCTTTTCACAGAAACAGGAAATCCGACTTGTATCTGAGACGCTGAGACGAATATACTAAATAAGCACAAAGAGAAAGGTTGGGTCTATGCCGTCGCTTTTTAATAATTCCTCATTCTTCTTGAACCTCTTTAATGCGATCCCGTCGCCGGTCTTCGTTGTTGACGACGATGTCAGAATACTCCATCTCAACAGCGCGGCAGCAGGGCTCATGCCGGCCGACAGGGGCGGCGAAAGCATCTATCTTAAACGTGGCGGCGATGCACTCCATTGCATGCATGCTGCGGAGACCCGAAAAGGATGCGGACATGCGCCGGCATGTGCAGACTGTGTGATCAGGAACTCGGTAAAAAAGGCCTTCTGCGGTGACAAGGTGTACAGGGAAAAAACCGTGATGGAGCTTTCGACGGAAAAAGGGACCAAGAACGTACATGTCCTCGTCACGACATCGCCCTTCCATTACGACAACAGGAACTATTCCCTGCTTATCATCGAAGATATTTCAGAGCTTCTGCAACTTCGCAGCCTGCTGCCCATATGCGCATGGTGCAAGAAGATCAGGGATGACGATAACTACTGGCAGAGCCTGGAAGAATATTTCGGGACACACATGGACATCACCTTCTCACACGGCATATGCCAGGAGTGCCTCAAGAAACACTACAAAGAACTGAATCCTTAGGCCTTTTCCTCTACTACCACGTCGGTCTTGATATGCAGTTCCCTGAGCTGCTTTGTCTCGACTGCTGAGGGAGCACCGGACATCATGCAGAAGGCCTTCTGCGTCTTGGGGAAGGCGATCACATCCCTGATCGAGGTGGCACCCACCATAAGCATCACAAGCCTGTCGAGACCAAGGGCAAGGCCGCCGTGGGGCGGAGCGCCATACTGAAGGGCATCCAGGAGAAAGCCGAACTTGGTGCGGGCATCTTCTTCATTGATATTGAGCAGCTCGAACATCTTTTTCTGAAGTTTCTGATTATGGATTCGTATGCTGCCGCCGCCTATCTCAAAGCCGTTCAGAACAATATCATACGCCTTGGCCTTCAGCGACCCTAACATATTCCGGTCAGTCATATCGCCGGACATCATCTTCTCGATATCCTCATCAAGCGGCGAGGTAAACGGATGGTGCATGGCCTGGAATCTGACTTCATCATCATCCCATTCAAGAAGCGGGAAGTCGGTGATCCAGACAAACTTGTATCCCGGCTGGATAAGGTTAAGCCTCTTGCCTAATTCAAGCCTCAGTCTGCTCAGCACATCATAGGTTACCTTCACTTTGTCAGCAACAAAGAGCATCATGTCGCCATCCTCAGCGCCAAGCCTTTCTGCCATTGCCTTCATGACATCTTCCGGAAAGAACTTTGCGATCGGCGATTCGAAACCGTTCTTCACCTTAATCCAGGCAAGACCCTTTGCGCCGTACGACTGGGCCTCCTGCGTGAGCAGGTCGATATCTTTCCTTGAGATGCCTGCCATGCCCTTGCCGTTAATCGCCTTGACCAGTCCGCCTGACTGGATCGCATCAAGAAAAACCTTGAACGTTCCCTTTGCAGCAAGATCTGCCATGTCCTTCAGCTCAAGCCCGAAACGCATATCAGGCTTGTCATTGCCGAAGCGCTCCATGGACTCCTGATAGCTCAGCATCTCAAAAGGCGTCTGGATATCGATATGCAGTACTCCCTTGAAAAGCTTCTTCATCATGCCTTCGATCAGTTCTATGACGTCCTTGCGGTCAACAAAGGACATCTCAAGGTCAACCTGAGTAAACTCAGGCTGGCGGTCCGCCCTCAAATCCTCATCGCGAAAACATTTCACGATCTGAAAATATTTCTCCATACCCGCAACCATCAGGATCTGCTTGAAAAGCTGGGGCGACTGCGGCAGCGCATAGAAATAACCGGGATTGAGCCTGGACGGCACCAGGTAGTCACGGGCACCCTCAGGTGTTGACTTGGTAAGCATGGGCGTCTCTATCTCAAGGAACCCGCTGTCGTCTAAATAATCGCGCATCAGCTTGCTTGCCCTGTGGCGGGTGATCATGTTCTGCTGCATCTCCGGCCGTCTCAGGTCAAGGTACCGATGCTTCAGCCGCAGGGCCTCACCTGCCTCGGCAGCCTCTTCCATGCTGTAGGGAAGCGGCGCGGCCTCGTTCAGCACAACGAGTTCCTTTACGTACATCTCACACATGCCGGTCGGGAGATTCGGGTTCTCTGTTCCTGCAGGCCGTCTCCTGATCTCGCCTGATACTGCAATAACATATTCTGCTCGCAGGTCGTGCGCCTTTTCGTGGGCATCGCCTGATACATCAGGGCTGAAGACAACCTGGCATATTCCTGACCGGTCCCTGAGGTCAATAAAGATGAGCCCGCCGTGGTCCCGTCTTCTGAATACCCATCCGGCTATCGTTATTGTTGTATTGATGTCAGATTCACGTATTGCTCCACAGACTTTATCCCGATTCATGCTCCCTCTCCTGTCCCTATCTCTCTTATAATTGAGTCCATTTCCTGCGTAGTAAGTTTGCGGTATGCTCCGGGCTCAAGCGGCCCCATCTCTATGCCATTGATCCGTATCCTCATAAGCCTGAGCACATCGTGACCCACCCGCTCGAGCATCTTTCTGATCTGGCGGTTCCTGCCTTCGTGGATTGTTATCTCTATCCAGGAGTTGATCGCCGTCTTCTTGAGCTTCTTCACCTTTGCAGGCGCAGTCAGCTTTCCATCGATCTTGACGCCTTTTCTGAGTTTCTCAAGGTCCTCTTCCTCAAGCACGCCCTTCACCTTCACGATGTAGGTCTTGGGGATCTTCCGGGAGGGATGGATAATGGCGTATGCGAAATCTCCGTCATTGGTAAGCAGGAGCAGACCCTCCGAGTCATAGTCGAGCCTGCCGACCGGGAAAACCCGCTGCTTTATGCGGCCAAAAAATTCATTCACCGTAGGTCTTCCCTCCGGGTCGCTCATGGAGGTCATCACCCCGCGCGGCTTGTTAAAGACATAATAGACCTTTTTTTCCGGGCTGGTGAGGAGCTTTCCCCTGACCTTGATATGGTCTCGCATGGGGTCAGCCTTCATGCCGATCTCAGCGACCTTGCCGTTGACCGTTACCAGTCCCTCGGTGATCAGGTCCTCCGCTTTTCTACGGGAGGCAATGCCCATCTCTGCAATAATCTTCTGTAAGCGCTGTTCCATAAGGCATTCATAATACCATAAATGCGCGGTGCGACGCAGAAGTTAAGAACCGACCGTCACGAACATCTTTATTCCTGCACAACTGCTCCGCTTATAAAAGTTGCGTATCATTATTGATATTGGATATAATTTTACAAATTTGTACATGTTATCGAAAAGGCAAACTGCCTGAGAGGGTAGGACGCAAAGCCACTGGTCCTGAAATGAGGACGGCAGGGTTACCGAAATAGCACCACCGTTCTCCTCTCCGTCGCAGGTACTTTGCAAGGAGCGACTCCCATGATGAAAAAGGCCCGGGCTTTATTCCTGATTCTCCTCCTCGGAATCCTGTTGCAACCGCCACATGCCCTGGCTGATGAAAAGCAGTTACTGATCGGTCTTATCCCCGAGATGAACATTTTCAAACAGAAGCAGCGTTTCGTTCCGCTCGGGGAGTACCTTTCGAAGAAGACCGGAATACAGGTCAGGTTCACGGTACTCAGCAGATACGGCAACATCCTCGAAAGTTTTCAGAAGGAAAAGCTGGATGCTGCCTTTTTTGGTTCATTCACCGGCGCTGTCGCGATACATAAACTGGGTGTCGTTCCTCTTGCACGACCGGTGAACCTCGATAACAGTTCAACGTATCAGGGCTATATCTTTGTCCGCAAAGACAGCGGCATTATCGATGCAGCCGGCCTGAGGGGCAAGACCTTTGCCTTTGTCGAGAAGGCCACAACAGCCGGATACATATTCCCCCTTGCGTATCTGAGAGACCATGGCATTTCTGCTCCTGACGGATACTTCCGCAGCTTTTATTTCGCCGGCAGTCACGATGCTGCAATTGACGCGGTGCTCAGGAAGAAAGCGGATGCAGGCGCTGCCAAGAACACGATCTATGATATGATGATCGCGAACAATCCCTCTTTTGAAAAAGATCTTCGCATCATTGCCCGTTCGCCTGCAGTGCCGTCCAACGGGCTCTGCGTCCGAAAGGATCTCGATGATGTTCTCAAGAGGAAACTCAGGGAGGCCCTGCTTGCCATGCACGCTGACCCGGAAGGGAAAAAGGTTCTCAGCCAGTTCAGCGCGCTGAAATTTACCGAGACGACTGAAAAGGACTATGAGCCTGTACATCTCCTCGCAAAAAAGGCCGGCATTGATCTGATTAAATACAGCGGCGGAATCAATGAATAGTGCCTGTCAATATCGGCGTCAAGCGGAAGAGGAAAATCTTCAGGACAACCGGAAACCGTGAAACAAAAAATCATTACGTCCCTGCTTCTCCTTTTTCTTTTCTTTGCTACCGGGACAGTCATATCGTCGCTGTATATCAGGACAACGACTTCTTCCCTTGAAAGACTGATCAGACTCCATCAGGTCGAAAACCTCCGCCAAGACCTGATCATGTCGATCCAGACGGTACAGTCAGAACTCTACACCGTAGGAACTGACCTCGGACACAAAATAGATGCCATCGCTGAAAACGTCAGCCAGCTTGAAAAAAATGCAGGCGGCTGCACAAATTGTCATCATCAGCCTGCCCTGGAGAAAAAACTGCTGCAGCTGCAGGCCTCCATAGGCGATTATCAAAATGCTCTCAGTTTTTATATGACCGCTTCCGCGGACAAAAACAATATTGATCGTCTAAAAACAGAGGCTGCAGCTATCGGCAATAGCCTTCTCCGCACCACTGAAGAGATGTCCATGGATGCCAGCAGAAAACTCGCCTCCATGACAACAGATGCGGTCGGGCAGATTCACGAGGCAAGGAGCATCCTTCTGGTCACAATCATCCTGGCTTTTCTGGTCGGCATAATCACCGCAATCCGGCTCACATCCTCTATCACCGGACCGATCGGCCTTCTGGTAAACGCAGTAAGAACCATCGCCGCAGGAAATCTGGGACATAAGGTCGCCTATCAGGACAAAACTGAATTCGGCGAACTGGCCGATAATATCAACCTGATGAGCTCTGCGCTCAGTGAGGGATACGACAAACTCGAGAAGGAGATTGCTGAGAGAAGACAGACCGAGGCCGCACTGACCGAGTCAGAGGCCTTTCTCAACACGATCTTTGACAGCATCCACGATCCGTTCTGCATCTTTGACCGCGAATTCCGGATCGTCCGGTCCAACGACGCGTACGCTGCAATGAAATCAGGGAGCATTGATCCCCTGACTTCCCCGGTATGCTATGAGCTGTTTCACGGCAGTGATGCCATATGCGAGGACTGTATCGTAAGTTCAACGTTCCTTTCCGGCGATGCCTGCGCCAAAGAAAAAATTGTCAGAGATCACGACGGACATGAGTCGTGGCTCGAGATCTACACCTATCCGATCCTTGACCGCGACAGGACCATCACCCATGTTATTGAATACACCAGGGATATTACTGAGCGGAAAAAGGCTGAGGCCGCGCTCAGAGAAAGCGAACAGCGGTATGCCCTTGCAGCGCAGGGTGCAAACGACGGGCTCTGGGACTGGAACCTGCGAGATAACAGGATCTACTATTCCGTGCGCTGGAAATCCATGCTCGGGTACAGCGACAGGGAGATCGGAAACAGTCCTGATGAGTGGCTCAGCCGCCTGCATCACGACGACCGCGAGAAGGTCTGGTCGCGCATCAATGCCTATATGCTGCACGGAAGCCAGCACCTTGAGATCGAATACCGCATCATGCACAAGGATGGGACATTCCGCTGGATGCTCTGCCGGGGGTTGGCTGTCAGGGATGGCGAGGGAACTCCTTACCGGATGGCAGGGTCACAGACTGACATAACAGCGCGCAAGAAGGCGGAGGATCAGCTGCTCCATGATGCCTTTCATGATGCATTGACCGGACTTGCCAACAGGGCACTGTTCCGGGACAGGCTCCACAATGCAATCAACAGGTCAAAGAGGCTTAAACAATATCTCTATGCTGTCATGTTCTTTGATGTCGACCGTTTCAAGATAATCAATGACAGTTTAGGGCATGCGGCAGGGGACAAGCTTCTGATCGAGATCAGCGGCCGCATGGCAAACTGTGTCAGGCCCGGCGATACGGTTGCACGGCTCGGCGGAGACGAGTTTGCAGTTCTTCTCGAAAATGTCAGCGACGTTACCGATGTAAAGAGCGTTGTCGAACGCATCCAGTCCGAATTTGTGCCTCCCTTCCTGATCGATGGTAACGAGATCTATGTGACCCAGAGCATCGGTATAGCCCTGGAACAGGACCGCTATGAACAGCCGGACCAAATCCTCAGCGATGCCGACATCGCCATGTATGCAGCTAAAGCAAAGGGCAAATCCCGGTATGAGATCTTCGACGAAAGCATGCACAGTTTTGTAGCCGAACGGCTCCAGCTTGAGGCAGATCTCAGGGTCGCGGTAGAACATCTTGATGATTTCGTCCTTCACTATCAGCCGATCCTTGATGTCAATACCCGTAAACTGAGCGGATTTGAAGCCCTCGTCCGCTGGCGCCATCCGCTGCGCGGCCTCATCCCCCCCATGGAATTCATACCCCTTGCGGAGGAAACCGGCCTGATACAGCCGCTGGGAGAATGGATCCTCCGTGAAGCCTGCAGACAGCTGAAGAAGTGGCAGAATGAATACCATGCTGACTGGCCGCTGAAGATGAGCGCAAATGTATCCGGCAGGCAATTCCTCAATGATAATTTTGTGGATACCCTGATCGGCATCATTGAAGAAACGGGCATCGCCGCCGACACACTTGCGATAGAGCTCACGGAGAGCATAATCATGGAAAATCTCGATTTTGCCGTGAAGGCCATGAACAGGCTGCGCGACCTCGGCGTCAAGATCCATATTGACGACTTCGGCACCGGATATTCTTCGCTGAGTTATCTCAACAAATTTCCTGTGACAGCGCTGAAGATCGATCGGAGTTTTATTGCCAACATGTCCCTTAACGACGAAAACCGTGAGATCGTCAGGGCCATTATATCTCTTGCCCAGAATCTCAAACTCGAGGTCATAGCCGAAGGCATAGAACTGTCTGCGCATCTTAATGAGGTCAGCAGCATGGACTGCCATTTCGCCCAGGGGTATTTCTTCTCAAAGCCAATGGCCGCACCCGAGATGACCGCCTGGATGGTACGCGAAGATATGGTCAAGGTGCGGAAGTGAAGTTTTTCAGGCAGGCTAACATATTCACTTCAAGGCAATAAACATCCCATCGCTCAGGGCACCATCGAGGCCCAGCTCATTGTCCCACCGATCATAGACCTTCTTCCCCTTTTCGATCTCTTTCAGCAGACCGGCATGGATCAGCGCATGACGCACAGTCATGCCCGGGAGCAGTTCGATCTCAATTTCATTGACGTAAATCTTCACAGCCCCCATCCCCTCCTTGCCAAGGAGGGGAGAGAGGGGAGGTTTGGAATGATATGAGCAGGAACCTTACTCAACCTCGGTTATCCTTCCTTCAACGACCGGCGCGATCTCTTTCTTTGCCCTGATATGATCAATGACCACATCGCGCAGCCATCTGCCGGAATTGTTGTACACAAGCTTCTCGCCCATCACAGCGCCGCCCACGATCGCAAAGTCCTTAGAAGACCTGACAGCCTCTCCGAATGCCTTATACCCGTCACCGCCCGCTGCAAGAAAGTCGTCCGTCGCCACAATATATTCCTTATCCATGACAAGGGGGCTGTTGTTTACGGATACCTCCGTTACCTTCTTTCCGACAGGTGCAGAACGACTGTATCTGAACCTGATGCCCGAGACCTGAGGAAATCGCCCGGCATCGTCAGCAATTGCAGAGACGCCATGTTCAAGCGCATCCTTTATATGCTGACCGGTAAGCCTGATGCCAACGATATAATTATTGAAGGGAGCGACCGCATACACATGCTTGACCTTGATAACGCCCTGCTTCATGCTGGTCCTGATGCTGCCGCCGCCGATGATCGCAGCGTCTGCATTGGCAGCTGATCGCACAATGTCCGCAAGAAAGTTCCCGAGGTTCGTCTCGCGCTTCCTGGTATTCTGTCCGTCAAGGTCCAGACCGGCCTCGCCGATCTTCTCATCGAGCACCGCGTCAACCCTGGACCGGTATTTTTCGACGATCGCTGCGATCTCTTTATTCTCCCTGCCCGGCAGGGGCCTGACCTCCACGAGCCTTCCCTCTGCCTTTATGATCTTCCTGTCATCCAGGGTAAGGTCAAGGACGCCCAGTGCCTTTCCATGCTCCCATGCCTGGAGCACCACGGTCTTGCCTATCAGAACAGGCTTTTCCACTTTTGTGTGAGAATGTCCGCCGACAATAACATCAATGCCGCTCACTTTCTCTGCAAGCTGACGGTCAACATTATGGCCGAGATGGGAAAGAACAATGATGACATCTGCCCTTGGCCGAAGTTCCCTGACATATCTATTCAGGGCCTCTTCAGGCGCTATGAACTTCAGGCCTGTCACATTCCTTGGATGGGTCGTAAGAGGCGTTTCTTCTGTCACAACGCCGATCACCGCTATTGTTATTCCGTTGATCTCTTTCAGCATATAGGGCTTCAGGCCTTCCATGCCCTGGACATTGGCGGCAAGGACCGGAAACATTGCCTCGCCTGAACGTCTCTTCAGGACTTCCTGGCCAAAATCAAACTCATGGTTGCCCGCGACCATGGCATCGAACTTCATGGCATTCATCATTTCGACCACCGGCTCGCCCTGAAAAAGGTTCGCCCAGTTATTGCCCTGGATCATGTCACCAGCAGCAAGCAGCATCGTCGGCCTCTCTTTTCTGAGGTCTTCCACTGCAGCGGCGAGCCATGCCATGCCGCCCAGCATCTCGTCTGAGCCATAAGGCTTGTACGGCTCTGCAAAACCATGAAAGTCGTTCACATGAAGGATGCGCAGAACCTTCCCGGCAGCGTACCCCCGGGTAACAAATAACTGCAGGACTATAAAGAGGACAGACAATACTTGCAGGAATCGCTTCATCGTTATTTTTCTCCCCGTTCTCTGAAGAAGATGTTATCCCAGCTTTCCGTCCAGCATATCCCGTATGTTAGCCAACAACTCCCTCGGTTTTACCGGTTTTTGAAGAAACGGCAGTTTTTCCTCAATGATTTTTTTTCGCTGTATAACATCTTCGGTGTAACCGCTCATAAAAAGCGCCTTTATATCAGGCTGCATCGCCCTGATCTCTTCAAACGCCTCTTTGCCGCTTTTCCTCGGCATTATGACATCAAGCAGGATAAGCTGTATCTTGTCCCTGTTCTCCCGATAGATATGCACAGCTTCTGAGCCGTCTCTTGCCTCTATGACCGTATAGCCATGATTTTCCAGCAGTTCCCTTGTAAGTTTCCTGATATGCTCGTCATCATCCACAATCATTATGGTTTCTGTACCGCCCTGTTCACTGCCAATTTTCGCCTCTTCTGATTCGATTACCTCGTCATTGATCAGCGGCAGATATATTTTAAAGATAGTTCCCCTCTCAGGCTCACTGTAACAATTGATAAATCCATTATGCTGCTTGATGATACCGTATACAATCGACAGCCCAAGTCCTGTGCCTTTTCCAAGGCCTTTTGTCGTGAAGAATGGCTCGAATATCCTTTCCCGCGTATGCTCGTCCATCCCTTTTCCTGTGTCCGAAACTGCAATAAGAGCATACTTGCCGGGCTTTCCAAAACCATGCATATGAATGAATTCAGTGTCCATTTCAAAGAGCTGTGTATCAATGCTCAACGCGCCGCCGTCAGGCATGGCATCTCTGGCGTTGGTTGCAAAATTCATCAAAACCTGCTCCAACTGCCCGTAGTCTCCCATAATCGTCATTTTCTCGGGAGAAAGACGAATGTTCGTTTCTATGTCTTCTCCTATTATCCGAAAGACCATCTTTTTCATGCCGCTGACAAGTTCATTAATGTGGATCGGTTTCAGTTCTGCAATCTGCTTTCTGCTGAAGATGAGGAGGGCCTGGGTCAGATGAGTCGCCCTCTCCGAAGCCGCAAGTATCTCCCTCAGATAAGGCATATGCGGATCGTCCTTGGCCAGGTGCATCTCCATCATGCCGCCATACCCGACGATAACGTTAAGGATATTGTTGAAGTCATGTGCAACTCCTCCGGCAAGTGTTCCCAGCGCCTCCAGTTTTTGGGCATGGCGCAGTTGTTCCTCCAGTTTCTTCTTTTCCGTAACGTCAGTGATCGTTTCGATGGCTGACACAACGTTTCCCAAAGGGTCTCTGATCGGGTATGATTTTATCTCTACATGTGACTTCTCACCGTCTTTACCGACATGAGTATGCGAAAGCGCGAAAGGCTCGCCTCTTTCAAACGTCTGCCTGACCGCGCAGTCTTCTCCTGACTCATGGCACGGTTTGCTGAAATGGTGAGACAACTCGTAACAATACCTGCCCAAGATCTGTTCTTCCGTCAGTTTTACGGATCTGCAAAATGCCGTGTTCGCTGACAATATCCTGTAAGTACGATCCACCACAATAAAGCCTTCATCAACGGTTTCCAAAATATGCCTATTAAACTCTTCACTTTTTCTGAGCGCTTCTTCGATTTTATTCCGTTCGGCCAGCTCCCTTCGGAGCTGCTCATTGGCAGTCTGCAGTTGTGTGGTACGCCTGTCCACCAGCTCTTCGAGGTTCTTCCGGTAGGCTTCAAGTTCAGCATCCCTCGACTGGACCTGAATAAGCATTTCGTTAAAACCCTCCGCCAATACTCCCAGCTCATCTTTTCCCTGAACCGCTGCACGCACGGAATAGTCCTTCTTTTCTGTTACCGTGCTCATGGTATGCACCAGATCCGAGATAAGGCCCGTTATGGTCTTATGCAGCCGGGCAGACATGACATAGACCGCACAGAGCGAAAAGAGGATCGCTATAAGAAAAACCGTGACATGGCGCAACAGGTTGGCATAGAGCTCATTCAGGTCTGAATGTATGTGGATCTGACCAATGATCTCCTTCTCAAATACGATGTCATGATATATCTCAACAGACGTGAGGCCAAAGCGATAGCCTTCCTTTTTCAGGCCCTCGGTCAGAGCAGGCCCATTGCCGTCGGCCCTGAATTCTGCAAAAAGCAGCCCGTCCCTTGTATAAATTGAGGCACGCCTGACGCCCCTGTTGGCCTTTAACGCAGAAAGGACTTCTCCTGCTGTCTTTGCGTCATTAAACGTCAGGGCTGCGGTGCAGTTGTTTCCGATGATTTCCGTCTGGGTGATGAGGGCGTTCAGAAGGGCCCTTTTAAATATGATCACCTCGTTTACAGAGAGGGCAAGTGCAGACATGAGTAAGGCAAAGCCTGCGGTAACCAGGCTTATCCTGATAAGCTTCTGCCTTAAGGAGGAGTCCTTTAAAACAGGCATATCAGTCGCTCCTTTTTCCTGCATCGTGGACGATCCTTGAGATACTGAAGAGTTTCGCGCTGATCTTCAGGCCTGATCTGCCGGCAGCGTCCCTGTTGATCTCAAACCTGACCTTGCCCTGCTCCTTATAGAAATTGATGATCACGCCGCGCCACGCATATCCGGCGGTATCTCCAACGGTAAGGAGGTTTAATCCCTGCGCTGCTGTCAGAATACTCTCAAGCCGGTCATTTTCTGATGACGGGATGAACACCATCTGGCATTTCTTCAGCTCATGGACTGAGCGTATGCGCGCGACTGACAGCACCTTCCCGGCTGCTGTCTTACCCTCAATGGCATCAGTATCCTTACCGAAAGGATCCTCGCCCAAAACACAGACCTTCAGTATGCTGCCGCTATCCGGCCAGTCGATGAACTTCACAAAATGATAGAGAAAGGCGGCCTTGACCTGGTATTCGGTCGGTCCCGCCTCCTCTGCCCCGGCAATCGACGCAGATAGAAGCAGGCCGCACAGAAGGCCGATAAGCAGTCTTGTCATCTCCTTCGTCATCTTGTTTCTAAAACCTGTATGTCGCCTTGAATCTGAAGCTCCTGCCATCCTGTTGAATAATGTCCTGGACATGCTCCTCAGAGCCGGGGTCCCCATAACGGAAGTCGAAAAGGTTATAGACACTGACTGAAGCCTCAAGGTTATGCACAAGCCGCTGACTGAATAAGGTGGCATTTGTCACGTAAGATGCCTTCGCATCCAGGCCCCTGAGCGTCTTTCTCTTGCCGGCATATTGTTCTTCAAGACCAAGGAATATCTTTTCTCTCAGGAGCGGAATCGAAACATTGATCTTGGCGAGATGCCTCGGAGAATTGGTCAGGATATTACCGGTGTCCCTGTCTTTGGTCTCCTGGAAGGTATAACTTATCCTCCCGGTCAGACCGCTCTCCCACTTTCCCTCAAGCCCGAGTTCAATGCCCTCTGCCTCGACAGTCGCCACGTTTCTGAAGACAAGAAAATCGTCGGGGTCTGTTGTCAGAGTGATCAGGTCCTCAATCTTGTTCGAAAAGACCGCTGCAGTGCCTCTCACACTGTCCCCGATCTGCTGTTCCCATACGAGTTCGTAGGTCCGGATCTTCTCAGGTTTGAGAGAGGGATTGATTCTGTACCCCATGGCTTCGTAGTGCAGTTCATAGGCATCCGGTGACCTGAAGGCAGTGCCATAGAGCAGCTTGAAGGTTGTCTGCCCAAACGGGCTATAGATCAGGGCAATCCTGGGATTGGCGGTAGAGCCGACAGTGCTGTAATGATCATACCGAATGCCGGCGTTCAGTACCAGATTGTCCAGAATATTGAACTGGTCCTGCATATAGACAGCCCAGATGCGCGAATTGCTGCGGCTAAGGGTATACACCTCGATATCGTAATTCTTCATATCCTGCTGAATGTTGTCCCTGTATTCAGCTCCTGCCACTATGTCGTGTCTGCCGAATAACCTTCTGTTCAACTGAAGCTCCGTGCCCCACCACCTGCTCCGGGACAGATCATTATTTGTTACCAGAAGCGGCGGACCGCCGGGCTCTGCATAATCGTAAGGCGTATGAGAGTGATAGGGATGCTGATTATAGTTGACGCGCCACATCAGACTGAGGTCTCCGGCAAGTGTCGTTTCATACTTGAGATCCAGAAGTGCGTGTTCTTCCATACTAAGAATTTCTTTATTGAAAACCGCGCCCCATGCAGCCGTAGGCGTTTCCTTCTGCCACCGGGAGTATACAGCGAGGAGCGTAAAGCCGCTGAATGAGAGTTTGGCAAAGGCCCTGGCTGTCTTCTCTGAGTCGAGACCTTCTGCAATGCCGTTGTTCTGGCCGGGTTCATCGAACTCACTGAAATACAGTCTCCTGTTTCCCCTGCTGTCAAAGTGTGATCCCGAAAACACCGCTTCTGCGTTGTTGGCAAAATGGTCACCATAGCTCAACCTGGCCCGGTAAGTCTCATGGCTGCCGGCCTCCCCGGATACCTCGACACCTCCAAAGTCCTTTGCCCGTCTCGTAATAACATTGATCACTGCAAAAAAAGCATTGCTTCCGTACAGCGAGGACCCGGGGCCTCTTATGACCTCAACACGGTCAATAAGATCGATGTCGACCGGGAAATCGTTTCCGATGAAGGCCTGATCGAAGACATTCTCGTTCAGCCTGACTCCGTCCAGAAGGAGCAGGATGCGCGTATTGTAGTCTCCTGGCCTTGCAAAGCCCCTCACACCCACGTAATGGTAGGTTCTGTCATATGTTATATAAAAGCCCCTGACACTCCTGAGCATATCGGCAAGGGTTCGATAGCCAAACTTCCTGATGTCCGAGGCAGTGACGATGGTGACCGAGGCAGGCGCTTTTGTAGTCTTCTGGACAGTCTTGCTGGCGCTGTAAACCTCGACATCCAACAGCTCCTCGATCGAAATCTGGGTCAGGTCCCTCTGTGAAGCCCGAGCCTCAGATGCAGCCACGCACAAGATAATCAGGACTCCGACTACAGCGGCCAAAGCGGCAGACGCAGCGCTGTTTCTTGTAGGTTCACTCATGTCCAGCCCTCCTCAGATACGAATTCGAAGATCCTGTTCGCATCAAAACGACTCTGTATTATAAAAATAGTATTACTTAATGGCAGACCTGTCAAACAGCAAGATTGAAATAGATAACCGCCACGTTCAGAGACATTGGCAGGTAATCGATCCGGCCTCGGCTGAAAAATCATACTTCAGAACAATAGCGGTTGCAGTGCCCAGGGAACCGGCAGCACATCATCTCTTTTTTACGATCCACTGCGTACCGCAGATGAACCGGAAATCACAGAGCGGACATGCAGCCTTCAGGTCCTGAGCAGGAGAAAAGGGGACATCCGGGTCAATGATCTCCCTGAGCAGACCCTGTATAACCTGCTTCAGCGCGTCAAACGCTTCCAGTATTTCATCGCCCTCCTTAAAAAGAGGCGATTCGATATCCTTGTTGAGCCTCACCCTCCCAAGGAAAAGGAAGAGCGGGGTAACCTGTTCAACAGGAAAACCGCGGGCCTCTGACAGCAGAAGAAGATAAAGAGGAAGCTGCAGGGAGCCGATCGCCGCATACCAGGTTGCACGATCATCAGGGTCGAGCCTGTCATGCCTGATCCTGAGATAGCTGTCACCTGCCTGGGTCTTATAGTCGATGATATATATTCGGTCACCCCTCTTTTCCACCCTGTCCAGACGTCCCTTCAGGACAAAGTCATTCCAGGTGATCTTCAGGTCGCTCTCAAGTTCGAGGAGCTCGATTTGCCCCTGCTCAAGCATTGCTGCCTGATAGCCTTTCAGAAAATCCCTGAGATGCCGGAGGATCTGCATCTTCAGCAGATGCAGAGAACCGACTGCATCCGGTCCGTATTCCTTCCTGAACTTCACTGCTATCATCGCATGCATGACCTCTTCGCTTAAGTCCTCTAACGTAAGAGGTCTTCCCTGCTTATCCGCA
>JACRHC010000027.1 GCA_016217675.1 Nitrospirota bacterium
ACTTCAGAGGATGAAGATACAACTGCCCAACAGGCCAAAGATTATAGAAAATACAGAAATTGTAGTGCAGAAAATAGCCTGATTTGAAATGTAACTCATTGATATGGCTGAATTTCAAATTTCAAACTGCGGAAGATGGGCTAGTTTCGGTAAGCTACTGACCGATGAAGAAAGGATGCGCAGTCCAGGCACGTTCGGACAGACTGAGGAGATTAATTATTATGCTGTACAGCATTACAGTGACGAGCGGAAGTTTATAGGTCAATGGCCGGAGGATAACAGAATAAACCTGCCCGCCAATTTAAGAGACAAAATAAAGTCACTTGTGATCACCAGATTTTCTGCTCTCAAGGAGAACGTATTAATAGAAACGCGCGACAATCTGATTCGGCCAATTCGCATAGCATCTGATGATTCCGGGAATGTGTATATGGCCGATTACGCGGGCAACAAGGTGATTTCGTTTGATCCGACAGGGAATGTATTGAGCGCCTGGAGGCTAAAACAATACGACGGTTATAGTTTAGACTTTGACACTCTCAGCCGTCACAGAGGACTGGCAATAAGTAATAATAAGGTCTACCTGGTGTTTGAAGAAAGTATCGACTCTGGTCCACGAATCACCGAATACACACTGGATGGCACACAGACACGATCAATGTCTGCTCATTCTCCCAAGGTCGCCTCCAGACTTCCCAAAGTCGGAACGAAAATACCTTTATTGAAGGAGGATGGCTACGTTTCCGATGTGGCCGTTGACAGAGATGGGAACCTTTATCTTTTTTCGGATGATGCACCATCCATAATAAAACTCGACAAACAATGGCAGGTAATTAAGCAGTTCAATACAACTTTGAAGGAGGGATTTGTAAAGCCGAAGCCTGTGTATGATCCAGAGCAGAAACGCGAAATTGATTATACGGAAGTAATATTTAGAGCTGCCGGAGGCGGAAGTTTCTTCAATTTCAGTTCAGATAAACTCTCACGGATAGGAAACGGGCCCGGTCTTTATCACGCTGACAAAATCAAATTTAGCCCAAATGAAGAACTCTATGTATCGTTCATAGGCAATAAGCCCTTTGGGGTGATAGATGCGATGATCTTCGATAAAACAGGGAAGATGCTCGGCTACTGGAAGAATGATAAGAAGAGTTACGCTGATTGGTTCGACAAATTATCGGACCTGCAGAGGTTGGAGACGATAGATACTGGAATGGAGATCGCCTTTCAAGGTAATAGAATCTTAATTGGCCGGACACTGCAGGAGGGGACAATTGGTAGAAAATATCATGCTGTAATCCAAGAGTATGTAAGGGAGGGGAAATGATATGCGGGAGAAAATGATTGTATGCTTGAGTGTTTTGTCATTACTTTTATTGCCTGTAATAGCAGGGGCATGGAGTGGCGGTATCGGAGGATTATATGAACATCATCAGAAATTAGTGGAGCGCGCAGAACAATGCATCCCGCTTCCCAGACCGCCCAAAAAGAGTTGTGAAAAGCCTGTTGATAAAGACCTCATTAAGGCATTAAAGAGGGGCTCGGCAGAACCGGATTGGGACGTAGGTAAAGGGGGCGACGGACTTAATAGTCCAAAGCATTCCTATAATCCGGATTATCCTGCGAAGAAGAATTGGTATGATCAAGCAATCATGAATAAACTGGGAGTTTCACCTGAAGCAATCAATGAAGGCACAGCCATTCCAACTATAAAAGATGAAACAAATAAAGCGAAGGCAGCACTTCAGAAAATCAAAGAAATAACCACTTAGGGGACGTTGATGAATTAGTTGACTTATCGAGGAAGACTGGGAATAATAGAGCATGCCAAGACAAGCGAGACTGGATTTTCCCGGCACATTGCACCACGTAATATGCAGAGGGATAGAGAAAAGGGATATAGTCTCTGATGACAAAGACAGAGACAACTTTATCGAGCGCATGGGCGGTCTTGCAGAAAAGACCGGGACATCCATATATGCCTGGGCGCTCATGAGAAATCATGCCCACATACTTCTTCGGAGTGGCCCTGGCGGCCTGTCTGAGTTCATGAGGAAACTGCTGACAGGCTACGCCATCTCCCATAACAGAAGGCATAACAGGCACGGCTATCTATTTCAGAACCGATACAAATCGATCGTATGCGAAGAAGAGAGCTATCTGCTTGAGTTGGTCCGGTACATCCATCTGAACCCGATGCGCGCGGGGGTGACAAAGACACTGGATGAACTTGCCGCCTATCCCTACAGCGGCCATGCTGTAATAATCGGCAAGATCAGGCATAAATGGCAGGATCGGGATTATGTGCTTGGTCTGTTTGGCGATAAAGAGGGCAGGGCAAAAAAGGAATACAGGATATTTGTAGAGGCGGGGATAGGCCAGGGAAAGCGTCCTGATCTCATTGGAGGTGGCTTGATCCGCTCACAGGGCGGCTGGTCACAGGTGCTCTCGATGCGGAGACGAAAGGTTGCGGAGAAATCGGATGAGCGGATATTGGGCCGCGGAGACTTTGTTGAGAAAATCGTTGCGGAAGCAGAGGAGCGGCAAGACAGGCAACTGAGCGGAGCAGCAGCTTTGAGTAAAGTTGACGAAACGATCAGGGCGATCTGCGATGAAGAAGGAGTAAAAGCAACAGAGCTGAAGGGCGGAAGCAGGCGGAGACAGATCAGCAGGATACGAAAGAGAATAGCACTAGAATTAATCGAAAACTATGGTATCCCGATGGCGCTCATAGCCCGTGCAACCGGTGTTACAACTACAGCTATTTCAAAGATAATGACACAATCAATAAGTTAACTAATTCATCAACGTCCCCGAAATGGGTTTCGAGTTAAACCTTAGGGTGGTTGCATGGCAATGGCAAGTTTTTTCGGTGCCTGCATCTTGAAATTCATAGAAAAGGCCCTTGACAGGGAATGGGTAAAATGGTTGGATGTAACAAGGAGGTGCTGCAATGAATCATGCGCTTAAGCTTTCGTTCTTTCTTCTTGTTTTTGTGCTTTTCTCTTCCTGTGCCATCGTAGCAGGGCCGCCCGGTTCTGAACCGGCCTTCTCGTCGTGCGATACAGCAGCCTCCTTCCCGTATGACGGATACCTCGAAGGCAGGCCTAATATTGATCTGACAATGTCCGGCGGCGTTTATGTCTGGAGGGACGGGAATGTCTGGCATGTTCGGATTGCCAAGAAATGGCTCAGGCCCCAGTTCACCATGCCCGCAGCTCCGGTCATTACAGGCAATGTTACCCTTGAAAGAGGGATCATCTTCAATCCGCGTAAAGTCGACGTGAGCCCTCTCAACGACGTAAGGTTTGGACAGGACCATGCATCCTTCAGATTCGACTTCCGGGAGGGCATAGGCAGGGAGATCGAGGGCTTTGACTTTACGGTGAAGCCTTTTGGAGGAGAATATTGCATTACCCTGGATATCAGGCTTAATGGCTCACCGCAGCCGGGCATGGTCTATTTCGGGAAATTCACACGCACGCCCGAAAACCTGCCCCTAACAATCAGGATGCGCAGCTTCTGACGAAATGCAATAATGCATTAAGACGTATAATTTAATAAGGCAACGATACCTTCACCCTGGGAGTGGATCATGAAAAAACTGCTGCATGTTATTGCCACACCCCGGGGCGATGATTCCCGCACCTTACGCATAACAGAGGCATTCCTCGAATCATTCCAGGCAACACATCCCGACTGGGTCATAGAAGAATTGAACCTTACAACAGAGGAACTCCCCTCCCTCAATACCAGGCGGGTGGACGGCAAGTATGTGCTGCTGGGGGGCAATGAATTGTACGGCAGCTTACGAGAGGCCTGGCAGGAGATCATCTCGCATATCGAGAGGTTCCTCTCGGCTGACGCCTATCTCATCAGTACGCCCATGTGGAACTTCAGCATACCCTATGTGCTCAAGCACTACATTGATATTATCGTTCAGCCCCGATATCTGTTCCGCTATACAGAGGCCGGGGTCGAGGGTCTTGCCCAAAACAGGAAGATGGTCGTGATCACCAGCCGCGGGGGCCAATACACGTCAGACGAAATGCGGCCTTTTGATTATCAGGAGCCGTATCTGCGCATGATATTCGGTTATGTCGGGATCAGGGATATCGAATTTATCATAGCCCAGCCTACTGACATGGGGACCGAACTCCAGGAAGAGGCGATAGCCAGAGCGCGGGTAAAGGCAAAGGCCCTCGCAGTCCGTTTTTAACATGCAGGGAGGAGATTAAGTAAAAACATGCCCAGAGATATCCCCATAGGCAACGGAAAGATCCTGATCGCCTTTGACAGGGGATACAGACTGCGCGAATTCTATTATCCCCACGTGGGCGAAGAGAGCCATACCAAGGGTGAGCCGTTCCGGCTCGGTGTCTGGGCAAACAACATATTCAGCTGGGTGCCTGAGGGGTGGCGGATCAGCATGGACTATCTCGATGAGACCCTGGCAACCATGGTGGAGCTTGTCAATGACAGCATGCAGCTCCGTATTGTCTGTCAGGACCTGGTCGACTGCGAAGAAAATATCTATTTTAAAAAACTGACCATAGAAAACCTCTCGCAGGAAGAGAAAGAGGTCCGGCTGTTTCTGACGCAGGATTTTCATATTTATAACAATGAATTCGGCAATACGGCTGCATACAGGCCTGAGGTGAGCGGCATGCTTCATTACAAGGGCAAACGCCATTTTCTGGTCAACATTTATGCCAACAGGAAATACGGCATTGAGCACTTTGCAACAGGCAACCGGGAGTTTAACAATGATGTGGGGACCTGGAGGGATGCTGAAGACGGCCGGCTCAGCGGTAACCCGATCGCTCAGGGCACAGTCGATTCAGTTGTTGCAGTGCATCTCAGGTTGAAGGCAGGGGAACAAGAGACGCTATATTACTGGATATGTGCAGGCAACGACTGGAATGAGGTGAGCAGTCTCAATGCCCTGGTTGTCAGGAAGAAGCCTGAAATGTTCATGAAACGCACCATCGATTACTGGAAGCTCTGGGTGAACAAGGCAGGGCTGCAGACTGAGTTGTTGCCTGAGGAGATAATGCGGCTTTATAAGAGAAGCCTTCTGATATGCCGCACCCAGATCAACAACTGCGGAAGCATTATTGCTGCCACTGACTCTGACGTCATTCGGTTCAATCGGGATACCTATAGTTATATGTGGCCCAGAGACGCATCCCTGATTGCATATGCCCTTGACCTATCAGGCCATTTCGAGCTGGCCAGAAACTTCTTTGCTTTCTGCGCAGGGATCATAGAGAAGGACGGTTATTTTCTCCACAAATACACGCCCTCAGGTGCTCTTGCAAGCTCCTGGCATCCCTGGCAGAAAGATAAGAAGCCGCAGCTCCCGATCCAGGAAGATGAGACTGCCCTGGTCATCTGGGCGCTCTGGAACCACTATGCCATGTACCGGGATATTGAGTTTATCAAGCCGCTCTATAATACCCTGATCAGAAAAGCCGCTGATTTCATGATGAATTACCGGGATTCCGGGACCGGCCTGCCCCTGCCCAGCTATGATCTGTGGGAAGAACGGCAGGGCATACTCACCTTTACGGTTTCTGCAGTATATGGCGGCCTGATGGCGGCTGCGAATTTTGCCGGGGCCTTTGGCGAGACCGGACTGGCCCGTGAGTATCGCGAAGGAGCAGACCGCATGCGGCAGGCTATGGACCGTCATCTCTATCTCGAAAAAGAAGGCCGTTTTGCGCGGATGATCAATTTCCGGAAAGACGGCTCGGTTGAAGTCGACGCCACGGTTGATGCCAGCCTTTTCGGGACCTTTGCCTTCGGCGCCTATGCTCCTGATGACGAGCGGGTCAAACAGACGATGGAGCAGGTTTATGCCATGTTATGGTGCAGGACAGGTGTTGGCGGATTGGCACGATATGAAAATGATCCATACTATCGTGTCAATCATGATGGGCCAGGGAATCCCTGGTTTGTCACAACACTCTGGATGGCCCAGTATTACATCGCTGCGGCAAAGACTCAGGATGAACTGAACAGGGCATTGGAGATCATGCGCTGGGTACAGCAGCATGCCTTGCCGAGCGGCGTGCTGGCCGAGCAGGTTAACCCAAACACAAACGAGCCCCTCTCAGTCTCTCCCTTGACCTGGAGCCACGGCACATACATCGCAGTAATCCGGGAATATCTGAATAAATCTTCAGCACTAAAACAATATGGTGCAGCTGCACCGCTAACATGAGGTGAGCATATGGAAAACATGGACCTTCTGAGAAACATCTCCTTTCTGAAAGACCTTACTACCGGCGAACTGATCAAGATCAACATCCTTACCGAAAATGTATCATTCAGCGAGGGGCAGGAGATCATGCAGGAAGGGGCTCCCTGCGAAGCCCTCTATATCGTAAAGTCAGGGAGTGTAAGGATCATGAAAGGCGGCACCCACCTCGAAACTGTTGGGACAGGAGAGCCGCTCGGCGAGATAGCCTTTATCGACAAGGGGCCGCGCTCTGCCTCTGTCGTGGCAGCCACAGATACTGCGCTGATCAGGCTTGCATCAGACAAGTTCGAGCAGGCCCTGGCACATGACAAGGAACTTGCAAACAAGATATACCGGTCGATCATCATGACCCTCTGCAGGCGTCTTCGCGATGCAACGCAGGCATTGAAGATCATCCCTGACTATGTCATGGAGTCATACAAAAACTTCGAAAATATTTAGTTCCTTTACGCATCCATTATCTTCAGGGAATAACAGCACATATGGTTATCGAGGATCTTGTCCACAAGTTCTTTGGGCACGCCGCTTTCCGCCAGCCACTTCTCTGCAAATCCCTTCTTGCCTGAACCGGCCTTGCAGCCCAACTGCGTGATCTTTATCTTCTTTCCGCCTATGGTGATCTTTTCGGCAAAGGCGCTCCTCATCGGCTGATGCACTGAGCAGAAGGGGCTTACGCCTGCTCCTTCGCCAACCCGGAACTGGTCCGTGATATTGCTCGGCTTGTTGAACTCAGCCGTAAAATCCGCAAACCCGTCAGGCAGTTTCTCAAAGACCTGGGTGTAGTTCTTTATGGACGGACCGAACGGACAGTACTGCAGGCCAAAGACAAAATTGCCTGCATGGGTCGCCCTGCCCTCGATCATGGTGATCGGGTTTGTGGCGTTCTCTATTGCTGCAAGGTAATCTTCAAAGGTCGGGTAGTCCACCTCGGAGATCCTCTCTGCAGTCTTGATGGCATTCCTGATGAGCGTGCCCTTGGCGCTTGCAGCGCCGCTCAGGGTTATCATGATCTTGATCATGTCCAAAAAACTGACATGCGCTATATCGAGTATCTTTCCTTCTTCAGCCATGGTTCACCCCTCTCCCTAAATTGCCGCTGCGACAGCAAGCTCGCCGCAGTGCTTCTTCAGCTTCAGCCTGATCATGCCGAGGTTCGCGTCCTTGTCCGCAATGATCACAAGGAAGGCGTCATCACCGACCGGAGAGAGCATGACAGGTCCCTTCTCGAATTCGATCATGCTGATCGCCATATTTCCCTTGCCAAGCTGCCTTCCCATGGACTCTGATGCTCCGAATCCGCTGGATGCGATCGCACCGATCATCTCGGTGTCGATCCCTGTCCGTGCAATGCTGTCAAGCAAAAAGCCGTCCCGTGCGACGAGGCAGACTGCGTCTACGCTCTGGATCTTTGCGAGTTCGTTCAGTATCTCCTTTGTTGTTGCCATCTTATCCTCCTTTGTAACTGCTTCTGTTTTCTCTTTATTGTCGCTGCCTGCAGCCTCTTCCGCATTGATCTCCTTGAGAAAGGTGCCGAAATCGACTGAATCAGGCCCGACCTCCTTTGCCTGAGCATGGATCGAAGTCTGCGCCTCTGCTGCCTTCATTTTTTCATCCCTGAGCCGGTACCCTTCCATCAGGATATAGGTCAGGGGCGACTGTATATTCCGCGTCTTTCTTCTGCAGATGCTCTCGATCTCAATCTCAGGATCATCCCAGCAGACCATGTCGAGCGCAGCCTTCTCATGCTCGTCAATTCCGTTGTCAGCGTCGATAAGCACACCCTCCTGAAAATAGAGGAATCCTTTTCTGCCGTGAGAACCTATCCTGAGTGTGCAGGTCTTCTTCTCCATCTCAACGAGCTGCAGGAACGCCGGCAGCGTAATGCCCTGGATATAGCCCTTTGAGACCGCATTCAGTTCTGCAAAGATATGATCAACAAACTCCTGAAAATCGATCGGTTTTTCAAGGATCGTGAATGCGCCGAGGCTCTTCAGCCTGGCCTTGATCTCAGGCGTGCAGTATGCGCTCATCATGATAACCGGGATATTCGGATGCTTTTTGCTCATATGCGCAAGAAGACCAAACCCGTCCATCTCCGGCATCTTCAGGTCAGAGACCACAAGGTCCACCTTGGTTGAGCTGAGCACATCCACGGCAACCCTGCCGTTCTGGGCAGTCAGGGTATTAAAGTCGGCGGCGTATGCATCAAGCCCCTGAAGCAGGCTCAGGAGAAATGATTTCTCGTCATCAACGATCAGTACATTTTTCATTTTGCCGTTGTTTTCCATAAGCGCTCTGAATAGTGCAATACACATGCCAGAAGGAAAGAGAGCTGATTGAAGCTGGGCTGAAGATTATGAAGGGTTATATATCAGGCAGTTACGCATTGAGTTATTCTCTGCTGCCTCTTTGATCGCTGGGGTTCAGCTGATGCAGAGTGGCTAATGCATTTTGGCCTATGCAGTCTGATCAGAATTTAGGGCAATGAAAAATGATGGCAAAAAGACAATGCTCATATTGACCAGAGGTTCTCCATCAAGGTGTGTTTTACTGCATCCTGCACATACAAGTTGAGCGGGATCCCCGCTGCAACGACTGGTTATTCATTTCAACGCCAGCTTGTTATATCTTTACTCTCGCCTGCGCCACCGGGTTCATTGTCTTCACCATAGGAGTAAAGATCGTAATCCACATACTTGCTGTCGCTTTGCGCTTTATTACCCGGTGAGTTATAACGATATGAGTCTTGCAGGCTTAAGGAAAGTTCGCCTGAAATATATGGACCTTTCCATCTCTTTAGTCCCGGGTTAGTCGTAAGCGCTCTTAGACCTTGGGCGGTCGTCGGATACTGGCCCATGTCTTTCTTATAGTTATCGAGAGCCCTCTCTATTTTATTTACTCGTCTTTCGAATTGATGCATGTCTGACAGCGATAATGACGAATATTTAGACAGAATAGTCTCCAGATCAAACCCTCCATATTTGTAAAGATACTCTCCTCCTCGAATATTACGCGAATGGTGACCTGGAGATTGATAATAATACGGGTTATTCCAAGGGTCTGTCGAAATTGAATCTTTCAGATAAGGTCCGCTCCAGCCCCTTACTCCTGAATTCGTGATAAGGGCTTTAAGTCCCTGAATACTGGAGGGATACTCTCCCGTATCCTTCTTATACTTTTCGAGGGCTTTCTCCAAATCCCGAAGCCGGATTTTGGCAACTGTTGAGCGTCGTGACATAAAACCGCTCGCAGTGGTCACGTTAATCTTCGGAAGAATAATATAGATCAAGCCAGTGCCCAAAATGCAAATACATAGTGATGGCAGTATTATATGTGTGAGAACATACAAACGACCTTTTCGTTTAACAAGAAATGAGGCAACAATTAAACTTAAACCCCAAGCGAACAGTATGTAGAAAAATGATTCGGTAAACGCTCCCTGTCTGCTGTAGTATTGTCTGATATATGGCGCAAAGCTGGTAAACTTTACTACGTAGTCATTAGTCATTTTTGCGGCGTCCAACGTGCCAACAAAACTGGTTACGACACATTCAGGCCAGAGGATCTCCTTTGCATAAGGATGTGAAAGAAATTGCTCAAATTGTTTGCCTTTAAATACATCGTATTGATTTTCATCTCCTCTTTTGTCAAGAAGAGCATACCTATCTGAAAATTCAACCGCTGGCTTTTCGGTTGCGCAAGCAAGCGTGGCCGTTTCTGCCCCAACTACAAAAAGACGCAAGAAAACATTTGTCTCCGACAATGCCGTTAATCGCATTGGATAAACGGGTTTTGATATCGGAAATCTGACAAGCAAAGGATGCGGTACGCTAAAGCCCCCTTCCTGCCTTTTGAGCTTTGCGACTAAGAAGATCCAATGCTGTTTGATATAGTCATTTACAATCGGTACTCCATTTGCCGGTATTCTTATGAACTGATTCGCATCCAACCATGCATTTAAGTTATCTGCGCCGGCAGCATTTAATACAGCCACCTCGTAATTGCCTATATCAACCTGCTTTTTTACATCGACTCCGCCTATGCGAACTACTTCCTTCATGTCCCCCGCATTGTAAGAAAGCTTCGGTCCAACCAATGCCAATATTAATAGTCCCAGGATAACCACGCCCAATAACTCTATCAAGCTTAGCTTCCTAACGCAGCAAAGATCTATTCTCATGAAAATGTGACCGGCAAACAATAAGGTGAGAACAACAAATGTAATAAGGACCGGCTTCACACGGTCGTGAATAATTACCGGTTCCGTATTGTTTGAAAATACGTTAAGAAGTTCTTTTGGTGCTTTCTTAAGCTCTACTGGCTCAACGGGAAGGGGAATGATCCAGCCAAAGTTCTGACCTTCAGCATTTAAAGATGATTCTATAATCAGAGTCTCCACCCCACCCTTATAGCTGAGAATCGCCCGTTGAGCTGGTATTTCAGGAAGCTTTCTGAATGCACGATCCGGGATGTACACCCCATCAGCCCATACGGTTTCCGCTATCGCCACGAGCTGCAACAAGAGAGAAACAAGTAATATTAGTATTTTCATATTTCTATGCATAAAGAAGAAGTAACCCGCTGGCTCAACTACCTTGAATGAAAATCAAACCAGCATTAACACCAGTCGGGGTGATTGCCGCCTTATGGGACTCATAAGCGAGATAATAGCATAGCCCTCTCGTCTTGTGAAGGAAAAGCTAACTAAATCAAGGGGTATGCAGTGAAATGTGCTGAATATCAGAAGCGTGGCTCAGAACGACGAGGTTGACCAGTGGTGGCAATCACCTAAAACTCGTCGAGATGATTCGCCATATGGTTGAGCCATTTGTCAGCAGTTTTTTTGCTATATTTCACATACACGTAGCGAAGCCGAGCAACTTTCCGGAGTCCACTTTGAATGCCCAGACTCTCACGTGGCCAAAGTCTTCACTTGGCCATCCCCACATGGCTACAATGATCCAAATATCATTTTTTCCATTATTTGCAAGATAAGCCGCGACCGGGAGTAAAGGTAGCCCCATTGTGTTCTCTTTTTCAATATAATCAATACAGCGTCGCAGACTGACTAAATCAAATTTCTTGAAGCCAGCCTCATGTAATAATGCTGTCTTATAATCACTCCATTTGGAAACCCAATTTTCGCTCGATACTCCATTGAATATTTTTGGATGAGGCGTATTGAAAAACATAGGCAGGGTACGGTCAATGAATTGTCGTGACGGTGAATCAATGTTAAGATTAATTCGTCTGACATCAACATAGTTTATTAGAAGAGTTGGATCAACAGTCTCAGCATCAGATGGCACATTAAAGATTAATTTGTCACCTGTTACGCTTCCATAATGATTCCACCAATTACGAACTATTGGTGCTCCGAAAAGGACAGTGACGATTATTATGATTAATATTGTTCTTATCATTCTGCTAAGAATGTGCTGCGCCCCACGGGAATTTTCCGATTCCATAAGCGGAATGATAGCTTAGTTATATGCCGCCATTACTTCAACAAGTTGGCAATCAGAAGTGGTATATGCTCAGCATACAATAGTTCGCCTGTTTCGGCATCAATTCTTACGTGGAAACTTCTCAATGGATTACCCCACTGACGCCATAATTTCCATTCTTTTATAGTCGCTTCATTTTTTTCCTCGTAAGAGAGCTCATCATACGGCTTATCAGGCAGAATAACGCCACCGGTGAAGTAAATAGATATGACCCATGCAAGTCTTGACGACCGTTGTGTTGTTGGCCCAATAAGCTTGTCTCCTTCAGTTGGATGACGAGGATGATCGGGCTGTATTATAAGAAGTTTAGCACGCGCTCCATATAACGAATCGGCTTGCTTATAAACTTCACCAAATATGAGCTTGGTAAATATATTCCATGCGCTTTGCAGGGCTTCGTGCTCCTTAATTTTGACTTCAGTTGAACATTCTGTCCCCATATAGACCTTACTATAAAAAGCTATTTCACCAGTCTTATCCCATACACCAATCTTGATCTTGTCAAATTGATAGTTGTAGCCATTTCTTTTTCGTATGAAGTAGGCATTCCAAATTCCCTCTCCCTTTTCCTTTTCTATTCTATCAATTACCATATCTGAAGGAATCTGGATTTTTTCGGCAATCGATAACAGCGACTGACGAATATTTAGACCCCCTTCAGACCTACTACTTTTATCGTTTTGCCTTCGTCCTTCAAAGTAGTTAAAATATTCAACTTCATGAGAATCACACCCAACATATATGCGGCCTCTCATGCCTCCGTCAGGATATTCAAAGATTAAGCCCTTTGCTATTCTTGAACCTGGATAATCAAGATTTGACCCCGCCTTTATAACTGGCTCGAAATTGAAGTCGATATTGACTTTACGGAGAAACGTATTTGCATTCAGTATGGCTTCATCATTTGATAATCGGCAATCTAATTCATATAGCTTATTTGGGAAAAAAGCATGTAGGAACATATTGCCAAAGTTAAATGTATACCGAAAAAGATAAGGACCAACGAGCAAAAAAGGAAGCAAAAGCAAGCCAACTTGTATTATCTTTTTCACGTTTATTTTCATTTGAACTCGACACCATTCTATCATGCCTCGCCCCTGCTGCGTTCAGGAAGAAGTTTAGTCGCCGCCCCTTTTCATTTTTAATGACGATTTGACTATTACTATGCAGATTAAGACAATAAACCCGCCTATCAAGCCCCATGCTCCGAATATAGCCGTAGAGGTTAATAATCCCACGATTAATATTACTGCACCGACAAAGACAGAAAAGAAAGACCAGGATTTACTCATTTGTTCTGTCATAATTATATTTCTTCAGCTTTCTCTTCAGGGTGGAAAGGGATATGCCGACAGCGCGTGCTGCGCGGCTGAGGTTGCCTGCATGCTCTGTGAGGGCAGCAAGGATATGGTTCTTCTCAATGTCATCAAGCGTTACTGACGAACCTGCTGCAGGTTTATGCTCAGCTGCCCGCAAGGGCTGTGCCGCCTTTCTTGTTGCTGCCGCGAGCAGTTCAGCCGGCTGCAGTTCAGCACCCTGCTGCAGGATAGCTGCCCGTTCGAGAATATTTCTCAGTTCCCGCACATTACCTGGCCAGTCATACTGCATCAGCTTTTCTATCTGACCTTCTGCAAGCCTCAGCTGTCTTCCCTTTGCAACCTTCGTAATAAGGACATCACAAAGCGCCGGGATATCTTCTCTTCTTTCCCTTAAGGGCGGCAGGTGAATTTTTATAACACCAAGGCGGTAATAGAGGTCCTCCCTGAATGTCCTGGCCTTGATCGCCTTTTCAAGGTCAACGCTCGTGGCGGCAATGACCCTGACCTGGGCATGGAGAGGCGTTGTGCCACCGAGCCTGCGGCATGTCCCATCGTCGAGGACCCCCAGAAGTTTTGCCTGCAGCGCCATAGGCATCTCGCCGATCTCATCAAGGAAGATCGTCCCTCCTTCAGCCATCTCGAACATGCCTTTCTTCATGGCCACTGCGCCGGTAAATGCGCCTTTTTCATAACCGAAGAGTTCGGCCTCGATCAGACTTTCAGGAAGGGCTGCACAGTTGATGCTGATGAACGGGGACTGCCTGAACTGGCATCCGTAATGGATTGAGCGCGCCGCAACGTTCTTGCCTGATCCGGTCTCGCCTGTGATCAGGACCGGCGCATCAGCATTGGCAGCAAGCTTAATGAGCCGATGGATATCTGCAATTGCCCTGCTCTGTCCAACCGGCACATGTTCCTCACGTTCCCTGTCTGAACAATAATTCTGAAACTGCTCGACCTTTTCAAGCCCGAGAATACGCAAGGCCTGAGTCATGGCAAGCCCAAGCTCTTCAAGCTCAAAGGGTTTTGAGAGATAGTCAAAAGCCCCTGCCCTGACAGCCTTTACAGCATTGTCAAAGCTCGGAAAGGCTGTGGTAAAGATGATCTTTGTCTGGGTGTTGAAATTCAGGATTGCAGGACAGAGGGTATAGCCTTCAGCATCAGGAAGCTGCTGGTCAAGGAGCATAAGATCAATCCGGTTTTTTGAGCAGATATCAAGGCATTCTCTGGCTGTGTGAGCAACAGATACTTCTGTGTCATCGGCCTTAAGATATTCTGCAACTGACATGCAGAAATTCCTGTCGTCATCAACGATCAGGATGCTCCTCTTTATCTTATGCATTGCAGCTTTGACTGATGGGAAGGCTCAGGATAACAATAGTCCCGATCCCTTCCTGGCTCTCGACCTCAACCGTCCCGTTCATTTTGAACATCATCTTCTTTATGATCACCAGGCCCAGACCGGTCCCGTGGCTTTTGGTAGTCGAAAAAGGCTGGAACAGATGTTTTTTCTGCTCCTCAGGCATACCGCAGCCATTGTCCCTTATCCTGATTACGAGCCTGCTGTCAGACCTGAGCGTGCTGATCATGATCTCGGGCGATTCGATGTCCTGAAGGGCGTCCGAGGCGTTGGTCAGGACATTCAGCATCACATGCTGCAGGGCACGCGGGTCAAACAGACCATATTCAGCATCAGGTCTGTAGAAGGTCTTGATCCTGATCTTATGGGTGCTGAAGTCGCGTTCGACCATAGCAAGAAGGTTGTTCATGAAGGATGCGATATGGACCTCCCGGCATTCAGGGTTCTCATACATGCTGAAGTTCTTGAGGTCTTTAAGAAGGACTTCGACCCTGCCGATGTCCGAAAGCATCCTGTCGAGAAACTCATTGACCGCTTCTTTTGAATAGGCTGCAAGGTTCTTCTTGCATACAGCAAGCGTTGTCTTGATAGAATTTATCGGGTTGCCTAATTCATGCCTGATACCGGAGAAAATATAGCCAAGGTTGTCCATGGTATTCACCGCCTCTGCTATGGCCTGGAGCCTGGTCTTTTCCGTTATGTCCGTCACATAGACCCAGAGATAGGTGTCTGAAATAAGATAAATGGTATAGCCGATAAACTTGTTGCCGTACCGAATAGTGCGCGGCTCCATGAGGGTGGCAGCCAAAAACGGTATTTCGATGTCCGAGAGAAGGAGCGAGACCAGCGCTTCGTAGTCCTTCGGTTGTATCGTGCCTTTGAATATTTCGACCGCCAGCTTGTTCTGGAAAAAAACTTCCTTCTTCGAGATATCAAAGCCGATGATGCCGAGGTTGATATCATCAAGGATGTTGGCATAGATGCACTCCCCAAGACAGGGCGTCTTGCTGATCGGGCATGACTTGCCCTCACCCCGGTGGGAACAGGTGACTGTCTGTTCGTTAGCGCCTGCGTTATTCATAGGACCTCGTTACAGGGCTTATTCTTTTTCCCGTGTTATGTCAGCCCCGATTTTTATCAGCTTCTCTTCGATCTTCTCATACCCTCTGTCAAGGTGATATATCCTCTTTATGGTTGTCTCGCCTTCAGCAGCAAGAGCAGCCACAATGAGCGAGGCACTCGCCCTCAGATCAGTTGCCATGAGCGGAGCTCCCTTGATCTTCCTGGCTCCCCTGATCGTGGCTATACCGCCTTCGGTCGAGATATCTGCGCCCATCCTTTTCAGTTCTGCAACGTGCATAAAGCGGTTCTCAAATATCTTCTCGGATATCACGCTGGTGCCCTCGGCAATGCACATCATGGCCATGAGCTGGGCCTGCATATCAGTCGGGAATCCCGGATAGGGCATGGTTGTTGTGCTGACTGCCTTCAGCCTTTGCGGACCGATCGCCCTGATGCCTGTCTTCACAGGCCTAAAGACAATACCGGTATCAGTCAGCTTGTTGATCACTGCATCAAGATGGTCAGGCCTGCAGTTCCTGATCGTGATATCGCCTCCGGTTATGCCTGCTATTGCCATAAACGTGCCTGTCTCTATCCTGTCCGGAATGATTGTATGCCTGAGCGGCTTCAGTTTTTTTACACCTTCTATCTCGATGACACTCTCTCCGGCACCTTTTATCTTTGCTCCCATGGAAATGAGGGCATTCGCAAGATCAACCACCTCAGGCTCGCGTGCAGCGTTCTCTAAATAGGTCTTTCCCTCTGCAAGCGTTGCAGCCATCATCAGGTTTTCGGTGCCGGTCACGGTCGGGATGTCAAAATTAATATGCGCGCCCCTGAGCTTCTTTGCCTTTGCAATCACATACCCTGAATCGAGCGTTATGGCTGCCCCCATCTTTTCAAGGCCCATCAGATGGAGGTTTATGGGCCGTGCGCCGATCGCGCATCCGCCGGGAAGCGATACCTTTGCCTTGCCAAGCCGGGCAACAAGCGGGCCTAACACGAGCACAGATGCGCGCATGGTGCTGACCAGATCATAGGGGGCTTCGAAATTCTTTATGGTTGTGCAGTCAAGGATGGCCTTGTTCTTTTCAAGGTGAAAACCGGCCCCAAGATTTGCAATCAGACGCCCCATAGTGGAGACATCTCTGAGGTGAGGGGCATTTCTGAGAATATGTTCGCCGGAAGCAAGAAGGGTCGCAGCCATGATCGGAAGCGCAGCATTCTTCGATCCGCTGATCGTGACAATGCCTTTCAGCTTTTTACCGCCTTTAATAACGAGCTTGTCCAGAATAGCCTCCCCTTACAACTTTTCGGTATTGTAATACAAAAGAACTTATTTGGCATAACCGAAATATGGTATATTTCAGACATGAGAGAATTTATTATCTACCAGGACGATGACAACACCTGGGTTGCAGAAGCAAAGGAACTCCCCGGCGTTCATATGAGAGGCAAGACCCAGAAGGAAGCCCTCGACAAGATCCAGGCTGCCCTGAAGATCTATTACCCCTGCAGGTGCGAAAACTAAACTGACTGCTGCAGGATCACCTTCTTCTGCGCTCCATTCATTCGTTAAAACCGGACATCCTGCGCCCTGTTTCCCGCTCTGAAACATTGACAAGGCCCCCCGTTTGTGTGGTTAAATAACTGCACAACAAATCAATCAGATCTTCCCTAAAACAACCCGGCGCATCACCCTTATCCCATATGTTCAATGCAGCCAATAATATTATAACCAGGGTTTTACAAGGACATAACGTTCAGAACGTTATGGGCCGATGTAATTGTTTTAAGGGTAGGTCCTGAGGAGGTATGTATGTTGAAAGACAGCACAATAAAGACTATGGAGACAAAGTCTAAAAGGACAGCGCTGGCACCTTACATTTTCCTGATTTTTACTGCAGTAGCCGGTCTTGCGCTTGCGTTTACTGCAGTGGTTTCTCACAAACAGACAAACGCAGGTTCTTTATCTCCTTTTGATCAAAAGGGAACGGATCCGAACGGGGCAACAAAACAGAAGATCCTGGACTGGATGGCAAAAAACTCTTCTATGCCGGACCACGTGCTGGCTAAAATCTATAATGCTGCAGCAGTTACCGGCAATAGAGACCTGATCCTTGCCATCTGCCTCGTTGAGTCCAACTTTAATCCGCATGTAGAAAGCGACAGGGGTGCAATCGGCCTTATGGGGATTATGCCGGGTGTCTGGATGAAGGAGCTGAAGGAGCAAGGCATTATAAGCGAGAAGGCTGATCTTTATAAGATATCGGGCAATATAGCGGCCGGCTCCCATGTGCTTGCCACATACCTGTCTGAAACGAATGATCTCAGGCTGGCCCTCGTCCGCTATGTTGGAGGGGCTTCATGGTATGCGACCAGGGTCCTGGAGGCAGAAAAACAGATCAGGCTGGCACAATATGCAGACCAGCAACCCGGTCTGTCATCCATCATTCAGAATTAAGGGATTGCTGCAGGATACTGAAGATGCTGCATTGATTGCCTGGTGACCGTCCCTTCCCGCTCCGCTTACGGGTGGCCGAGACGGTTGGCCTCCGGGATAATGCGCTGATAGTCCTGATAAGAGACTGAGGATCCCCATCTGCCTGTCAGTTTGGCAACAGTTACATTCCCGAAAAAGACGGCGATGATCAGGCAGGCAAACAGCAGCGGATGCAGCACCTTTCTTTTGGGAAGTGATATATCAAGCGCGCCTTTTGCAGGACAATGGCTCACACAGGTCAGACAGCCTGTGCATTCCGGAGATCTCACCTGCAACAGTTTTTCAACAGGCAGCAGCGAAGGGCAGTTTTCCGTGCACTTCCTGCAATGGATGCATGCTCCTTCATTTCTCCTGATCTTAAGTGGACTCAGGAGGCTCAGCAGGCCGAGAAGCGCACCGTATGGACAGAGATATCTGCACCAGAAGTTCTTGTAAAGCAGCGACAGGGCAAAGAGCAGTGACAGGGAGATCGCTGTTGTTCTTGTCATCTCGGTAAAAAAGAAGAGCATCTTCACATCTGCGATCTTGTAATAGTCGTTCTCAAGAAAGCGAAAGATCGCAAACGCAGGCATCTTCAGGACAATCACATAGATAAAGAATGCCATGAGCATATACTTCACGGACCTCAGACCATAATCTGCATAGCGGGGGACAGAGAAGTTCCTGCCAAAGACCTTTGCCCCGAGTTTCCAGACGCTGTCAGAGAGAGTCCCGACAGGACATATCCATCCGCAGAACCCTTTTTTCAGAATAAGTGCCATAGCAATGGCCGCAACAAAGATAACAAGTCCAGCCGGATGAATGCGGTCGAATACGCCTTCCACAATCCAGAGCTTAAGGCCCATCAGCGCACCGATCGGCAAAAAGCCTTCAACTCCGGGGAACCTGTTCTTCAGCACCTCTTCATCGCCTCCTGCCGGCAGTGCCCCCATGGCAAGGAAATGGTCTGTGAAGATGAAGAAGCGATAACCTGCATAGAACAGGAAGAGGACTATCCCCCATTGTAATGTATAGCGCAGATAGCGCACGTACGCCCGGTCGATCTTTCCCATGAATATAGTGTAATGAAAGGTGCTGATTATTATTATGATTTATGACATAGCGGGGACAGGTATTTGCGGATTTGTGCCGTAAGACAGATTCCTGCGTTACAGCGTTGCTCTGATCCTCTGCAGGGTAAATGAACCCGCTTCACACTATTGAGCGAGCAGAATTCGAATAACCGCTGACATCTTTGTTGCGCCGGGAACTGCATAGTGTGCAATGCCTGCAGCTGCAACTGCCATGACGAGCACGATCGTAAAGGGAATTGCCGTGGCTCCCAAAACACTGCCTATCCAGTCAGGATTGTCCATGCGCTTCATACTCTTCACAAGGCTTGTGGCGAGGAGGAAGTCAAAGGCAGCCTCGGCAAGTATGGCAGGCGCTGCATAGACGAGATACAAGGCAGCTCCGAAGACAACAACAAGAAGCAGCGCGAGAATGATAAGCACTATGCCGGCATCCTCAACATCAAATATCCCTGACGCTGCTTCCCCTGCTGCCCCGGCCACATTACTTCCTGATGATTCGGCTGCTGAGGGAACAGCATCCGGCAGGGCCTTCTCAACCGATGCTGTTCCCTGCTCAAAAAAGGCTGAAGCCCCACCTCCCTGAAACTGTCCGCCCCCGCCCCCAAAAGGCAGACTGTCCGGGAATAAACCACCTCCACCCGGAATGACATCAGGAATGATATTAACAACATCGGTATTTTCGATGAAGCTGTCTGCATTTTTTCTGCTGCTGCCGGAGGACGTCATATAAAGGAGCCAAAGCTTGATGAAACCGAAGAAGGCGAGATATGAACAGATCACCGCTATGGGATACCTGATCAGCATGCTGCCGACGCGCAGGTGAAGCAGGGCCCAGCTCACGAGAAGACCGGAAAGGGCTGTGCCAATGAGGATAAGCGACATATGGAAACGGAGGAAGAACCGCTCCTTGAGAAACCTCGTGAACCTTTCCCGCCTGCGCAGTTGCCTGGTGATTTCCATAACTCAGAAAACTATACATTCCTGCCCGGGGCCAAGGCAAATATTCCTTATCCTCTATTTCTGTTATGAAGCTGTTTAAGGGTAAAATACTGCATGGGATACCGGGAAATATCATTGCAGCTGCCGACTGATTATCATGAAGACGAACTCAAAGAAAATATCGCGAAACAATTAGGCGTACGGGAATTTTCCTATCAGATAGAGAACAAGAGCCTTGATGCAAGAAAAAAAGGAAATATCCACTGGCTCGTCAAAGTCGTGGTCTTATCTGATGACGTTTCCGGAGGCTCTCCCCTTCTCTTCCCGTCGTTGGATATCCCCTATCAGAAGAGAAAAGAAAAGGCGGTCGTTGTCGGGAGCGGCCCTGCCGGGTTCTTTTCAGCCTATATTCTCCAGAAGGCAGGTATTGCTACCACGCTTATTGAACGGGGCACAGATGTTCATACAAGGGCTGAAGGGATCAGGGAGTTTGAAAAGACCGGTGTCTTTAATCCCCTGGGCAATTACGCCTTTGGCGAAGGCGGCGCAGGGACCTTTTCAGATGGGAAGCTCACATCACGGTCCAAGCATATATCAAAAGAACGGCAGTTCATATTAGAGAGTTATATCGGCGCCGGTGCCCCGGAAGAAATAGGATACATGGCGCATCCTCATCTGGGGAGCGATAACCTCAAAAAGATCGTCAGAAATCTGAGGGAGACCTTCAAGGCTCTGGGTGGTCAGATCTTGTTTGATACGCTGCTTGAAGATCTGAAGATCGAAAATGGCAAGGTCATTGAAGCGATCACCTCATCAGGCACAATGGAGGCTGACTATTTTATTATTGCACCGGGCCATTCTGCATACGAGACATACCGGATGCTGATCAAAAGGGGCGTTCAGTTCCGCACAAAGAATTTCGCCCTGGGCAGCAGAGTAGAGCATGCCCAGCGGATCATAAACAAGGCGCAGTGGGGCAAGGAAAGTCTGCCAGGGGTAAAGGCTGCTGAATACCGCCTCACCTCCCCCGGAGACAACAGACTCCCTGTCTATACCTTCTGCATGTGCCCGGGCGGCATTGTTGTCCCTGCAGCTGCGTATCATAATACCAACATCGTAAACGGCATGAGCCGATATCAGCGGAACGAAAGGTTTGCGAATGCCGCATGTGTAGCCGGCATTCATCCTGACACACTCGTCGGCAGGGAGGCGTCGCCAGAGGAGGCCCTTGATTGGGTACAAGCCCTTGAAGAAAAGTTCCACCGCTATTCGAATGGCTTTGCGGCCCCGTTCTGCAGCATACAGAATTTTATTGACCGGAAGGAGCAGACAGAGATTGTTGAATCAAGTTACCCGCTTGGATTAAAACCGGCAGCCCTTTGGGAGCTGCTGCCTGCTGAAATAAGCAACTCTATCAGGCAAGGCCTGAGGGATTTCAGCAGAAAAATACAGGGGTTTGAAACAGGCACAATCATGGGGCTTGAAAGCAAGACTTCAGCGCCAATTCAGGTCCTGCGTGAAAAAGAGCGTTGCTGCATCGGCATCGAAAATCTTTATATGGTCGGAGAAGGCAGCGGCTGCTCCGGAGGCATCATATCAAGCGGCGCTGACGGAATAAGGGCTGCCCTGCATATTGTGGAAAGCAATTGTTAATATTGCATTGCGGCAGTCGTCAGGTTTGCGCCTTCAGAATTCTTCCGATCCCGGCATAATCATTGATGATCGTTATTTCGCGGAATCCTTCTGCGTCTGCGATCTTCTGCACAGCGTCTGCCTGGTCATAGCCGAGTTCAAGGAATATGTATCCGTTGGGGTTGAGATAACTGCCTGCTGAAGAAAGAATGGCGCGGTAGAAATCCATGCCGTCCATGCCCCCGTCAAGCGCAGCAACAGGCTCCCAGTCCCGAACTTCGCGCTGCAGGGTTTCGATCTCATCTCTCCTGATATACGGCGGATTGGCAGTAATAATATCGAACCTCTTCTCCTTCACAGGCTCAAAGAGCGACCCCTGCCTGAAGCTGATATTTTTGATAGAGCTGACCTGGGCATTTTTCTTTGCATAGGCAAGTGCCTCTTTTGACAGATCAGTTCCATAGACCTCTGCGCCAGGAAACTCCCTGGCAAGAGCAAGGGCAATACAGCCACTTCCCGTGCAGATATCCAGAAACGTCTGTAATGCGTAATGCGTAATGTGTGAACTGTTTTTTCCTGAACTGTCTACGCTTAACGCTTCACCCTTCACGGTCCTGATGACTGCTTCGACAAGCAGCTCTGTCTCAGGTCTTGGGATGAGCACCCCTTTTCCGACCCTGATGGTCAGGCCGAGGAATTCGATATGGCCGATGATATATTGGACAGGCTCACCTTTGAGCCTTCGCAGAAGCAGCCTTCTGACCTTCGCAGCATCTGCACCCTTTATTTCAGGATTTTCAATGTAAGCATCGAGCCGGTCCCTGTTCACAACATAAAAAACAAGCATCTCCGCCTCAGGCAGGGCATCGTCAATACCTGCGGCTTCAAGATACTCAGTTGATTTTCTTAACAGCTCAAGCAGTCTCATGGATAAAGAGTATCCTTTTTTCTGTCATTATACTATTAAGCACACGGGTTAGATGTTCTCCGCTGAACTCTTAACATCTGCGGGATTCGCTAATTGCAAACAGGGAGAGGTTGCAAAGCATAGAGCCCTAAGGTGTCTCTGCAGCCAGGAGATGTTACAGATCTTTAAGGCGTTCAGAATTAAAATGCGTGGTGAGGTTGTCGATCATCTCGTCAAGATTGCCTTCAAGCACCTGTTCGAGCTTGTGCAGCGTAAGTCCTGTCCTGTGGTCTGTTATGCGGTTCTGCGGGAAGTTATAGGTCCTGATCCTCTCAGACCTGTCGCCTGAGCCGACCTGCGACTTCCTCTCCTGCGCCCGCTCTTTATCCTTCTCTTCAAGCTGTATCTCATAGAGCCTTGAGCGCAGTACCTTCATGGCCTTGTCCCTGTTTTTTGTCTGGGAGCGCTCGTCCTGGCACTGAACAACCGTATTGGTCGGAATATGCACGATCCTGACAGCAGAGTAGGTCGTATTAACGCTCTGGCCGCCTGCGCCGGATGAACAGAAGGTGTCTATCCTGAGGTCTTTCTGGTCTATTTTGATATCGACCTCTTCTGCTTCAGGAAGCACGGCAACCGTTGCTGCCGAGGTATGTATCCTGCCTGAGGCTTCAGTGCTCGGGACCCTCTGTACCCTATGCACACCACTTTCGTATTTCAGCCTGCTGTATGCACCCTTCCCCGCGATAGACGCAACCACTTCCTTTATGCCGCCGATGCCGGTCCCGTTCATACTGATAATCTCGACCTTCCATCTCTTTGATTCGGCATATTTGGTGTACATCCTGAAGAGGTTAGCGCCGAACAAAGCAGCTTCATCGCCGCCTGTTCCAGCACGTATCTCAAGGATAACGCTCTTTGCATCACGCGGATCAACCGGCAGAAGCATGAACTTCAGCTCCTCTTCAAAAACAGGCGCCTTCTTTTTCAGTTCTTCAAGCTCAGCCTTTGCCAGCTCCCTCATCTCTGCATCATTTCCGCTCAAAAGTTCTTCGGTGCTCTCGATGTCAACGATAAGTTTCTTATACTCCCGTATTTTTTCGACAATGGGCTGGAGTTCTGAATGTTCACGGGAGTACTTCTGGTAATCGGTCGGCGTTGAAAGTACCTTGGGGTCACTGAGGAGATTGTTCAGCTCCTCATACTTGTGCTCAAGCGCCTGGAGCTTCTGCAGCATCTGCTTCCTCCAGCTTCAGCACCTCTATCATGGCGCTCAGCGCAACCTCGAGCTGAGCATCATCAGGCTCACGTGTTGTAAGGCGCTGGAGCATGAGTCCCGGTGTAATCATGAGGTGCATCAGCGGGTGATGGTCCCATTTTGCCGAAAGCTTCAGGATTTCAAAAGACGATCCTGCAATGAGCGGCATAAAGACGATCCGCGAAAGGAACTTATACGCAAAGGGCCAGCTCTGCGGGATAAACGAAAAAACAAGGATACTGACCACCATAACGATCATAAGGAAGCTTGTACCGCAGCGGGGATGGAGCGGGCTGTGCTCTTTGACATTTTCAAGGGTAAGCTCGAGGCCTTTTTCATAGGCATGGATCACCTTATGCTCTGCGCCATGATACATGAAGATCCTCGCCATATCCTTCCACATGCCGATGAGAAGGATGTAGCAGAGAAATATGATGACCCGGATGATGCCATCAACAGTATTAAACAGAAAAGAGCTTTTTTCCACGCCCTGAATGACCAGACCGACAAGTTTTGTGGCGTACAACGGGAGCAGGATAAAGAGACCGACGGCGAGGCCCAAAGCCACGATCATGGTAACCACGAGCGAAAGCTTGCTCAGGCTCTCTTCGCCCTCTTCCTCGTATGCCTTGCCTGCAGAGAACTCTATAGCCCTGATGCCCAGAGACAACGCCTGAAACAGGGCAACAAATCCCCTGACCATGGGCAGCTTGAGAAAACGGGGCATTTCAGTCAGCTTCTCCCTGAGGAGATGGATCGTGCCCTTTGGATCGCGTACGGCAACAGTCCAGTTTTTAGGCGAGCGCATCATGACGCCCTCAATGACAGCCTGTCCGCCGACGCTTTTTATCTTCTGGTGTGTAATCATTAGGTATGCAAGAAAAAAGCAGGAAGCCTTGACGGCTTCCCGCTTTCTATAGATTTTCAGCCTAACTACTTCTTGGCGTATTTCTTCTTGAACTTCTCGACTCTCCCCTCAGTGTCCATGATCTTCTGCTTGCCGGTGAAGAACGGGTGACACTTGGAGCAGATGTCGAGACGAATGTCCTTACGGGTTGAACGTGTGGTGAAGGTCTCGCCACAGGCGCAAACCACATTGACTTCCTGATAATCCGGGTGAATATCTGCTTTCACTGTCTGCCTCCTGAAATTTGGTCTTCTATTCTAATAAATACTTACATTTTTTAGCAACATCCCGGCAAGATGCCGCCTTGATTTCCTCTGCCCCATCCTGTATCCTTGCTGTATGCGGCAGGAGATCGTTGATTTCCTCATTATCGGAAGCGGTGTGGCAGGTCTTCGGGCAGCCATTGAACTTGCTCCTTATGGCAATGTCCTTGTGGTTACCAAAGACAAGCCCACAGAGAGCAACACTGAATATGCCCAGGGTGGCATAGCTGCTGTCATGAGCGATGAAGACGAGGTGGGCATCCATCTCGAAGATACGCTCAAGGCAGGGGATGGCCTCTGTAACGAAGGCACGGTCAGGACGCTGGTCGAAGAAGGTCCGGAGAGAATTGCCGAGCTTATCTCCTGGGGTGCTGAATTCGATAAGGAAGGTTCAAAACTCGACCTCACCCTCGAGGCTGCTCACTCGCGCAGGCGCGTTCTGCACGCGCAGGGTGACTCCACAGGCAAAGAACTCACCCGGGTTCTACTCAGCAAGGCGAGATCTTTCCCTTCAGTCCGCAGATATCCGTTTGCAATAACTGTCGACCTTATTATTCAGGACAATGAATGCCATGGCGCCTATGTGCTGCGCGACCGTGAAATGACTGCGCTTTATGCACGGGCGACCATCCTCGCTACCGGCGGGGGGGGGCAGCTCTACTCCCGCACGACAAATCCGCAGGTTGCAACCGGCGACGGCATGGCAATCGCTTTCAGGGCAGGGGCTGAGCTTGAGGATATGGAATTCATCCAGTTCCATCCCACAAGCCTCTACTCGCCGACAGCACCCCAGTTCCTCCTGAGCGAAGCGATGCGCGGTGAAGGTGCCCTGCTGCTCAACAGCAACGGCCGGCGGTTCATGCAGTCTTACCATCCCCTCGCCGAGCTCGCGCCCAGGGACATTGTATCCCGCGCGATCATATCCGAAATGGTCAAGACCGGCAGCAACTATGCCTATCTTGATCTCAGGCATCTTCGCAGGGACTTTGTAAGAAGCCGTTTTCCAAGCATCCACGCAACCTGCCTTCAATACGGTTTCGATATCACAGGAGACCTGATCCCAATTTCTCCGGCCGCTCATTACATCATGGGGGGGGTAAAAACTGACGCTGGCGGCAGGACCTCGGTAAAAGGTCTCTTCGCCGCAGGGGAAGTTGCATGCACCGGTGTGCATGGCGCAAACAGACTTGCCTCAAACAGCCTGCTTGAGGGTCTGGTCTTCGGGGCACGGACAGGGAATACGGCGCTCTCCTCCCCGATCAATCCCTCAGCAAGGGATACAGCCGTATTCAGTCCGGCCTCTATCAGGGACCATGATGAGATACGTCATGCACTCCGGAAATTGATGTGGGATCGGGTTGGCATTATACGATGCGACACGTCCCTTCGTGAAGCAGCATCCAGACTGCTTGCATGGAACATAATCACCGAACGGGACTACGCCACCCGCCGGGAACTCGAACTGAAAAATATGCTTACGGTCGCAGAAATTATCGTTCAGGCGGCACTCGCAAGAAAAGGAAGCGTTGGCGCACATTTTCGTTCTGACTTCAAGGACCGCGGCGAGAACTGGCAGCAGCATTTCACATGGGACAAAAACTGCATTAAACTATCAGCACAGGAAGGGTGCAACCAATGAAACGGAGAAGAGCAAAGATCGTCTGCACAATGGGGCCGGCATCCATAAAGCCGCAGGTCTTGTCTGCTCTTGTCCGTGGGGGCATGGACGTGGCAAGGCTGAATTTTTCCCATGGGAATTATGCGTTTCACCGTAAAACCATAAGAGAGATCAGGCAGCTTGCAAGAAAATACCGCAGAACCGTCGCTATTCTTCAGGACCTGCAGGGCATCAAGATTCGTGTCGGCCGGATGAAGGACGGCGGAGCAGAAATCAAAAAAGGTGCTCATCTTTCAATATTCCCTGGCGAAGGTGTGGGCGATGGAAATAATATCTTTGTATCGTATCCGCATCTTCTGGCCGATGCAAAGGCTGGAGACAGGATTCTCCTCGATGACGGTCTGATCCAGCTCAGGGTCCTCAAAAAAACCAGCAATTCCCTCCTGGCAACCGTTATCGAAGGGGGCATGCTTAGGGACAGAAAGGGTGTAAACCTGCCGGGCATGAAGATATCCCTGAAGTCCTTTACGGAAAAGGACAAGAGAGACCTTGCCTTTGGTCTGAAGATGAATGTTGATTATGTGGCAGTCTCTTTTGTCCGGCAAGCGCAGAACATCCGCGAGATCCGAAGCTGGATAAGAAAAATGGGGAAGAGCACGCCGGTCATTGCCAAGATTGAAAAACCCGAGGCCCTCGACAATATCGATGACATCCTCGATGCTGCTGACGGCATTATGATCGCCAGGGGTGACCTCGGCGTTGAAGTATTTCCCGAGCGGGTGCCGCTCATACAGAAAGACCTTATTAACAGGGCAAACAATAAGGGAAAACTGGTGATCACGGCTACGCAGATGCTCGAATCCATGAAGGAACACCTGAGGCCTACCCGTGCAGAGACAACCGATGTTGCCAATGCAGTGCTCGACGGGACTGATGCCCTGATGCTCTCTGTCGAGACCTCAGCCGGTGCATATCCGCTTGAGGCATTCGTCATGATGGACAGGATCATCACCTTTACCGAGCAGGCCAGGGCAGTCGATTCCTGTTACGAGCGGGGGAACTCCTATGCAGAGGCCCTTGCTGACGCTGCATGCATGGCAGCTGAAGACGTAGGGGCAACGGTTCTTGTGGCATTTACACAATCAGGGTTCACGGCACGGCTCGTGTCAAAGTTCAGGCCAGGCCTGCCGATCATCGCCTTTACGCCTGACAGGACAGTCCTTGCCCGGCTTGCGCTCTGCTGGGGCGTGGTCCCTAAATATATGAAGCCCCTAAGAGGTACTGATCAGATGCTGTATGAAGTGGAAAAAGCGCTGCTTTCAGAGAAGATCGTCAAAAAGGGCGATCATATCGTGATCATTTCAGGCTCGCCCCTGTCAACGCAGGCAAAGACCAATTTCATGAAGATACACGAAATAGGGGAGTAAGGCTCAGAGTTTGATCAGACTTGGTCCATCTGATTTCTCGCACCAATGGTGCGAGTTTATGTCATGCCTGTTTGCTTCTTCCTTTTCCGAGAAGTTTCTTAACTACATGCCCCCCTTCCGTAAAGTGCATGGCAATTGATCTCCTCGATCATGAGCCTGCCTGCATGGAAAACAGCTTTTTCGGGAAGAAACGGAGAGATGCCTGCCGCAATCAAATCAGCATTCACAAAAATGGGACAGCCACCCTCATTGGGCAGAAACTCGCGGGGAAAAGTTGTTGAAGAAGATTGCTGAGCCTGGTGACATCGAGGTTCACTCAGTTTAATCCTCTTTTAGCGGCTCTGCGCCTTCGCTGAGAATCTTTACGTATTTGTCATAGACAAAAAGCCTGTGCCTTTCTTTGCCTGTTGTCTCTCTCACAATCCCCAGTTTCTGTAAATTACTGAAGGCAGTTGCAACAGTAGGGTACGTCATGTTTGCAGCCTGGGCAGCTCTCGTAATTGATAGAATAGGATTTTTTTGGAGAAGCTGATGAATACGTAATGCTGAACTTGCCTGCCGGCCCAACCCTTCTATAAGCTGTCTGTCTTTTTCAAAAAGGCCCAAAACTGCTCTTGCCGTAGAGACCGCCTGCTCTGCTGTTTCATTCACTCCGGTCAGGAAGAAACGCAGCCAGCCTTCCCAGTCTCCTTCAAGTCGTACTTTCTGCAGCAAATCATAATATTTCTCACGATTGGTTTTGAAGAATAGACTGAGATAGAGCATAGGCTCTTTTAAAGCGCCGCCTGCACACATGAGAAAAGTTATCAACAGCCTTCCGAGCCGCCCATTACCGTCAAGAAAAGGATGGATCGTCTCAAATTGAACATGTGCCAAGGCAGACTTTGTCAGCAGCGGGATTTGTCCCTTATGAAGAAACTTCTCAAATTCACCCATACACTCCATAACCATTTCAGGCGGAGGAGGTACAAACATGGCATTGCCGGGTCTTGTGCCCCCAATCCAGTTTTGCGATCGACGAAACTCGCCGGGAGTCTTATTGCTGCCACGTCCTCTGGACAAAAGAACTTCATGAATTTCCTTAATCAATCGCAGGGAAAGAGGAAATCCTTCATGGAGACGCTTTAATCCATAATTCATTGCAGCCACGTAATTGGAAACCTCGGTCACATCATTTATCGGCACACCTGGGACTTCTTCACTTTCAAACAATAATAAGTCAGCAAGGGATGATTGTGTCCCCTCGATCTGAGAGGAAAGAACAGCTTCTTTTCGTATATAAAAATATATGAAAAGTGAGGTGTCAGGCAGAAGTGCAGTCAAGCCATCAAGCCTGCCCAGTGCCCAGTTAGCTTGCTCCATTAGCTCTAAATGTCCGGCATCCAATTTAATCGGCGGGTCAGGAGGTAGGGGGGATGGAACAAAGGCTTTATACTTTTCGCCTGCAACAGTAGATGATATATATCTGCCTGCCCTGTTGCTTTGGTTCATCACGGTTCCTTATTAAAAGAATTTTAGTTGAGAGACATCTTATTAAAAAATGATACCATAAAATTTAATAAGATGTCAGATATTTTTGTCTATAGCTATTCGATTCACCTCTTTCTACGCAGGCAAAGACCAATTTTATGAAGATACACGAGATAGGGAAGTAGGGCTCAGAGTTCGATCAGATTTGAACCAGCTGATTTCTCGCACCAATTGTGCGAGTTTATGTCATGCCTTTTTGCTTCCTTTGTCGAGAAGTTTCTTGACTACATGCCCCTCCTCATACACTATTAGAGGAGTGTCTGTCTGTTGCGCAATCGTTTTTGCCCTTTTGGCCGCACGCCGCAGCGCAACTTCAGCGCCTGCCAGGTCCTTGGCCCGAATCTGTTTTTTCACGGTATTCATATTTTCCCTCCCTCATCGAGCAATTTGGGTGTCATGCCCGAGTTGTCAAAAAAAAGCTATCATACTTCTAATAGCATTATATGCCAATAGAAAACTAATAGAGGGTTATTACACCCTCATAGCAAATAATAGCGAGCCCATCTCCTTTCTCCTTTGCGTAATATAACACCTTGTTTTTTCATTTTCTTTAGCAAATTGGATGCCTTCTGGAGATTTATAGAGAGAAGTGCCCGACATTCCTTCTCCACCGGAGAATGAAAGCCACTGATGATGCAGCGACCTGCGTCGCGCCAACGGGCAGCCTGGTCGTAGGTTCGGAGGATGGCTTCGCCCGGACAGCGGGTGGAACAGAAGAGCGCGGTCTTGGGCAAGGCCAGTAAGTCCAGATTGCCGAGGGTGGAGATTTGAGCAGGTGCATCATTGCCCAACCGCTCGCGCAAACGCGCAGTATAGCGGGCGTCAGCGGCGTTGAGTGTGAGGGCGGTCACAGCTTAGTCCTCCTCCTGCTCGATGCCTATAGCAGCTCGGTAATCAGCTTGCCACTGCGTATTCGACTGTCCTCGGGTTTTCCATCCGTTTTGAGGCATCCAGAATTTCCATGCCAACCACATTGCCGGCTTTATCGAAATCCAGAATTACACCGGGCTTTTCCTCATCGCTCTCCTCAATAGGTGAGCTGCTGAAAACTATACGCATAACATCGACTTCAGGGTCATAGGTAATTTTCATGGCTGCCTCCAGTATTTGCTGATCCTGCTTGTTCTATAAACTGTGACTACCTTCGCAGGGTCAACAGTATCATTCACGATAACCCTGACAAGGTATTCCTTACCCGATCCTATATCCATTATGGACTGATAGGCCTTCTTATCTATATGGTTTCTTGCAGATGTCCTGTTAATGCCTCTTCTTATCCTGCTTTTCTATAATGCATTAATTCAGCAATCCCCTTATGGCATTTTGATATCGTAGGCCTTGATCTTTCGGTGCAGGTTGCTCCGTTCAATGTCGAGCAGTTCTGCGGTCTTTGAAACATTCCAGGAATTCTCTTCGAGTTTTCTGATGATAAAGTCCTTCTCAAAAGCATCCCGCGCATCTTTCAGGGCAGTCAATGAAAAGTAATCTGAACGGGGTGAATCGGCTGCAATAATGTCCACCTTGCTGATGGTCTTTGACGGAGTCATGATCACAAGCCTCTCGAGCACATTCTTCAGCTCTCGGATATTACCGGGCCAGGAATAATTCTGGAGCGTCTTGAGCGCTGCAGGAGAGACCTCCTTTTTCTGCTGTCCATACTCGGCAGCAAAGATATCCAGAAAATAATCCACCAGGGCAGGGATGTCTTCTGCGCGCTCCCTGAGTCCAGGCACCCTGATAGGGATTACATTAAGCCGGAAGAAAAGGTCTTCTCTGAAGGAGCCTTTTTTCACCTCATCTGCGAGGTCTTTATTCGTCGCTGAGATGATCCTCACGTCAACCTTGATATTCTTGCTGCCGCCGACGCGCTGGAACTCCTGGGTCTCGATCACTCTGAGGACCTTTGCCTGCGTCTGGAGAGACATATCGCCAATCTCGTCAAGGAAGAGTGTCCCCTTGTCAGCAAGCTCGAATTTCCCCTGCTTGCGCTCAAATGCGCCGGTAAAGGACCCCTTTTCGTGGCCAAAGAGTTCACTTTCGATCAGTTCCTGCGGAATGGCGGCACAGTTTACCTCAACAAAGGCGCCGCTATGCCGTGGGCTGCTCTGATGCAGCAGATGAGCGACAAGCTCCTTGCCGGCGCCGCTTTCCCCCAATATGAGCACCCTTCCATTGCTTGCTCCGGCCATCTGTATCTGTTCTATCACCTGCTTAATTTTGGGAGAAGCTCCTACAAGTCTCCATTTCCTTGAAATGTTCTCCCGCAGCGCCCTGTTTTCGATCTCAAGGCTTTTCTTTTCAAGTGCACGCTGCACGGTAAGAAGGACTTTATCAAGAGAGAGAGGTTTTTCGAGAAGGTCGTACGCGCCCATCCGTGTTGCCTTGATAGCATTCTCTATATTTGCATGACCGGAGATCATAATAACCGGGAGATCAGGGTATGCCTCTTTGAGTTGCTGCAGCGTCTCAATACCGTCCATGCCGTCCATCCAGATGTCCAACAGTACAAGGTCAGGAGCTGTCTCCTTTGCAATCCTGACCGCTTCCTCACCTGACGACGCAGTAACAGCGTCATACTCATCTTCGATGATCTGAGACAGACTTTCCCGTATGCCTTCTTCGTCGTCAACAATCAGGACCTGAGCTTTTGCCATTTAGCCTTCCTTTATTGGGAGTTCTATACTGAAAATCGTTCCGTGCGGCTTGTTGTCCCTGACCCTGATATAGCCTCTGTGTTCTGTGACCACCCTGCTGGCAATCGCAAGACCAAGCCCTGTACCGTCTTTTCTGGTCGAAAAATAAGGGAGGAAGAGTTTCTCTTTGTCCTCTTCACGAATACCCGGTCCGTTATCCGCCATGTCAACATACATCCGGTTTGAGAGGGCTTCCTGGTGTATTATTATATCAATCCTTCCCTGATTCTGCATTGCCTGAATTGCATTGTCCACAATATTGATAATGACCCTCTTGAACTGCTCAGCATCAAGTTCAACAAGCCCTTCAGTTCCTTTTACGGAAAGATGCATCTCAATACCTTTGTAGTCCTTGTACAGATTGATCACGCTTTCAATGATCGAGGAGAGCAGTGCAGGGGCCTTACGGATCTCAGGCATTTTGCCAAAGCGCGAAAATTCATCGACAAGCCTCTTCAGGCTCTCCACTTCCCTGATGATCGTCTTTGCAGACCGCTCGAAGACCTTGCCGAAATCTTCGTCTTTGTTCTGCCACTTCTTCACCATATGTTCCGTCGAAAGCTTTATGGGCGTAAGCGGGTTCTTGATCTCATGAGCTATCCTTCTGGCTACCTCCTGCCAGGCTATGGCCCTCTGCGCCCTTGTTATCTCTGTCAGGTCATCAAAGACAACCAGTGTGCCCATAAAGTTTCCGGTATCCCTCAGGCTCGTGATGAAGAGTCTGAGCAGGATATGCTTCTCACCAACCACAATCCTGATCTCTTTTTCCACACCCTTGAAATCCTTGATAATGATGCCTTTGACCGTTTGTCTCAGTTCATCCGAGTCTATGAGGGTAAGAAGCGCGTCATAGTTTTTGTTCAGGACGTCAGCAGGAACTATGTTCAGTATCCTGCAGGCTGCATTATTAATGATAAGGATGCTGCCCTCAGCATCCAGTGATATCACGCCCGAATTCACGTTCTCAAGGATCTTCTCGATAACAAGCCTGCGACGGTCCGACACCTGGGAAGCATGCTGCAGCGATTCCTTGTTCTCCTTCAAATCCCTGACCATGCTGTTAAAAGAGCTCACAAGAAGGCCTATTTCGTCATCCCGTTCGATAGTGACCGACATATCGAGATTCCCCTTCGCAACTGCTGCAGTTGCCTGCGCAAGGGCCTGGATCGGGTCGGTAATGCCACGCGAAATTCTGAGCGCTATCCAGAGCGCCATAAAGACCATGAGCAGGGTTGAGAAACCGAGTATCAGGAGATAGTTAGTCTTTATCGGCAGCTTCCACGACTCAAGCGTTAAGTAATTCTTGTATGCCTCCTGGATCGTGCCGGCATTCCTGCTGATATTGCTGTCCATGATCGATTCAACGACCACGATGCCTTCCTGGGGTCTCTGCCTGTTCCTCGGCACAACAGCACGGACTATGTCACCCCCTGTCGCAGAGATGACCTCCACATCTTCCTTGCCCTCAAAACCGGCTTTTATGACCTCTGATGCGTTGTCGTCAGGGACTGCATGCAGGGTGTAGGCCTTCAATCCTTCCGGCAGGGTCTGGCCTGATGCAGCAGCCTTTGCAAAGGCAAGGGTCTGCTGCCGCTGCATCTCATACGCAGACTTGGCAATCTCGATGGCGAGGTCCAAAGGCTGTTTTATCTGGGGATCGAACCATCGGTCCAGGTAGTTCGTCACAACACCGCTCGAGACAACAAAGAGAAAGGCAGACGGGATAAGGGTCATGATAACAAGGACCACGACGAACCTCGTCTTGAGTTTGTATCCGAGCACCTTATGCTTGCGCTCAAAATAGAGCCTGACAAGGCTTTTCCCTACAAAGAAGATCAGCGTCAGCAGTGCAACAAGGTTGATATTCAAAAGGATGAAAAGAAGAACTTTCGTAAAGAAAGGAACATCCTTGAGCCTCATATAATGGAATTCTACGGAGAAGACGGTAATGATGAAAAGTGTTATAAATGAAATAAAAAGCGGGAACCTGAAGTTCTTCATCGGCTGCCGTCGATCGTGAAGACCGTTGAATCTTTCATGGTCCTGAACTCATTTTCGGAAACAAAGATGAACAGGTACCCGATGACAGGAGGGAGCTTGCGGATCTTCGACTCTACCGTGACCCGCACAAAATACTGGCCAGGCTCAAGTTCCCTGATGTTCGTAAGCTTCAGGTCCCTGAATACAACAACCCATTCCATCATGGACTCGAGCGATTTAAACCGCTTTTCTATGACCAGACTGCCGTCGCTTGACGTCGCCACATATTCTTTTTTGATTGGGTCAACCCTTAAGGTCTTGACATAGGTCTTGCCGAGCACGAACTCGTCAGGCCAGACCTTCCATATTCTGAAGAGGTCAACATAAAATTTTAGCTCCTTGTCCACGCCTCCCCTGATCGCATCCAGACTCTTTTCATCAAGACTGAGGCTGAACGAGACGAAGAGATCATGATGAATCTGCCTCACCTCGGGACCGGAGAAGGTTTGGCTTTCCGACGCAAGGGGATACAACAGAGCAGTAATGAGTATAACTATGCTGAAAATACGAGACATTTTGGCTTGACATCTCCTGAAAAATATTTCCATTATAGCATAACCTTGCAAATCCAAAAGGGGGCCAGGGCCGGGAAAAAGGGGGTCTCATGGACATAACAGCCGTAAAACTCGAGATACCGGAAGGCTGTAATGTCATACTTGGCCAGACACATTTTATCAAGACTGCCGAAGACCTGTATGAGATCATTGCCACAACAGTTCCGCAGGCACAGTTCGGCATTGCCTTTAATGAGGCCTCCGGCCCCTGCCTCATTAGGACAGAAGGCAATGACAGCGGGCTGATAGATGTCTGCGTAAAGAATCTGCTGGCTGTTGCTGCAGGCCACGTCTTCTGCATACTCCTGAAAAACGCATTCCCAATCAATATTCTGAATCAGGTGAAAAACTGTGCGGAAGTCTGCAGAATATTCTGCGCAACAGCAAACCCTGTTGAGGTTATCACCGCCGGCTCTTCAGAGGGAAAAGGTATTTTAGGCGTCATTGACGGGTTTTCTCCCCGCGGTGTTGAAAACGCTGAGGACAAGGCACACAGGCATGAATTTCTTAGAAAGATCGGCCATAAATTATAGACAGGGAGAAGAAATGAATATACCTGACCTGAAATACGACGCACAGGGACTTATACCAGTGATCATCCAGGATTCACTGAACAATGAAGTCCTGATGATGGCATACATGAACGAAGCCTCTTTGCAGATGACTTTCGAGACCGGGTACACGCATTTCTGGTCCCGGTCCCGTCAGAAGTTCTGGAAAAAGGGCGAGTCCTCAGGCCACGTCCAGGAAGTGAAACAGATCCTCTACGACTGCGATAAAGATACGGTGCTCATCAAGGTCGACCAGAAAGGACCGGGAGCCTGCCACACAGGACACCGGTCATGCTTTTATACTGAGATTACCGGCAGCGAGATCTGCGGCAAGGTATTTTCCGAAGAAGACGTGTACGGCAAAAAATGAGAAAGCGCTCAGCCATCAGCATTCAGCCCTCAGAAGTGGAAAAGTGCAGGTATCATGCTTCTGCTTTTTTGCCGATCGCTGACAGCCGATGGCTGATAGCCTGAAATGATCCTTGACGATCTTCAGGCCGTTATTGCTGACCGGAAAGACCGTCCTCAAGCCAGATCCTATGTTTCATCCCTGCTTGCAAAAGGCAAGGATGAGATCCTGAAGAAGATCGGCGAAGAGGCAATCGAGGTGATCGTTGCCTCAAAGAGCGGCGACAGACAGCAGGTCGTCCATGAAATGGCTGATCTCTGGTTTCATTGTATGGTGCTGATGCCTGAAGACGGGGTAAGCCATCATGACGTTTTCAGAGAACTTGAAAGAAGATTCAACAAAAAGGAGAACCGTAATGAGTGACTGCATCTTCTGCAAGATAGCAGAGAAGAAGATACCGGCAAAGGTTGTATACGAGGACGACCGGGCCATTGCATTTGACGATGTCGCGCCGCAGGCACCGGTCCATACACTGGTCATTCCGAAAAAACATGTTGCAACCGTCCTTGATATTACTCCGGAGGACCACGGACTTGTAGGTCATCTGTTCAAGGTCGCCGCAACGATTGCAAAAGAAAAAGGCATAGCGGAAAAAGGCTTCAGACTGGTCATGAATACCAATGCTGACGGCGGCCAGAGCGTATATCATATTCACCTGCATATCCTCGGCGGCAGGGCCATGCACTGGCCTCCGGGGTGAGACAAAAGGGTCGAGGCGGCTCATTCAGCTCTAACGGAAAAGAGAGAGATGGTTCTAACGCCATAGATTCAAACCCCCATGGGTTTCTCCGCCTGCCACTCAAACGTGTGTGTCTAACCGTAAATGTTCATACTGATTTAATCAGGTCTCTCAGAGAGACAAAGGTGACAGCAATCTTTTCATAATGCCTTGTGTATGGCTTGTCGATGTCTGATGAGACGACAAAATTCCTGCCATTTGGATATTGCCCCCTGAAAATAAGGAGATTCGCCGGGTTAAAATCCTGCGCTGACCACTTGCATTCTATCGTAACCGGTGCAGACGGGGGTTTTGCATACACAAAATCTATCTCATGTTTTGCCTTGTCTCTCCAATAAAGAATATTCCTCTGCTGCGTCTGGGCGAATAGTTCATTGAGCACATAATGTTCCCAGAGATTTCCGAGGTCATCGCTCCGGAGTTGGTGCCAGCCGCGGTAATAGCAGATAAAACCGGTATCGAATGCATACACTTTCGGTGCAGATATGATTTCGGTCTGTCTGCGGGAACTGAACGGCCTGACAACATGAACCATATATGTTGCTTCAAGGACTGCGAGATAGTTGGTTATGGTCTGCCTGCTGACCTCGCACGGACCGGCAAATGAAGTTGCTTCAAACATGCCGCCGCTTTGTGCCATAAGAAGTTCTGTAAACTTAAGAAAAGAATGCCGCCGTTCAAGCCTGAAAAGTTCCTGAATGTCTTTTGCCCAGTATGCGTCCATCCATTCCTGAAAGTCCTGTTCCGGGATTGTGGCGGACTGAAAAAAGGGAGGGAGGCCCCCGAACAGAAGCCGATGCTGCAGATCAGTATGCCCAAAGTCTGCAATATCCGCTGTGATCATGGGCGTGAGCCATAGCTCCCTTTTTCTGCCCGCAAGGGTATCTTTGAACTTTGCCGATGCGCCGAGCGCAGAAGACCCGGTTGCGATGATCCTGGTTTCCGGATAATGGTCTGCAGCTATTTTCAGGAACTGAGCAGGATCAGTCTGTCTGTGGATCTCATCCAGGGCAACAGTCTTCCCCTTCATGCCCGACAGAAACGCCTCCGGGTCTTCGAGTATTCTCCTGACTCGTGGCAGTTCACAATCAAAATACTCTATCCCCGGTATGCTCTTGCAAAGCATTGTTTTTCCTGCACGCCTGACGCCCGACAACCAGAGCACAGAACGCTGCTCAAGACTTTTCATGATCCGTTCCAACCAGTATTTTCTCTTTACCATACGCAATTACCATAGCACATAGTTATACCAAACGCAATACTGATGGCGGTTAGTAATTGACGGAAATCTGTGGTGCCAAAAATGGTATAATCTTCGCTATGGCAAACGAACCGAATAAAGTCATTTACTCCATGGTGGGCGTCAGTAAGTTCCATAATAAGAAGCAGGTGCTGAAGGACATCTACCTTTCCTATTTCTACGGTGCAAAGATAGGGGTGCTCGGCTTAAACGGATCAGGCAAGAGCTCTCTGCTTCGCATACTGGCAGGCGTTGACAAGGAATTTGTCGGCGAGACCGTGCTTTCTCCGGGTCACACGATCGGATTCCTTGAGCAGGAGCCGGTCCTTGATGATACCAAGACGGTGCGGCAGATCGTTGAGCAGGGTGTGCAGGAGACGGTCGATCTTCTGCATGAGTACAACCAGATCAACGAGAAGTTCGCCGAGCCCATGTCTGATGATGAGATGAACAAGCTGATCGAGCGGCAGGGTAAGGTGCAGGAAAAGCTTGATCACCTTGATGCCTGGGATCTTGACAGCCGTCTTGATATGGCGATGGATGCACTCCGCTGTCCTGCTGCTGATACGCCGATAAAGGTACTCTCAGGCGGAGAAAAAAGGCGGGTGGCTCTCTGCAGACTCCTTCTTCAGAAGCCCGATATCCTTCTTCTTGATGAGCCGACCAACCACCTTGATGCTGAGTCAGTTGCATGGCTTGAGCATCACCTTCAGAGCTATGCCGGCACCATTATTGCCGTTACCCATGACCGGTATTTCCTTGATAATGTGGCAGGCTGGATCTTAGAGCTCGACCGGGGGCAGGGGATACCCTGGAAGGGCAACTATTCTTCATGGCTTGATCAAAAGCGGAACAGGCTGAAGCAGGAGGAAAAGTCAGAGAGTGAACGGCAGAAGACCCTGCAGCGGGAACTTGAATGGATCAGGATGTCGCCTAAAGGCAGGCATGCAAAATCCAAGGCCCGTATCACATCCTATGAAATGCTCCTTCAGCAGGACATGGAAAAGCAGGCAAAAGAGATGGAGATATTTATTCCGCCCGGCCCGAGGCTCGGCAATGTTGTCATTGAAGCGGAAAATGTTACCAAGGCTTACGGTGAGAATATTCTGGTTGAGGGCATGACCTTTTCGCTTCCGCCCGGCGGCATCATCGGCGTTATCGGCCCCAACGGCGCAGGGAAGACAACACTCTTCCGCATGATCACCGGTAAGGAAAAGGCTGATTCGGGTGAGATCAGGATAGGCGATACGGTGAAGCTTGCGTACGTTGACCAGTCCAGGGATGCGCTCGATCCAAATAAATCCATCTGGGAGGCGATCTCTGACGGCCAGGACACAGTTCAGATCGGCAACAGGGAAGTGAACTCCCGCGCCTATGTGGGGAAGTTCAATTTCTCCGGCCAGGACCAGCAGAAGAAGGTGAGCCTGCTGTCAGGCGGCGAACGCAACCGCGTGCATCTTGCCCGAATGCTTAAAGAAGGTGCAAACGTGCTGCTCCTTGACGAGCCGACGAATGATCTTGATGTCAACACCATGAGGGCGCTGGAAGAGGCGCTGGAGACCTTTGCAGGGTGTGCTGTGGTGATCAGCCATGACAGATGGTTTCTTGACCGTATTGCCACCCATATCCTCGCCTTTGAAGGAGACAGCAAGGTTGTCTGGTTTGATGGCAACTATTCCGAGTACGAGGCTGACCGTAAGGCACGTTTAGGCTCTGCTGCTGATCAGCCGCACAGGATCAAATACCGCAGCCTCACCCGGTAGCATTCACAATGCCTGAAAAACAGGCTGTCAGGCTTGGCTATATCTCGGTATGCTGTGCTGCACTGCTCTGGGCAGCCTCAGGCAATGTATCCAAGTTCCTCTTGCAGAGCGAGGTTAGCCCGTTTCAGCTGGTCCAGCTCAGGACAACCTTGGCCGCTGCGCTGCTTTTTCTCTTTCTGCTTGTACGAAGGCGTGATCTGCTTAAGATAGCACGAAGCGACGTGCTGTATTTCATTATTCTTGGTACTGTCCTGGCAGTTATGCTCTTCGCCTATCTTTATGCCATCAGCAGGATACATGTTGCTGCGGCTGTCCTGCTTCAGTACCAGGCCCCTGCGCTGATCGCACTCTATTCTTTTTTCTTTCATCAAAGAAAACTCTCGGCATTTACTGTTGTGGCAATCGTTGGCGCAATCATCGGCTGCTATCTCATGGTCGGCGCATATAACCTTAATATCCTTAATATGAACAAGGCTGGTATCCTGTCAGGTCTGGCCTCTGCTGTTGCCCTGGCCCTCTATTCAGTCAGGAGCGAATACGGCATGCGCACCTATTCAGCCTGGACAGTCCTGTCTTATGCACTCCTGGTCGCAGCAATTATCTGGAATATCTTAATCCCTCCCTTGGCAGCTTTTGCAGGCAAGTACAGTGCTTCTGCCTGGGGATGGCTCATCTTCATAAGCCTCTTTGGAACAATTGCGCCCTTTGGTCTTTATAGTGAGGGAATCAAACGTATTCATTCCACTCATGCAAGCATTACCGCAACGCTTGAGCCGGTCATGGCAGGCTTGATCGCTTACGCATTGCTCGGAGAGGTTATGGAACTCCCGCAGCTGATCGGCGCAGGAACAGTAATCGGAGCAATATTGCTTCTTCCGATAGAAGAGCTCCGCGTTGCTGGCTTGCATCAGCAGAACAGGAGCTCGAAGGACCAGCAGAAGAGGGGAAGGACCAGATGACGGCATTTTTCGAATTCTCTGAAAGATAATCTTTTATGTGAAAAGAGGGAGATGGTGCCGAAGGCGGGACTCGAACCCGCATGGATTTCTCCACACGCCCCTCAAACGTGCGTGTCTACCAGTTCCACCACTTCGGCAGGTAACGATGAATATACACCATAAGGTGCTCTGTTTTCAAGAGAACGAAGAATATTTGAGTCTGCCCGTGACGATCATCAGCTGTCTGTTTTCTCTCACGAGCTGAAGATGCTCACTTTTTTCAGCGCTCGGATGAAATTCTCCACAAGAAGGGGATTAAAATCCTTGCCTGCCGAGTCGTTCAAAAGGCCGACAATGACCGGGACATCGAGGGCTTTCCTGTATGGACGGTCTGTTCTGAGGGCATCGAAAAAGTCTGATATGGAGATGATCTGACTTATGATATGCTGCGTCCTGCCCTTTCTCCGGGTTGCCGGATATCCCAGGCCATTGAACTTCATGTGGTGCTCATAGGCAGCGACAAGGGCATATTTGGGAATGTCAGGGAGTGTGGCAAGATACATGGCTCCATAGACAGGGTGCTTCTTCATCTCTACCCACTCGTCGTCGTTGAGCTTTGCCTCTTTCTCGAGCACAGTTGCAGGTACAAACATCTTGCCGATATCATGGAGAAGTCCTGCCATGCCAATGTCATGGAGGAGGTCGTGTTTCACCCCAAGGGTCTCTGCCTGAAAAATAGACAGCACAGCCACATTATTGTTGTGCGCATAGGTATATTCACTGTGCGCTTTAATTGGACTTACTACCTTCAGTACATTGGCCTCCTGCTTAAGGGTTGTTATAAAGCTGACCACCACATCTTCAAGCCCTACCATATCGAGCCGTTTAAACCGGGAAACCCCCTGATATACCTCTTTCACCTTTTCGATATTCTCGTTCATGACCGCCCCGATATCACCACCACCCCCACCGCCAAGCTTCACCTCGATGATACCTGAACTAATGTGAGCATAGGTGCCGGTAATCCTGTCAGAAAGGGCAATCTCCGCTATAAAATCCTTCAGTTCCGCTGCTGTCACGCCCCGGGAGATAACAACCTTGTCTATCCCTTTTCTCCTGAGCTTTTTTATAAAGCTGCTCACGTGCATATTTCTTGCCGGAAGGCGCTGCTCGTTAATAACCAGACTGTCACCGAAGAGGGCAACACTGAACTTGTCCTCGAAAAAGAGTGAATCAAGGACAGCCACAGCCATCTCAGACAGATGCATGACAGCCGGATGCTCCCGCGTGTAAAGAGAACAGTTCGAGATTGCTGTCATGACGTCTGATATGAACTCAACGATTTTCTCAGACACTGTTCATTTCCCTCTCTGCTCCCCTGTATGCAAGGACATAAGGAGCTTCTCACTCAAGGCATGGATCTCGTCATTGCGCGAGCCAATGCCATACTCTATGAGTTTTCTGACAGACTCCAGGGGATAGTTTTCGAGCGATCTGAATATCTCCACCTTCAACCCCTCCAGGTCACCTTTGTAAAAGAGGGCCCTCGCATGACATATTTTTTCAAGCGTTTCAACTGCCCTCACATCGCCTATCTCACCAAGCGCCCTGACAATATCAGTCTTGTAATAGGCCTCTGTTCCAAAGAGATCGCGCTTTTCCAGATATGTCATCAGATACGGCACCGCCTCTTTCACCCGGTAGATGCCGGCAAGCCGTATGGCGCCGGTCCGCACATCCTGGACATCGCTTTGGAGGCGTGCCCGCAGCTGGGGCAGGGCGTCCAGCGTCTTGAAATGCAGAAGCGTACGCAATGCCTCCATGCTGATATTACTATTCTCATGCTTCAGGAACTTCCGGATCTTTTCAAGTTCCTGTTTGCCGTTGCAATCGCGGATGAGGCAGATCATGTTCCTCACGACAAACCAGCGGCTGTCATTGAGCCTCTTGACAGCCGCGGGAATCACATCGCTTCCTATTGCCTCAAGCACGGAGAGTAAAAATTTTCTCATGCTTGCATCTTTCTCCTCAGCGAGAAGATCAAAAAGCGGGGTAATAATAGTCCGTCGCAATGCCCTGGCGAGCCTGATCGCTCCGTCGCGGTCCTTTCTTCCCCATAGCCTGAAGGCTTCAACAAGCTTTGCGATGAACTCTTCGGAATGAAAAAAATAGTCCACAATACTTGATGCCTCGTTCTTGAATCTCCCGCTGAGAGCATGAGTAATGAGGGTGTTATACGTATCCAGGATCTCCTCAAAACGGCCGGTCTCGGTAAAAATGTTCATGAACTCAGAAAGCTTTGTAATGAGTATCAGGTAGTCCTCCGGCTTCAGATAGTCCTCATGCAGGAGTTCAAGCATGATCTCAAGGGCCTCTTTGTCAAGCGCCTCTTCCTCACATTCCTTTCTGAAACGGATAAATTTTGTATTATCCTCTGGCTTGACTTCGAGCATGCGCTCAAGCTCCCGCTGGTATTCCTTCCCGACAAAGGAATGGAAATGGTCCTCGCCGAAGAGTTTGATCACTTCCTCGCCAAGCTCAATATCGTGGAGGACCGCGGTATCGTTATAGAAAAAATCAAAGTGCCCCAACTTCCCCTTCTTGATCGAGGAAAGCTTATCGATCAGGTTCTTCAGGGTCGTCGGAATAATCGAAGAATTCTCGGTCAGGAGTTCCGCGATCTTTTCAAAACCCTCGGGGGTCATGCCGTTGATGATCGTCTCAACATCCCCGATATCTTCCGTAAGCCTGGAGCCAGCCCTTGAGAGAAACTGCCGCTTGATCTCGGGCTTGAGTCTGTCTATAAAGGAGAAGAACTTATTAAACGCCTCCCTGCTGATCTTTGATTCACTCTTTCGCTTGATATAAGCAGTGATGACCCTGTCATAGGACTCATGCCCCGCCTCATCAGGCAATGCAGAATTGACCATCTCAGCAACTGTTTCAGGCGGAATAGAAAGGATGTCCTGCAGGCCATTCCCCTCCCCAAGCTTCCCCTCAAGAAGGCCATAGACATAGTCTTCCCAGACATCGCCGCATGCAGTGCCGGACCTCTGGGTGCCCTCAACAAAACAGAAATTCCCGTAGTCAATAGAACTTAGCCGTATACGGGAGATCTCCTTGTCCGCAAGCTCGACAAGTTCCTTGCCTATGGGTGTATCCTGCGCTGAAATGAGCTCGTGGAGCTTCGTCAGGTCCCTCTGGCCGAGGCCCAGGGAAAATGTAACTGCCGCGATGCCCTTGGTATGCAGAGTCTGCGCAAACTCCCTGAAAACAGGGTTCCTGCGGTCAAGGGTGTATTCATCCACAATAAGTGCATCTTTGGCAATGCCAAGGGTGATCTCGGCCCTTATCTCAAAGAGCTTCTGCAGATGCTCGAAAGCCCTTCCGATAGATATCCTGACAATAGGGTGCTCAGGCGGGTATAAGCCGACACTGCGGCGCGAGATGTTCAGCTCAATAACAGCGTCTGAAAGCAGTTTTGCATCAAGGGGAAGTTTTTCCTGTTTCTCTTCCGGCATTCTGTTCCTGGTGTAGCGTTATCAAAATTCAGCTGCAGCTTGATTATATCATGCAATTTCGGAATAGCAACAGAAGGTCCGGCCCAGGTTCACCGCCCTTGAAATTCATTACGCAAGCATAACCGAAAGAGGCTATTTGAAGCCTGGATGGAGTATAATAATCAGCGTTCAGCGGTCAGCAGGTCAGAATAATTCCCTGGCAGTCAATCCGCATAATCATTAAATTCTGTCTCCTGAATTCTGGATGCTGAATTCTCCGATGGGGGTAGTGTTATGAAAGTACTGGTAATCGGCAGCGGGGGAAGGGAACACGCAATATGCTGGAAACTTTCCCAGAGCAGGTCAGTTGACAAGATCTATTGCTGCCCCGGCAATGCCGGCATCGCTCAGATCGCGGAATGCATTTCTGTCAATCAGAACGATTTTCAGGCGCTCCTCGATTTCGTCAAGTATGAATGGATCGATCTCACGATCGTTGGGCCGGAAGACCCTCTGTCCAGAGGCATTGTCGATCTTTTTCAAAAAGAGGGCAGAAGAATCCTCGGACCGACAAAGGCAGCTGCGCAGCTCGAATCGAGCAAGGTCTTCTGTAAGGACCTTTTGAAATCCCACGGCATACCCACTGCTGAGTACAAAACCTTTACCTCCTATATCCATGCAGAAGAGCATGTGCGCTTTAAGGGTGCCCCTATTGTGATAAAAGCTGACGGCCTTGCTGCAGGCAAAGGCGTTTTTATTGCCTCTACCGTGGAGGAAGCTCTTGACGCCCTCAGGGTGATCATGAAGGATAAGGCTTTTGGAGAGGCCGGGGAGAGAGTGATCATAGAAGACTGCCTGCAGGGCGAGGAGGCTTCTTACATGGCATTCACTGACGGCAAGACCATTGTGCCGATGGTAAGCTCCCAGGACCACAAGAGGATCTTTGACGACGACAAGGGACTGAATACCGGCGGCATGGGGGCATACAGCCCTGCTCCGGTTATAACACCTGAAATCGAAAAAATCGTCATGACAAAGATACTTGAACCCACGGTCAGGGCGCTCCGTTCAGAAGGCATCATCTATAAGGGTATCCTCTATGCCGGGCTTATGATCCACAATGGCATGCCCTCTGTGCTTGAATACAATTGCAGACTTGGGGATCCGGAAACGCAGCCCGTGCTCTCAAGGCTCAAGACCGATTTCATGGAACTCGCCATGGCAATAGCTGAAGAGCGTCTCGCTGATATCACTATTGAGTGGATGCCTGATCCGGCGGTATGTGTTGTAGTTTCCTCAGGGGGCTATCCAGGCAATTATCGCAAAGGCGATGTTATTACCGGTATTGATGCGGCAAACATGCTCGAAGGTGTCCAGGTCTTCCATGCCGGCACCGCCTTTAAGGAGAACGAAATCGTTACTTCAGGCGGAAGAGTACTTGGCGTAACAGCAACCGGCAAGGATATTGCGACAGCAAAAGCACGAGCCTATGAAGCTGTTCAAAAGATCCATTTCGATGGCATGCATTACCGCAAGGACATTGCCGACAGGGCATTGAAAAAACAGTAAAGGGTGAAAAGTAATGAGTCAGGAATAAACACGAGCTGCCTCGATCCTTTTTCTCATCACTCATTACTGATTACTCATCACTGGTTTAAGGGAGGAAAATCATGAAACCAAAAGTCCTGATCATTATGGGAAGCGACTCTGATCTGCCTGTTATGGAAGAGACTGCAAAAGTCCTCGCTGATTTCAATATACCCTGCTCCATGACTGTGGCCTCTGCTCACAGGACCCCCCAGAGGACAGCCAGTGTCATAAGGGATGCGGAGAAAAAGGGGGTTGAAGTTATCATCGGCGCAGCAGGCATGGCAGCTCACCTGCCCGGAGTAATCGCATCCCACACCGTGCTGCCGGTGATCGGCGTACCGCTCGATGCCTCTTCACTTAACGGCATGGATGCCCTCCTCAGCATTGTGCAGATGCCTCCGGGCATACCGGTAGCAACCGTCTCGATCGGTAAGGCAGGTGCAAAGAACGCCGCCATCCTTGCTGCACAGATCCTTGCCAGAAAAGATCCGCAACTGACCCAAAAACTACTTGATCACCGGAAGAAGATGGCAAAGGAAGTTGAGGAAAAAGCGCGAAAGGTAGAAAAAAAGAGATAATGAAGACCTTCATGCACTGCCTGCCCTGCTTCCTGAAGCAGACGGTCATTGCCTTGACGCAGTATGGATGCAATGAAGGCACTCAGCAGGCTGTCTTTAGGGACGTGCTTTCGATCATGCAGGATACGGATATGAGCAAGCCTCCTGCTTATACCACGACACTGATCCACCGGGCGATTCGCAGGGGCATTGCAGGGGACCCTTTTGAGAAGGTCAAACGGGAGTACAACGATATCGCGCTGACCCTGTATCCAAGACTCCGGGAACAGGTAAAAAACAGTCCTGATCCTCTCAGGACGGCATCACGGCTTGCCATTGCAGGCAACATTATAGACTTCGGCATATTCACAAGCATTGATATCGAAAAATCAGTTGCCCAGTCCCTGAGATCTGAGATAGCGGTGGATGATTATGATGCCTTCCTTCAGGACCTTCCTTCTGCCAGGGAAATCCTTTATCTGCTGGATAATGCGGGCGAGATCGTATTTGACAGGCTCCTGATAGAGGAGCTCATGCTTAGAGGCAAAACGGTCAAGGCAGTGGTAAAGGGGTCGGCAGTCTTGAATGACGTTACTCAAGAGGATGCTGTCCAGGTCGGTCTTGATGCCGTATGCGAGGTCATTGACAACGGCTCTGACGCGATCGGCACAATACTGCCCTGGACAGCATCCGGATTTCAAAAGGAATTTGAGAAAGCAGAGCTTATTATCAGTAAAGGACAGGGAAATTTCGAAACGCTCTTTGGAACTGCAAAAAGGACCTACTTCCTCTTTCAGTCAAAATGCGACGTGGTTTCCAGGGAATTGGGACTTCCCGTCTGCTCTATGCTCTTTAGGAAATCCTGAAGTGCTGATCAGGCTGCCTTAACTGACACTCCTCAGACAGTTAGTCTCTGTCTCTTGAGCCGCCCCTGCCGCCTGATCTCTGCCTGAAACCGCCTTCTCTCTTCTCCATAGGCTTAGCTTCGTTCACCACAATCGCACGGTCCATGAACTGCTGACCGTTGAACATGGAGATGGCCTTTTGCCCGTCCTCATCAGAGACCATCTCAACAAAGCCAAAACCTCTCAACCTGCCTGTTGCATTGTCCTTGATCAGTTTTACGTTCGCCACTTCTCCTGCCTGCGCAAAATGGTTCTGCAGGTCTTCCTCAGTAGCCCTGAATGAAATGTTCCCAACATACAGTCTCGTACCCATGCGTCCTCCTAACGATATAAACCTCCTGAGCACCAACAGATGCTGTCACAGGATAGCCTAAATATGCCTAATGCCTGAGCTTTTGTCAAGGAATTATTGCGGAACTTCCTAAAGATGACAGGGCTGTGCTACCATCTCCCATGGAGATCCTCAGGCCATCTGAATCGGGCATTGACAACGCCATCAGGCGTCTGCGTCAGCTGCTGGACAGCGCAGAGATCATCGCCTATCCCACCGAGACTTTTTACGGTTTGGGCGTTAAGTATGATCAGGGAGATGCGCTTGAAAGGCTTTACCATATAAAACAGCGTCCTTGTGACAAGGCAATGCCGCTTATTATCGGCAGGCCCGGGCTGCTGACGCTTCTGACGCCGGCAATACCTCCTGCAGCGAAAAAGCTCATAGGAAAATTCTGGCCTGGCCCCCTCACCCTTATTTTTGAGGCTTGCGGCAATCTCTCTCCTTATATAACTGCCGGCACCGGCAAGGTGGCTGTCCGCGTCCCTGGTCCATCCTTTGCACTTGAGCTTGCCAGACATCTTGACTATCCTATCACCGCAACAAGCGCCAATATTACCGGCATGCCTCCTGCGGAAACTGCAGATGCGGTCATTGACTATTTTGGCAGTTCGGTAAATACGGTTGTAGACTCTGGAAAGGCACCTGGCAATACCCCTTCCACCATTGTTGATGTGACCGGGGCAGAGATCAGAGTAGTCAGGCAGGGGAAGATTCCGCAGGAAAAGATCTTCTCTGTTGTTTCCTAATATCCGAAGGCCGCAATGAGCAGCAGGAACGCAAAGCCTTTTGCCATCTCGATCCATCCTGTCGCCTGCAGACCAACACGGTAAAGGGTCAGTGCAAAGACCAGGTTATCGACCAAGGGCAGAAGAAGGACAGTACGGTAACCCATAAGATAAAAAAAACCGGCTGCCACCCCCACGTAACAGAACATCACCACCCTGTAGCGAATTTTCTTCCTGAGCTGAATGCGCACGCGGAACACTCCTGCAACAAAGAAGACCGCAATAACGATAAAGAGGTTCGTGTCCAGACCGCTGCCGACAATCGCCTTTGCTGCAAGAGCGGCGAGTGACAGAAGCACAAAGCCGAGCACCTCGGTAATGATGGCATGTTCTCCGAATACTTTCAGGGACAGGAGGTATGAGGCGGGGAAGACAGCAAAGGGGAGCAGTGAAAGAAAGTCATACTGTTGATAGAGAGGAAAAAGCAGCGCAGAGGCAATTAAAATCTGTATTGCAAAGATGATCCCCGGCGCAATACCCTTCTCTGCTGCAGTCCGCATCCAGATCGTAGCCGCCTGTTTGGCATTGATAAGGAACGCCAGGGCAAAGAAGCCTGCGAAAGCCTTCATATTGACCTGAGGGGCTGCAACAAGGCCTGTCAGGTAGGCCATGGTCATAACGCCCCAGGAACCGTATTCTTTCAGGAAATATCTATGCAATGTTTCATCCCCGCTGCCTCATTATTGACATAGTATCTCAAAAATAACAGCAGGATAAAATGAGCTGGATCATATTTCCCGTGACAAAGAGATATAAGAAAGAATGGTTTATTGGAGGCCCTTACCGTTAAAAAATTGAGAATATTGTTTGTCAGTGCCAAGGATATGCTTTACGAGCCAGTCTTTCAGAAACCTCAAAAGTTCATCAGGGACCACCGTCTCTCCTATGCTCATCCTTTTCTGAAATCCCAGCACCTGTTCAATAAAGCGGTCATGTTCTGCTTCATGTGCCTCGTATCCGGCAAAACCAAATTGTGCCATATAACGCTCTTCCGCCCTGAAGTGGATCGAGGCATAGTCAATAAGATTGTGGACCATATCAGCCACTCCGGCATGGTCTGTGCCCTGCTCCATGACTTCACGGAGCTCGTTAATCATGTCAACAATCCGTTTATGATGCTCATCAAATTCCCGCACATGAACGCTGAATGTATCGTTCCACTCGAGATATGCCATAGTTACCTCCTGAACAGGGATGTCCGGGGCAAAGTTAATCAGGCCCTGTGGTTCTTGCTTTTCTTATTCTCATACATCATCCTGTCCCCCCGGTTCAGAAGTTCCTCGATTGTGCAGGGCTGCTCAGGATCATAATACGCAATACCATAACTGATCGATATCTGATAGCTTCTGCCGGGCTGGGCATTGACCTGAGCAATATTCTTATGCAGGCGCTCAATGACCATATCGAGCGAGACATTGCTGATAACGGCAGGCATAACTACGAACTCGTCGCCGCCGATCCGCGCGGCAACATCAGACTCCCGAAAGGTTTCCCGCAGGATTCCTGCGGCCTCAATTATTGCCTTGTCGCCTTCTGTATGGCCAAAAGTATCATTAATGGTCTTGAGGTCATCGAGGTCAGCATAGAGGATCGATATCTTATTCTTCATACGGTTTACGATCTTGAAATACTGGTCGGCCAGAGCAAGAAACCCTCTGCGGTTATACAGTCCGGTCAGCTCATCAGTCAGTGAAAGCGACCGCAGTTCCTCTTCCATACGCTTGCGGTCACTGATGTCCTTCGAAATGACCGTTATCGCAACGATGCTGCCCTCCTGGTCCTTTACCGGGCTCAGGGTTTGAAGAAAATATCTATTGTCACGTTTGCTCATATGTTCGTTCTGGCATGATTCTCCTGTTTCAATAACCTGATTAACATGTGCCATGAACTGTGCGGTCTCTTCGGACGAGTGAAATTCATGATAAAAATGGCCAAGGAACTGATCCGGCAGCAGACCCATCCGCATATAATGTTTCTTGTTCATAAAAAGATAACGATACTCGCTGTCTACCAGGTAGATCGAATCCTCGGTCGATTCGACAAGAGACCTATACTTAGCCTCAGTATCCCTCAGAGAGTTCTCAGCCTGTTTCCTGTCAAGCATCTCTTTTTTAATCTTTTCGTGAGCCTGCACAATCTCCTGGGTTCTTCCTTCAACCAGCCTTTCCAGATCTTCCTGATGCTTTCTCAGTTCCTCTTCAGCCCTGTCCCGTAAGCGAATGCTCCGGTTTGCATTCATGGCACTGATGACAACTCCTACAAGAAGGCTCAGGGCAACAACAAAAACGAGCACTGATGAACCTGAAATGAGCCTGCCGAGCCTTTCCCTGCTTTTCGTTATATCGTAGTACAGCTCAAAGGCTCCGATAAACTGTTTCCCCTCCATGAGCGGCACATAGGCCTCAACAACATCCCTGGTCATTACCTGCCCCTCAAGAGACTGTGATGACTTCCTCACCACCTGGGTATAGTTGCCACCGCTGGCAACGACCTCAATAAAGTACTTCTTGCGGTTTATCTCGCCAATGTCTTTCGCCTCCGTAGAATAGATAATCTCCCCTGACGGCGCAAACACCTTCACTTTCACCAGCTGCATATCCCTGGCGCTCTGCTCTATTGCCAGCCTGAATGCAGGAGTTATCACGTCTTTGGTCAACCCGGCTTTCACGGAAATCAGCCGGGAAGCGAGATGCGCAGCGAACCTGACAGCCTCTTCTTCTGTCCTTTCGGTGAGAAACTTGTCAAAGGATGGATAAAGGAAAAAAAAGGTATAGATTGGAAGGAACACAACTGAACAGAGTGATACCAGAATAATTCCCCTCAGAAGATTAGACTTGACCAATCGTAGTTTTCCCTCCCCTTTGCTAACTCGTTGTGCAGCATTGATATTCTCATGCTTTTCATTTTTTTGCAAGCATCTTCAGCGTCACATGACATGTCAACCTGATTGCCTGCCCATCTTCAGGGATTCAAAAACATGTGAATCATGCGATCTTTATACTTTTCTTATTTTTTGGAGCCCAGGGTGCGAATTTCAGGAGAAGCATCATCCCCGGAAGTGCGATAACAACACAGAAGATAAAGAAACGCTCCCAGCCCATATATTTTGCAAGAAAACCGGTCGGCGCAGAAGCCAGCACCCGGGGAACTCCCATGAGACTGCTGAGAAGTGCATATTGTGTGGCAGTGAATTTTCTATTCGTAAGACTTGCCATAAACGCGGCATAGGCAGCAGTACCCATACCGGCCGTGAGGTTCTCAAAAGCGATGACTCCGGAGAGCGCAGGCAGGCTATGGCCGATCCGTGCGAGAATTGCAAAACCAGCGGTCGATATTGCCTGGAGGAACCCAAATATCCAGAGCGAACGGTTGATCCCGATACGAAGCATCATTAATCCGCCTGTCAGACTTCCTGCAAGAGTCGCCCAGAAACCAAAGAGCTTAACCACAGCGCCGATTTCGGTCTTTGAGAAACCTATATCAAGATAAAAGGGCGTTGTGATCGCACTTGCCATAGTATCCCCGAGCTTGTACAAAAGGACAAAGGCGAGGATGAGGAGAGCATTCTCCCTGCTGAAATATTCCGCTAACGGCTCGACAATAGCCTCCCGCAGAGTTTTGGGCGTTCCGCCTGAAACCATTGGCTCTGGCGTCAGGAGTGTGGTGATGATGCCAGGCAGCATACAGGCTGCCATGATCAGATAAACCATAGTGAATGAGAGGTAGTCGGCAAGGATCAGACCTCCCCCTGAGGCCAGCAGCATACCGACCCGGTACCCGTTAATGTAAAAAGAAGAACCAAGCCCAAGCTCTTCATCTGCCAGATCTTCTCGCCTGTAAGCATCAACAACAATGTCCTGGGAAGCACTGAAAAAAGTTACGAGCAGGGCCGAAAAAACCATCACCGCCGGGTTCAGGGCGGGATCCGTAAAGCCAAGCCCTGCTATCGCAAAAACAAGGGAAACTTGTGCAACCATCAGCCAGCCCCGCCTGCGGCCCAGGGAAAGCGTGAATCTGTCAAAAAAAGGAGCCCAGAGAAACTTCAGGGTATACGGGAGTCCAACAAGTGCCATAAGACCGATGACGGTCAGATCCACACCCGAGTCTTTCATCCAGGCCTGCAAGACCGTTGAGGTCAGAAGCAGCGGCAGTCCGCAGGCAAAGCCCATGATAAAAGAGACGAGCATACGCCTGCTGAAGATTATCTTAAACATCAGACAGGCCTCAGGACGACAAGGCCGGGCTTGCCCTTCATATACTGCATGAAATCCTGATCGACTGTTTTGCGAAGATTACGTGATGAGGAGGCATGCCGCAGGAAAAGAGATGCTCCAGTCCTGATAATAATCCCGACATGAGACACGTCAAGGCCTACTTGTTCGGAATAGATGCCTGCGTAGTCGCCTGTCTTCAGACTCTGCAGCACTGCTTCATTAATTTCATCTGCAGGGACAAAGGTAATTGTCCTGTCAACAGGTTCTATCCCATTCAGAAAAAGAGTCTCATCGTCTTTTCGGTTCAACGTCTTTTGCACCTTCTTCACCTTACCCGGTCCGATCTCCTCTGTTGCATCACTGATAAGTCCATGACGGTATTCAGCCCAGTCAGTAAAAAAATGGTTCCTTGACCTGTATGAGATCAGGCCCCCTCTGTACCTCACCTGCTTAAGTCTATCCAGAACGTCTGAAAAAGACCTCGACAATCTCATGGCCTCGATATAATCAAGAAAGGTGAAGCAGTCCATGCCGCCCAGATCGATCACAAGCTCTTCGCCTGTATGCTGATCTCCGATCAAGGTGTTTTCCTGGTATGCTACGCCGAGGAACTTCTCTGAGATTAAGGCAATACGCTCACCAGCATCAGCAATCTTTGCCGCCTCACGAATAATACGGTCCAGCTCGTCTTCTGTCCATCTGCCAATATTGATACGCATTCTGCAGGAAAATTATCAGATGCCCCTCAAAATAGCAAGGCATTGCATGAGTTCCATGCAATGCGACATACACCCTTTCCTGATGTTATAGACTATAATAGAGACTAAATATAGTCTTGTAAGGAGGACGGTATCATGAAGTTGAGTGAACAGGTAAAGCCGATCAGTTATATCAAAGCCCATGCGTCAGAAGTCATCAGTAAGCTCTCGGGCAGCCGGAGCCCCGTTGTGATCACGCTGAACGGCAAGGCCCGCGCAGTGCTTCAGGATATCATTGAATACGAGAAGGACCGTGAAAGCATGGCCATGCTCAAGATTCTCGCCATGGGCAGGAGAAACGTTGAAGCGGGAAGTTTTCGGCCTGCGGCTGCAGCCTTTCAGTCTATTCGGGGAAAGGCAGACAAAGAGCCTGCTTGATGAAATACTCTGTTTTCGTTGTTGCAGAGGCGGAACGGGACCTCCAGGAAATTTACCGCTATGTATTTCGTAACGACTCACCTGAAAAGGCTGTTCGGCTTCTTGATAGCCTCGAAAAGACCGTAATGAAGCTTGAAGCATTGCCGCTAAGGGGGCATATTCCGCCGGAGCTTGAGCGGATCAGCGTGACGGAATACCGGGAGGTCTTTTTTAAACCATATCGGATTATTTATCAGGTGATAGGACGTGCTGTATATGTATATTGCGTGCTTGACGGAAGAAGAGATCTCCAGGATCTTCTCCAGGAGAGGCTGCTGAGAGCATAGGCTTTGGGGTTGGTCAGTATAATTGCCTGATCGAGCAGCGAGGGGTTTTGGTGTCTCACTGTTCACTCTTCGCGGTTTCACAGTATAATAGGCTATGTCTGAGACATTATCCCTAACCGGGCTCATCGATAAGGTCCGCTCCTACAGCCAGGACGCTGATTTTAATTCTGTTCAGCGGGCATATCATTTCTCGCGCGAGGCCCACTGCAGCCAGAAAAGAAGCGAAGGTTCCCCGTATATCAATCATCCCCTTGCCGTTGCCTATATCCTTGCTGACATGAAGATGGACACGCTTTCGATCGCCTCCGGCCTGCTCCATGATACGGTTGAAGATGCTGACGTTACGATGGATGACATCAAGGTCATCTTCGGGAAAGAGATAGCCTTTATCGTAAAAGGCCTTACAAAACTGGCCAAGGTCGAGTTCAGAACAAAGCAGGAGGCACAGGCTGAAAACTTCAGAAAGATGCTGCTTGCCATGTCAGAGGACATCCGGGTCATGCTCATCAAGTTCGCTGACCGGCTCCATAATATGCGGACGCTCCAGTTCCTGTCTGAGGCCAAGCAGCAGCGTATTGCAGCTGAGACGCTTGAGATCTATGCACCAATCGCAAACAGGCTCGGCATCGGATGGCTTAAAACCGAGCTTGAAGACCTGAGCTTTAAGTATCTTATGCCCCAGCTGTACGATGATCTGGTAAAGAAAGTCGCGACGCGCAGGGAAGAACAGGAAGGGTACATAAAAGAAGTCGTTTCCCTTATCGAACAGCAGCTCAAAGAAGAGGGCCTTCCCGGCAAAGTCAAGGGACGGGTAAAACACTTTTACGGCATCTACCAGAAGATGCAGAAGCAGAGGATCACCTTTGAAGAGATCCATGATGTCATTGGCGTCAGGATCATTACAGACACCAATGCCAATTGCTACGCGATCCTCGGCATTATTCACTCCCTCTGGACACCCATCCCCGGAAAATTCAAGGACTATATCGGCGTGCCCAAGTCGAACATGTACCAATCCCTTCATACTACGGTCATCGGTCCTAAAGGCGAGCGGGTAGAGTTTCAGATACGGACTGACGAGATGAACAGGGTGGCTGAACAGGGTATTGCCTCTCACTGGAAATATAAGGAAAAGGGGACAATTGACGAAAACAACAACAAGTATATTACTTGGCTCAGGGAATTGGTGCAGGTGCAGAAAGATGAGCCGAATGCGGTCGATTTTCTCGAGGCTCTCAAGGGAGAGGTCGTGCCCGAGGTGGTCTATGTGTTTACTCCCAAAGGCGAGGTAAAAGAGATGCCTCTCGGTTCAACACCAGTTGACCTTGCCTACAGCATCCATACCCAAATTGGCCACAAGTGCGTCGGCGCAAGGATCAACGGCAAGATCGTCCCTTTGAAATACAAGATGAGAAACGGCGATACCGTCGAGATCATCACCTCGCCAACGCATGGCCCAAGCAGGGACTGGCTCAAGTTCGTCGTCACCCAGAGGGCAAAGACCCGCATAAAGCAGTGGATCAAGGCAGAAGAACGGGCACAGAGCGTTGAGCTCGGCATCAAGCTCCTCGAAAATGACTTCAGGAAGCATGGCATGAGCCACGCTCTGATGAAATCGGACGAGATACTAAATGTGGCAAAGGCATTAGGCGTGGGTAATCTCGAAGAACTCTTTGTGGCCGTCGGCTTCGGCAAGATCACCCCGCACCAGGTGATCAACCGGCTCAGGCCGGAAAAAGAGGTTACCGAAGAAGAGGCAGTAAAGATCAGGAGGCCGATAAAAGAACATAAAGGTATCAGCATCAAGGGCATTGACGATATCCTCTACCATACCGGCAAATGCTGCTTCCCTGTGCCGGGCGACAGTCTTGTCGGCTTTGTCACGATCGGCAAAGGTGTTACGATCCACCGAAAGGACTGTATGAACCTTGACAGGCTGGCAATCGAGAATGCACGGCTCGTGGATGTTGAGTGGCAGCCGTCTTTACAAAGCACGGCAAACACCAAGCTTTATGTCGAAACAGTTGACAAGCCCGGCATTCTCGCAAATCTGAGCGCACTCATCTCATCGCTCAATATCAATATCGTCCACCTTGAAGCAGCATCGACGCAGGACAAGAAAGGCCATATAACCCTTATCATTGAGGTGAAGGACCTCACGCAGCTCAAGTCGCTCATGCACAAGATCACCCAGATGGACGGCATTCTCAGGATCAGGAGATAGGGTTTTTCTCAATAAATTTCATTCAGGGCCAGGTTGACAAGTTTCTTCTCTGAGCTTAATATAATAACCTTCGTGCCGAAGTGGCGGAATTGGCAGACGCGCCAGATTCAGGTTCTGGTGGTGGAAACGCTGTAGGGGTTCGAGTCCCCTCTTCGGCACCAATTAAATCTTTTTCTCGTTCGGAGACTCCGACTTCCCACAGCGACAGGGGCACTATTATTCGGGGATCTGTCAGCTTACTGTCTTTCACACCACTGCAGGGCATTCTGGAACATCCTGAGCCACGGCGATGCCTTTAGTTCTTTTTCCCATTGCTCCGGCATATAGGCCCACTGCCATTTCAGAAAAACCCGCTCCGGATGAGGCATGATGGCAAGATGCCTGCCGTCAGGTGAGCAGAGCGCTGCAATGCCTTCAGGCGAGCCATTAGGGTTAAAGGGATAGACCTCGGTAGGGTTGCCGTTATCGTCTGCATAGCGTGCAGGGGCAAGGCCTTCGCGAAGAACCCGTTCCTTTATTGAACTGTCCGGGAAATAGGCATGGCCTTCCCCATGAGCAACCCAGATGCCCAGCACTGAGTTCTCCATACCCTTCAGCATGATCGATGGACTTTCAAGGATCATTAAGGATGAGAAGCGTGACTCAAACCTTCCGGATGTATTATGGATGAACCGCGGCTGGTCTTTGTTATCTATGCCCTGCCATGGCACCCATCCAAGGAGAGCAGAAAGCTGGCACCCGTTACAGACACCGAGGCTGAAGGTGTCAGGCCTGTTATAAAAAGTCTGGAACTGCTGCCAGATATGCCTGTTAAACCGAATACCGCCTGCCCAGCCCTTTGCAGAATCGAGCACATCTGCATAACTGAACCCGCCGACAAAGACCACACCCCTGAAATGCTCAAGGTTCACCTTCCGGTCAAGAAAATCGGTCATGGTCACGTCCCAGACCTCAAACCCTGCCTGAAAAAAGGCTGAGGTCATCTCCCTGTCTCCGTTGCTGCCCTCTTCGCGGATAACGGCAACCCTATGCTTGTCAGTCCGTTCAAGGATTTCTGATGCTGTAATCTCCGGCGTAAAAGAAAGCTTAAAGGTCTGTCCCTTTCGGTTATAGATGACCTTTTTTTCTTCCTTTGCCGATAAAGGATTCCTCTGGAGTATGTCCAACTGATGACTCGTCTCTTCCCAGACCCCTCTGAGGACCCTCATATCTTCGTTCAGCACTTCTTCATTGTTTACCGAAATAATGATCTTCTTCTTTCTGGTGGTCCTGCCGATGCATTGATAGGGAAGCCCTTTTTCTTCCAGGATCTTCCTGATCTTTTTCCCCTGTTTCGGCAGGTATTCGATCACCAGACCGAGCTCTTCAGAAAATAAAAGTTGAATTGGCCCACGATTCGGTTCCTGACTGCTGACCGCTGACTGCTGACCGCTGATATTCACCTCTATGCCGCAGTTTCCTGCAAAGGCCATTTCAAGAAGCGTGGTAATGAGGCCGCCGTCGCTCCTGTCATGACCTGAGAGTATCAGCCCTTGTTCGATAAACTCCTGGATCGCAGAAAATCCGTTCTTCAGGAGAGCAACATCATCAACGTCAGGCGACTCATTTCCCGCCTGTCCAAAGCACTGCGCAAGAGCTGATCCGCCGGTCCTGCTGCCTTTGCCCATATCAATAAAAATAAGTCTGCTCTTCCCCGGCTGCTTGATGTCAGGGGTTATGACCTTGTGAATATCCGGACAGGTCGCGTACGCAGAGATGACCAGAGTCCCTGGTGACTTTACGATCTCGGTCGTGTTGTCAGCGTTCGTCACTTTTGCTGCCATCGAGAGGCTGTCCTTGCCGCCGTCGATCGCAATACCGAGCCCGATCATGATGTCCCGCATCGCAATGGCAGCATCATAAAGATCAGCGCCCTCACCCGGAAGCTTGGGAGCCCACATCCAGTTGCCCGAGCATTTGATGTCCTCAAGGCCGCTTATCTTTGCCCAGACGATATTCGTAACAGCCTCTGCCACGGACATCCTTGCCATTGCAGCCGGATCGATAAGGCCTTTTAACGGCTGCTCGCCGATCGAGATGGCAGCACCGGTTGTTCCGAAATGGCTCTGTGCTATGACAGCCACGTCAGAGACCGTAAGCTGGAGCGGCCCGACGCACTGTTGTTGCGCAATCAGGCCGGTAACTGAGCGGTCTACCTTGCTTGCGAGAAATCTTTTTGAACCAACAGAAATAAGCCTCAGCACGCGGTCAAGGGCGTCCCTTACCGTAAGCCCTTCCGGAAGGACAAGAGGGCTTCTTTGACGTTTTATCCGGTCGAGAACAAATGTCTTTTGCGGCATACTGCCGAGGATCTTTTCGAGATGCAGGTTGACAGGCGTGCTGCCGTCTGTCTCGTCATGAAGTACAATATATCCGTCACCCGATATCTCTCCGATGAATGCACACGGGACCTTCTCTCTTCTGCAGAGGCCAAGAAACTCCTCTGACCGTTCAGGGCTGATAAGCAGGGCATTCTGCTCCTGATACTCTGCGCCCCATATTTCAAGCACCGAAAGCGTAGCATCTCCAAGCTGGATCTTTCTGATCTCTATCTTCGCGCCCGCAGGATAGATGATCTCCTTGACCACATTGCAGTTGCCTCCTGCTCCCTGGTCATGAATGGACACAATCGGGTTGCGGTCGCCAAGCTCGACACATGCCCGGATCACCCTGTTCATCTTCTGCTCCATCTCGGCATCGCCGCGCTGCACAGCATTAAAATCGAGTTCAGCAACATTCTGGCCCTGGATCATGCTTGAGGCTGCGCCGCCGCCCATGCCAATGCGGTATGCAGGGCCGCCGACCTTGGTAACGAGCATGCCTTTTGCCGGTGCGTTCTTTTCCGAATGTCTCGCATCCATCTGACCGACACCTGCAGTGAACATGATCGGCTTGAGCCATTCTCTCCGCTCATGGTCAGGCAGCCTCAGACCTAATGAACGGGTAAACCCCTGGATCATAGGCTCGCCAAACTTATTGCCGTAGTCTGATGCACCGTCGCTTGCCTGTATCTCGATGGTCAGGGGGCTTGCAAGATTGGCAGGATAGGCAAAAGAGCTGTCTTCCCATGGCAATTCATACCCCGGGATCTGCAGATTTCCGACACAATAAGCAGCAGTGCCTGCAATAACAAGAGAGCCTGTTCCTGTTGCCTGCACATCCCTGATCCTGCCTCCTGTTCCTGTTTCAGCCCCAGGAAACGGCGCCACACCACTGGGGAAATTATGCGTTTCAGCGGTAAAGATAATGTTATAGTCGCGCTGCACCTTATTGAACCGTGATACCTTTCCCGGCATTTCAGGGATGATCGTCTCGATCTCATAACCTCTTATCGCACTTGAGTTGTCCTTGAAAGCAATGATACTGTTTCCGGGTTTTGCATCAAGGGTCTGTTTGATGATCTTCATCAGATTGCCCGGCACTTCTTTGCCATCAACAACAAGCCTGCCCCTGAAGAACCAGTGGCGCGAGTGTTCGCTGTTCGACTGGCTCAGATCAAAGCATTCCACATTGGTCGGGTTTCTGCCAATGTCCTTCACAAAGAGGTCATAGTAATAGTCAATGTCCCAGTCATCGAGGCCAAGACCCAGCTCCCTGTTGATCTTCTCAAGCGCAGTTCTTCCCTCCTCGATCAGGGGGATCGACATGACCGGCTCCGGGGTGATGCCTGTTTCAAAGGTCCTGAGCTGCTCAGGGTACACGCACTCTGTCATGCGATCATAAAGAAGTGATGAGTAACGAGTGATGAGTGATGAGCTAAAGGCTGCCAGATCTTCAGCAGCAGTTCGCTTTTTGTCGAATATAAAGAGGAATCTTCTTGACCGCTCAATGCGGGATATCTTCGTGAGGCCGCAGGAATGGCAGACCGCAACAGCATTCGTTGACCAGGCCGTAGTAAAGTTCATGCGGGGGCCGATCTCCACGAGGCAGTGATAAGCCCGCCCCGGCGGGTCCGCCTGAGGCCGGGTGATGGGTGATGGGTGATGGGTGAAAAAACTGTTTTCGGAATATTGGTCAGGCTCAAATGTTTCGCTCAAAAGCCAGCGCAGAAGTTCCGACTCATCCGGCGTCAATGGGGCAGAGGCATCGATATAAAAACAGAACTCTGTCTCGATGTTCTTTATGGAGCCCGGGATAATCTTCCTCGCAAGTGCAAGAAGGTCTTTCTTCTGTGCGCCCGTAACAGCAGGCGATTTATACCGATAGATCAAGGGCATCGCTGTAATTCCACTCAGGCCTTGCCAAATACTCTCTTGAAAATATAATCAATATTCCTGAAATAATTATTAAGGTCAAAGATATTATTCAGCTCTTTTGCGGAGAGATATTTTTTCACCTCTCTGTCCTTTGATAAAAGCGTCTTGAACTGTTTCCTCGTTTTCCAGCTCATCATCGCATTCTTCTGGACCAGTGCATATGCATCTTCACGCGACATACCCTTCTCCGTAAGACTGATCAGCATGTTCTGGGAGTTATAGAGGCCATAGCTCCTGTTCAGGTTCTCCATCATCCGCTCCGGGTACACCTGCAGGCCGGAAAGAATGCCCGTCAGCCGGTTCAGCATGTAATCCACGAGTATCGTGCTGTCCGGAATGATCACCCGCTCTACAGAGGAGTGCGAAATATCACGCTCGTGCCAGAGCGCAACATTCTCAAGCGCTGCAAGCGCATTGGTCCTTACCACCCGCGCAAGGCCGGAGAGGTTCTCGCAGCCGACAGGATTGCGCTTGTGCGGCATTGCCGACGACCCCTTCTGCCCCTTTGCAAACGGCTCCTCTGCCTCAAGCACCTCGGTCCTCTGAAGGTGCCTGATCTCGATGACGATCTTTTCAATGGATGCAGCGATTATCGCAAGGGTCGAAAGGTATTCGGCATGCCGGTCACGCTGCACCACCTGGGTCGCAATCGGCTCAGGCTTGAGACTGAGCTTTTTGCAGACCTTCTCTTCGATCGCAACAGGGATGTTCGAAAAAGTTCCGACAGCTCCGGAGAATTTGCCGATGCTGATTATCTTTCGTGCCTTTTCCATCCTTTCGAGGTTCCTTTTCGCCTCTTCATACCAGAGCGTGAACTTAAGCCCAAAGGTCATCGGCTCTGCGTGCACGCCATGGCTCCTGCCGATACAGATCGTGTTCTTATATCTGAATGCCTGCTCTTTCAAGACTGCAATGAGGCCCTTGAGGTCCTTGATAATGATACCTGCAGCCTCTTTCATGAGCAGGGACTGTGCCGTGTCCACAATGTCGGATGAAGTGAGCCCTTTATGGACATACCGCGACTCGGGCCCAACCTTTTCAGCAACAGAGGTGAGAAAAGCTATAACGTCATGCTTCACCACAGCCTCTATTTCGTCAATGCGCCTGACATCAAAACCGGCCTTCTTCTTTATCACCGCAAGCGCAGCCCTGGGGATCTTGCCAAGATCGGCCCATGCCTCGCATGCAGCGATCTCGACATCGAGCCACTTCCGGAACCTGTTTTCAGGCTCCCAAAGCCTTCCCATCTCTTTTCGTGTATATCGTTCGATCATAAATTACTACCTCTTTGATTTCATAGTCTCATGCTATCATCTCGGCACTGCTCATCTATGTTTCCAACCACCCATAGGTGAAGGTATTTATTGTAACAATATCGAAAATATAATGAAAACTATTGTTCCATTTTCATTAGCCTAATTATATCTGATCAAAAGGCACGTGAAAAGAAACAGTCTTGTTATAATAGACAATCAAATCAGCATCCAATGGTATTTTGCGATTTCACAGACTATAGGTATAAAAAATGAAAAACCCCAGAAAGTCAGCTGACGCACAGATAAAACGCTTTAATTCCCCTGAAGACGAGGCGCGCTTTGCCTGGCTTTCGATGCTCCTTGATGCGTACGAGATTATCGACAGAGGCGTTGATATTGCCATAAGACGGGAGAAGAGGAAGACACAGAGGCGGTTGGCATGCAGCGAAGGATGCGGTGCCTGCTGTAAAACGCACGCTGATATTCCGGTCTATCCCCTTGAGTTGGCAGGCATATACTGGTTCGCAATCGAAAAGATGACAGGGCAAACCCGGACAGTTCTTATGGAGCAGCTTGCAGGCCATGAGGGAAAACCTCCCTGCCCGTTCCTTCTCAATAATGCCTGTTCGATCTATCCGGTGCGGCCTGTTGCCTGCCGGCAGTTCATCGTTTTCACGAAACCGTGCGGAGAAGGCGAAGACGCATTTCATTCAAGAAGAGAGGATGTCCTGACCCCGCTGCAGGACTTTACCGATCAGGCTTTTTTTACCATGCTTCCCTTTTATGGCATCACAAAGGAGGTTGATCGGATCCAGGCGGTCAAAAATAAGGTCCTCAACACCCGGGTCCTGAACCTTCAAGAGTGCGACTGGAAGGCATTGGCCAAAAAGATGGAAGATGTTGGTCCGAAAACTGCGCCGGAAGAGAGGATTTGAACCAAAACATCGTCAGGATTTCTTATTCACCTTTCTTCTGCATCTCCAGCAGCTCGAGTGTCTTCGCAATTGTATGGGCAAATGGTGGGAGGGCTAATGAAAAACAAAAAATATAAAATCCAACCCTCTGAATGATTATCCTCTCCCCCTCGGGAACTTTTTTCTCTCTTCTTCTGTCTAACCCATTAAAGACCATCACAGAAAGGAGAAGAGCATGAAAACAGTAAATGCAGCAATCTTAGGGATCGTTATGGTATTGATGGCAGTTCAGGCATCTGCATCACAGGGCAGACACGTGGATGTGGAGGTTGTCTCAGACAGTGGTAATGTATTTCAGCTCATACCACACAAAGAATACAACACCGGATCAACCTATGTACTCAAGCAGTATCTCGAAGCAAGAAAAGGAGAAAACTACAACATCCTGATCAGGAACCACCTGTCCGAAAGGATCGGGGTCGTGATCGCTGTTGACGGCAGGAATATCATCACCGGCAAGAAGTCGTCTCTAAACAGCAGCGAAATGATGTATATTGTCGAACCCTACGGACATGCACGGCTGGAAGGCTGGAGGACAAGCGATGAAAAGGTGAACCGGTTCTATTTTACCAGCAGCGCTGATTCCTATTCTGTCAGGACATTCAGTGATACCTCTGCAATGGGCATAATTGCTGTTGCCGTGTTCCGCGAAAAGCAGAGGCCTGCTGTGCTCCACGAGCAGGAAAGATCTCTTGGCAAGGCGCAGGGCGCACCGGCAGCGCCTTCAGCGCCAAGAAGTGAAGCAAAAAGGACTGCAAAGGACGAAGCAGGAACAGGTTTTGGCAGTGAACATTACTCGCCTGTTGTGAAGGTCGAGTTTGAACCTGAGAATATCCCTGTCGAGAAGTTCCTGCTGAAATACGAATGGAGAGACGAACTCTGCAGAAAAGGCATTATTCAGTGCAGACCTGAGGTAAAGAACCGCTTATGGGATAGCGATGAATATGCGCCCTATCCTCCTGGCTATCACCAAAGATAAGGAAGGCCCTGCTGACTGTTCATAATGCCGATCGTTCTTTGAAGCTGCAAACTCAACCTTGCAGGTATGCCTTGGGGATGTTTACGCATTCTTGCCTTTGTTTCCGGTTAATGCTATTCTGTTTTAGAATTTTGGAGGGGTTTTCAATTCATGCTCTCAAAGGTCCTTTCCGCAAGCATCATCGGCATTGAGGCTTTTCCGGTGGAGGTAGAAGTCGATATCTCTTCGCGGGGCCTCCCTCATTTCTCGATGGTAGGCCTGCCGGATGCTGCGGTAAAGGAAAGCCGGGACAGGGTAAGGGCAGCGCTCAAGAATATCGGATTCAATTTTCCGCTTAAACAGATCACGGTAAATCTCGCACCTGCAGACCTGAAAAAAGAAGGCTCTTCCTTTGATCTCCCGATCGCCATCGGCATCATAACCTCTGAAGGATTGATCGAACCTGAAGCGATCAGGGGATATGTCTTCACCGGCGAACTATCTCTTGACGGCAGGGTTAAGCCAGTACGCGGCTCTCTTTCGATGGCCCTGAAGGTCCGGGACCTCGGTTTAAAAGGGCTTATCGTCCCTGAGGAGAATGCTCCTGAGGCTGCGGTGGTATCCGGGGTTCAGGTTATCGGGGTCAGGAGCCTTCCTGACTTAGTTGCTTTCCTGCGGCATGAAAAGAGTCTTTTGCCTTATACCGCGGACATCACCACTAATATGCAGGAGTTCTCTTCTTACGAAGAGGATTTTTCAGAGGTGAAGGGCCAGGAGCATGCAAAGCGTGCCCTGGAGGTTGCTGCAGCAGGTGGACATAATGTTCTTCTTATCGGGCCACCCGGCTCAGGCAAGACCATGCTCGCCAAAAGGCTCCCCACCATTCTCCCTCAGATGACCTTTGATGAGGCACTGGAAACAACACGCATACACAGTGTTGCCGGCCTGCTCAGGGATGGTCAGCCGCTTCTGGCAACGCGGCCATACCGGGCGCCTCACCATACCATATCCGATGTTGCACTTATCGGCGGCGGCCAGGTCCCAAAGCCGGGCGAGGTCAGCCTTGCTCATCACGGCGTGCTGTTCCTCGATGAAACGCCGGAATTCAAGAGAAACGCGCTTGAAGTCCTGAGACAGCCGATCGAAAACGGTGAGGTTACCGTATCCCGCTCCCTCGCATCCATAACCTATCCTGCTTCCTTTATGCTGGTAAGCGCCATGAATCCCTGCCCCTGCGGGTACCTCAGCGACCCGAAACATGCCTGCACCTGTGCCCCGGGCCAGATCCAGCGGTACAGGCGGAAGATGTCAGGCCCTCTTTTGGACAGGATCGACATTCATGTTGAAGTGCCGGCAGTGCCATACAAGGAGTTATCTACTGATTACGAGGGGGAGACATCTGAGAAGATCAGGGACCGGGTAGTGCAGACGCGGAACCTTCAGCTTGATCGTTTCAAAGCCGACAAGATCTACAGCAACGGCCAGATGAAGACCCGCCATATCAAAAAATACTGCAAGTTAGGCCCTGATGCCGTAAATCTTCTTGAAACAGCAATGCAGAAACTCGGCCTGTCCGCACGGGCCTATTCACGCATACTGAAGCTTTCCCGCACTATTGCTGATATGGAGCACGCTGAGGCGATATCAGCAAGCCATATCTCTGAGGCAATCCAGTACCGCTCCCTTGACCGGGGCCTGTTTTAAAGCACTCGAAATAAACATTTCTGAGTGCTGCAATATGTGCTAATCACATTCGACAGTCTACCAATTTCGCGTCCTTGTAGGTGTCACCAAGAAATATGATAAGGGAAAAGCTGTC
>JACRHC010000026.1 GCA_016217675.1 Nitrospirota bacterium
AACAAAATCAAAAAGATAGAGGAAACCATTAACAGCGATGATAAATGACAGCCTGAAGATCAGCGATCCCGAAGTTTTTGATGCCATTGAAAAGGAAAAGAACAGAGAGCATGAGAAGATCGTGCTTATCGCATCAGAAAACTATGCAAGTCAGGCAGTCCTTGAGGCACAGGGCTCTATTTTTACGAATAAGTATGCTGAAGGATACCCGTCAAAAAGATATTACGGCGGCTGTGAATATGCCGATGCGGTTGAAATTCTTGCAATCGAGCGGGCAAAGAAGATCTTCGGTGCAGAGCATGTGAATGTGCAGCCCCACTCAGGGTCCCAGGCGAATATGGCTGTCTATTTTGCGGCTATCAAGCCCGGAGATACGATCCTCGGCATGAGCCTCAGCCATGGCGGCCACCTTACCCACGGTGCGTCTGTCAGCTTCTCGGGCACCCTGTATAAGAATTACTCTTATGGGGTGAACAAGGACGGCGTAATAGACTATGATCAGGTGAGGAAGCTTGCACAGGAGCACAAACCCCGCATGATTATTGTCGGAGCAAGCGCATACTCCCGTATACTTGATTTCAAGACCTTTGCCGATATTGCGAAGGAAGCGGGGGCCTATCTGATGGCAGACATAGCCCACATTGCCGGACTGGTAGCTGCAGGGGTCCATCCCTCGCCTGTCCCGTATGCTGATTTTGTTACCTCTACGACGCATAAGACCCTCAGGGGGCCGCGCGGCGGCATGATCATGTGTAAAGCAGAGCATGCAAAAGCAGTGGACAAGGTTATCTTCCCCGGCATCCAGGGGGGCCCTTTGGTGCATGTGATCGCGGCAAAGGCCGTTGCGTTCAGAGAGGCGATGACCGAAGAGTTCAGTGCATATCAGAGCAATGTGGTCAACAATGCAAAGACCCTTGCAGCGGAGCTTGTGAAGAGGGGATTCAGCATCATTTCCGGAGGCACTGACAACCATCTCATGCTCGTTGATCTGACGAACAAGAATACCACAGGCAAGGATGCAGAGGATGCACTCGATAAGGCAGGCATAACCGTGAACAAGAATGCCATCCCCTATGACACCCGGCCGCCTGCTGTAACGAGCGGCATCAGGCTCGGCACCCCGAGTATTACGACCCGCGGCATGGGCAGGGCAGAGATGGTCGAAATAGCAGAGATCATCTCCTCTGTCATCGAAAACTGCACAGACTTCGGGAAGATCCAGGCATTTGCCGAGAGGGTCAAGGTCCTCTGCAATAAGTTCCCGATCTACCGGTAATGCAGTGAACCGTGTCAGTTACAGAATGAAAATTCTCTCCTTACTGATACTGCCACTTCTTTTATGATGATGACCCTCATCACTGATACTGCCTTTGAGACGTTCCTCCCATGAAGTGCCCTTTTTGCGAGAGCCAGGAAGACAAGGTCATTGATTCGCGTGTGAGCAAGGAGGGCAATGCCATCCGCCGCAGGCGTGAATGCCTGAAGTGCGGCAAGCGGTTTACTTCCTATGAACGGGTTGAGGAACTGGCTCCCATGGTTATCAAGAAGGACGGACGGAGGGAGTCTTTCAATGCAGACAAGATCAGGAGCGGACTGCTCATTGCCTGCAAAAAAAGGCCTATTGAAACTGACAAGATCGATGAGATTGTCGACAATATCGAGAAGAAACTTATCGGTCTCGGCGAAAAGGAGATACCGAGCTCTTCCATTGGTGAGGAGATCATGGCAGCGCTCAAGGAGCTCGACAAGGTTGCCTATGTGCGGTTTGCCTCTGTATACCGGCAGTTCAAGGACATCAATGAGCTGATGGACGAGGTGAAGACCCTCTTTGAGCATAAGGGGACCCCTAAGGAATAAAGGGCGTTTCAGGGCGCAAGCATTTACAAAAAGCTCTGTTTTATGATATAAAATCTATTCATTTGGGGAGTCGTCCAAGGGCAAGACGGCAGATTCTGGATCTGCTTATAGGGGTTCGAATCCTCTCTCCCCAGCCATCATGGTCCCATCGTCTAGCGGTCTAGGACGTGGCCCTCTCAAGGCTAAAACACGGGTTCGATTCCCGTTGGGACCGCCAATAAAATCAAGGGGTTACGGAGCATACAGTCTCCCTCTCCCCTTCAACTGTAGCCAAAATGTA
>JACRHC010000005.1 GCA_016217675.1 Nitrospirota bacterium
AAGGGCTGTCCGTGGTCTTCTTTCGATCAGTCCAAGGCGCGAAAACATAAAGGCTGCAACAAGGCTGAAGCAAAGGATAACTCCTGTACGCAGAGGCTGGACAACAGAAAATACGTCCTCCCAGCTGACAAGCCTGCTGTCGTCAAGAAATCGCAGCATGGAGAGAACGTAAAACAGAAAAAGAGAACCTGAAAAGATCAGAAATTCTGCCCCATACTTCCTGAGCAGACCATGAGAATTCCTCACCGTGTCATTACCGGCTCTTCATATACAGATCGCCAAGCAGATATCTTCTCTACCAGGATATGACCCGGTCAAACGCGAAGATGTCATCAACAAGCATATCGTAGGATATGTCCCTCTTCGAAAGGTCAATCACCTTCACCTCATGCAGCCGCTGCTGTTCCCTGATCATAATGCCGGAGAGATCAGTCGGCCCGTCATTTAAAATATGCAGAATTTTCATTACACTTCCTCCCTAAAGCACAATCACTTTGTCAGCATGACGGTTCATGATGGCATTGTTCATTTGGCTGCCTGCAATGATCTCTGGACCTATCCCTTCATAGGTGGTCCCGATTTTTTTTGCGCTCTGGACACAGAAACTCATCTCAATCCCCGAAAGCAGGGCGAGATTACGCACCTCAGGGTCGCGCAGCAGCCTTGTGCCTTCATCCGTGAGGAAAATGTTCACCGCATGACCCTTGGCCTGCGCCGCCTTTGCAATTCCGGCAAGATGAATTCCGTGCCTGTCTGTAGTTACGATAATACCGAGCATCATCTCTTTCTCCTTTGCAATATGCCCATGGCTTCCTGATAAACAGCTTCAGACGTTATCTCTTGCATGCAGCGCAGGTCTTTGCATACCCTCTTAAAGCAGGGCAGACATCCTGTCTGAGACTGAAGAACAACATGGCCCCTGCCATAGGGTCCTGTCTTTGCCGGGCTTGTCGGGCCGAAGATGGCGATAACAGGGACATTGAGCGCAGCTGCAATATGCATCGGACCTGAGTCGTTTGTGATGACCATCTCTGCAGCCCGGATAATATCTGTCAGTTCCCTCAGGCTCGTCTGCCCTGCCAGGGAAAGTGCCTTTCCGCCCGAGTACGACACCACTTCATCAGCAAGCGCCTTGTCTGAACTGCTTCCGACGATCACTGTTCTCAAAGGCAGCATTGAGGCGACTCTTCCGAACCTCTCTGCAGGCCATATCTTTGTCTTCCACCTTGCGCCCGGCACCAAGACAGCATAGGCCCCAAGGTTTGAGAGCCTGCCTGTTTTGCTGACAGAACTTTCGGAAGGGGGAAAAGGAAATGCGATATCGTGCGCCTCGCAGCCCAGTTCTGCCGCGAGCTTCATGTACCTGTCAACCGCATGGATATCCCTGCCGCCTTTAACCGTGCTCGTATAAAAAAGCCTGCTGCCCTCGCGCGCCTCACGAAAGCCGAGCCTCAGCGGGGCGCGCGTTGCCGATGTAATCAAACCGCTTCGAAGCAGGCCCTGCAGATCGACCACAACGTCATACTTTTCATTTCTGAGTTGTTTGAAAAGACCCCTGATCTCTTTCAGGGTCCTGCCTGTTTGAGAGAGGTTTTTCCAGAGGTCCTTATTGATGATGATCAGCTTGTCTATCATGGGATGTCCCTCAAGCAGACCTTCAAGGCCCTTGGCGATCACCCAGTGAATCTCGGTCTTTGGAAAACAGGTCTTCACGGCGTTCAGAAACGGCAGACTATGCACCACGTCACCCAGAGAACTGGGCTTCACGACCAGTATCTTTCTAAAGGCTGTTCTCTTATTCCCTACTATTGAGCGCATTGGTTCTATGTCATCCACAAAAATCTCCCCTCACCCCTCTTTGCTAAAGAGGGGCATATACCTCCCTTTAGCAAAGGGAGGATAGGAGGGATTTTAATATAAATATCTTCATACTTACGAACTCCTTATTACCTTAGCCATCGCTCATGGCTAATATTGTCCTGACCGCATCAGCAAGTCCGTCAACAACAGCGTCTGCATGGGTTGAGGTCTCTGCCTTGCCGGTCTTAACCAGTATGGCCTTTGCACCAACAGCCCTGGCAAGGAGCATGTCCACATCTTTATCGCCCACAACAAAAGAGCGTTTAAGGTCTATACCATGATCGTTCCGGGCTTTGATCAGCATGCCGGGCTGAGGCTTTCTGCAGGAA
>JACRHC010000028.1 GCA_016217675.1 Nitrospirota bacterium
GATAAAACAAATGGTAGGCGGAACAGGGATCGAACCTGCGACATCTGCCTTGTAAGGGCAGCGCTCTCCCAGCTGAGCTATCCGCCCAAGAGACATATTTTATACACCATGAGAGCCTTTCTTGTCAATCCTCTGCTGCCACAAAACTGAGAAGATACAGCAATTTACGATGGGTTAACGCCTGATCAGGCAAGGACTGCATAACACCACCCGGTCAGAAGAAAAGTTACTTCTTTAGGGCTGCTGAGCCGTCAGAGGAGTTGTAAGTGTATTTCGAGAGATCCAGTTCGGGTGCTGAGAGCAGAGGTTTGATCTCTTCGAGATCCGTGGGGAACCTGTCGTAAGCTGCCCGATGGGCCTGAATCGCCTTTTTGATCGCATCAAGGTTTGCCTCATCCTTCAGGGTCTGCGATTGGTGATATGCATCGATCATCCTGTCTCCCTGAACAGCAACCGGGTTCCTGGGCTTCTCGTCGCAGGCAGCAAGTAATACAGAAAAGAGAAGAACAAGGGCATACAATGTCTTCATGTTTTTTATACTATCACAAATTCTCTTCATTTCTTCTAAAATATTGCGGTGGAATGGGTTATCCTGTCGCTGACATCAGCTTTTTTCCTCGCAACGAGCGACGCGCTTGCCAAGAAGGCCCTGCAGGACCAGAATGAATTCCTTGTCGCCTGGTTTCGGATGCTCTTTACGCTTCCTGTCCTTGTCATTACGCTCCTGCTTGTGCCATGGCCAAGGCTTGACGCGGACTTTTATCTGGCATTTTTCATCGCGCTGCCCATAGAACTCATCACTGTCATCTTGTACATCAAGGCCCTCAAATATTCTCCTCTCAGCCTTACCATGCCATTTATGGCCCTTACCCCGGTTTTTTTAATCATCGTCTCCTTTGTTGTCCTTGGCGAAAAGGTCTCTCTTATGGGCGGCAGCGGCATATTCCTTATAGCAGCAGGCAGTTATATCCTCAATATCGATGGATTAAAAAAGGGCCTGCTCGGACCGCTCAGGGCGATTGGGAGGGAGCAGGGTTCTCTCTTTATGATCGGCGTGGCGCTGCTGTACAGCATTACGTCATCTATGGGTAAAATGGCTATTGAACATTCGTCACCGCTCTTCTTTGCGGCAACGTATTTCATTGCCCTTAATATTGCGTTTGTTCCGATCGCCCTGTTCATGGGAAGGGGTGAACTGAAAACATTTATGCAGAAAAAGACTTACCAAAGACTGTTTGCCCCCGGCATCTGTTATGCCCTTATGGTCATCACCCATATGTCAGCCATGAAACTGACCAAGGTTGCCTATATGATCTCAGTGAAGCGGACGAGCCTGCTTATGGCTGTGCTGTACGGGTATTTCCTGTTCAGGGAGGAAAACATCAGAGGCAGATTCTTTGGTGCATCTCTCATGTTTGTGGGGTTTGTGTTTGTAGTGACAGCCAGATGAGGCTCAGATAGGCGCGGGTTAATTCAAAGAAGAGATGTTCTGTCCCGTATTCCTCATGTTTTTTTCAGATATGTTGCTCAAAAGGTGCTATATTTTAGCCAGGGAGCCACGATATGACGGCCAACGGGGAAGACAGACGTATCACAGTCTATGCAGTCTCAATTGCGGTCGCATGGACCATAATCATAGGCGGTTTTTTTGCTGCTGGTGTTATCCATGCAAAACACGAGACAGCAGAACGTTCGAGAAGCGATGCCTGGGCAAGTATCGGCAAGGATGTTGCATTCAGGCAGTGGATTGCGAAACACGGAGGCGTTTATGTTCCCATTACCGGGGAAACTCCCTCGAACCCGAACCTCTCCCATATCCCTGAGCGCGATATCAATACGCCCTCTGGGAAGAAGCTGACTCTTATGAATCCGGCCTATGCACTGCGCCAGATGATGGATGACTTTTCGGGGTTGTACGGCATTCGGGGACATCTTACCAGTTTGAAGCCCATGCGTGAGCAGAACGCACCGGATGAGTGGGAAAAAAAGGCCCTGCTTCAGTTCGAGAAGGGTGTTAAGGAAATGTCTGAAATCAGCTCGATAAACGGAAAGCCTTATCTCCGGGCGATGCGCCCCTTTATCACGGAAAAGTCCTGTCTGAAGTGCCATGGATCGCAGGGGTACAAAGAAGGCGATGTGCGGGGAGGCATCAGCGTCAGCGTGCCGATGGAGCCCTATTTCAAAGATGAGAGATCGGAGATCAATCTGATCGTACTTACGTATGGCGGCACGTGGGTGATGGTGCTTGCTGCAATATCGCTGGTTTCTCAGCGTATCCGCCGTCACGTAAGCTCCCGCCGGAAGGCTGAAGCAGAGGTTGAATATTATACGGATAGAAACCGGATGATTCTGGAGGCCGCAGGCGAAGGTATTATAGGCCTTGACAGCGACGGAAAACAGATATTCGTGAACCCCTCTGCAGCAGCCATGCTCGGGTACACTCCTGAAGAACTGATCAACAGGAAGAGTCATGCCATATGGCATCACACCAGACCTGACGGCAGGCACTATTTGGAAGAGGACTGCCCAATGTGCAGATCGTATCAGAAGGGGGAGGTCGTAAGGGAAACGGAGGTCTTCTGGCGGAAAGATGGCTCTTCATTTCCTGTGGAATATACGGTCACTCCGATCATGCAGGGTAATACGATTGCCGGTGCGGTCATAACCTTCGAGGATATCACCGGACGGAGAATGGCTGATGAGGCGCTTCGCAGGAGTGAAGGCAGTCTCAAGGAGGCGCAGCGTATTGCCCATATCGGTAACTGGGAGCTCGACCTTGTTTCCAATGTGCTTACCTGGTCGGATGAAATCTATCGCATCTTTGAGGTAGATCCTGAAAAGTTCGGCGCTTCGTATGAGATTTTTCTTGATGCTATTCATCCTGACGATCGGGACTTCGTCAACAAGGCATATAACGATTCGCTTATGAACCGCACTCCTTATACAATTGTACACCGGCTTTTGATGAAGGACGGCCGGGTCAAATATGTCGGGGAGCGCTGCGAAACCGAGTATGATCCTGAGGGAAAGCCTATGCGTTCGATCGGAACGGTCCAGGACATCACTGAACAGAAGAAGCTTGAAGAACAGCTTCGACAGGCCCAGAAGATGGAGGTTGTCGGTCAGCTTGCCGGCGGCATTGCCCATGATTTCAATAATATTCTTTCTGCCATAATCGGCTACGGCAGCTTGACGCAGATGAAGATGAGGCCTGATGATCCGCTGAAAAGTAATGTGGAGCAGATCCTTGAGGCGGCTGACAGGGCAGCGCAGTTGACGCACAGCCTCCTGGCCTTCAGCAGGAAACAGACACTGAACATGAAACCGGTTGACCTGAATGCAGTCGTAAGGAGGGTCGAAAAACTGCTTGTGAGGCTGATAGGTGAGGATATAGACTTCGGGACATGCCTTTCAACAACAGCTCTTACGGTAATGGCAGACAGCGGACAGGTTGAGCAGGTGCTGATGAACCTTGCGACCAATGCAAGGGACGCCATGCCTATGGGAGGCATACTGGCGATCAGGACCGAAAAGATAACCATTGGCAGTGACTTTGTAAAGATGCACGGCTGCGAAAGGCCTGGAGAATATGCCCTTGTATCCGTGACCGATACCGGCATCGGCATGGATGCTGAAACGCAGAAAAAGATATTCGAGCCCTTCTTTACGACGAAAGAGCTGGGAAGGGGTACAGGACTTGGCCTGGCAATGGTCTATGGGATAATTCAGCAGCATGGGGGCTCCCTGTCTGTTTATAGTGAGCCGGGCAGAGGGACCACATTCAGGATCTATCTGCCTCTTGCTGCGCAGGCTGCTGCTGAGGAGAAGCAGGTCGGACCGGGGGAGCAGCCGGTAAAAGGCACAGAGACAATACTCCTTGCTGAGGATGACGAGCCGTTGAGAAGATTGGCAACATCTGTGCTTGAGGAATATGGGTACACGGTTATTGCTGCGGTCGATGGCGAGGATGCGGTAGGCAAGTTTAAGGAGAACAGGGACAAGATCGGACTTCTTATTTTCGATCTTGTCATGCCCAACAAGAACGGGAAAGACGCCTATGAAGAGATCAGGCTGATCAGTCCTGACATGAAAATCATATTTTCGAGCGGGTATACTCCTGATATCCTCAGGGGCAAGATCTCGCTTGGAGATGAAGTGTCGATCATCTTCAAGCCGTTCTCTCCCCTGGAGTTGTTACGAAAAGTGAGAAGCGTGCTGGATCAGAAAAAGGCGTAGCCTGCTACTGCAGGCTACGCCTTCCTCGCCTATTTTTTTACCACCAGCACAGGGCAGGGGGCATTACCAATAACTTTTTCGGTAACGCTGCCCATGAGAAGTCTTTTCAGTCCGGTTCTGCCGTGGGAACCCATGATGATGGTATCTGCCTTTTTTTCATTGGCCATATCTACGATCGCCTGCCACGTCTCTGCTTCTCTGACAAAGGCTTGAACCTTGATGCCTGAGGCTTCTGCCATCTGTTTTGCTTTGTTCAGATAAGCCTGGGCCTTGACAACGAGATTGTCCCAGGCCTCAGGCGATTCTCCGTAGAACTCGGCCGGCATATCCACCACAGACAGGATGATCAGCTCTCCTCCATAGGATATGGCAAAGTCGATCGCTTTCTCTGTTGCAGCTTCGCTGTATTTTGATCCGTCAGTTGCGAGCAGAATCTTCTGCCAACCAACAGCTGCATCCTTGGGAACAACAAGCACATCCCGGTGACTGTACCCGATGACCCTTGCCGTAACGCTCCCGACAAGGGCACGCTCGAGCCTGTGCTGCCCTTTCCTCCCCATGACGATGAGGTCGTAATTTTCAGCATCAGAAAGGTCAACGATCCGCTCGTGCGTTTCGCCTTCCTCGCAGGACGTCCGGATTATGATCTTCGCTTCCGCTGCAAGGCGCACAGCTTCAGCAAGAGCGTCCTCGCACGGTTTGCGCATGGAGGCCATAACATTGCCGACGCTGGTCGTATCGAGGTCCCCGAGGTACGGCGGGATGACCGATACCACGGTCATCCAGCATTTTTCCGCCTCCGCAAATTTAAAGGACTCTTTGAGCGCATGCATGCTCGATAGTGATCCGTCTATTGCAACGAGGATCTTTCGGTATTTACCCATGATTATGCCTTTGAGTGTGCAAGTGTTTCTTTGAGCTCACGCTGTTCAGCCCTGCGTCCCTGCCACATGGCCCGAAGAACAATAAAGGCGCCGAGAGCAAGGGCAAAGATCATAATGGCAAAGCTCGTGCTCTTCAGTATCTTTGTTGTCTGCTCGGTCAGAGGTGTTATAAGATTCAGCTGGGAAAGATAGACCGGGACCATAAGGGCGCGGCTGAAGAGCACGATCACCATGATCAGGCCCATAACTACCTTGATCATGAAGGGCTTGACATAGGTGGTGCCCATTGCGCCAAGCTGAATACCAAAGAGTGAACCGCCGAGGATGATCATGGCAAGTCTGATATCGACCATGCCGTTGAGTGCATACTTGAAAGAACCGCCAAGACCCATCACAAAGGCGATGACCAGTTCAGTAGCTGATGCCATGAGGCTCGGGGCGCCGAGAACATAGATCATGGAAGGAACGCCGACAAAACCGCCAACTGCGATCGTTGCTGCCAGAATGCCTGTTGCAAAGCCTAACGGTATGGTGAAGAGGATCGAGATCCTGGCATCCAGGCTCTTGAAATATACCATGGTGCCGGGGATGTTGACCGACTGGACCCATTTTGCAAGCTTGGTCATCTTCTCTTCTGCATGCATATTGCCTGCCTTGTACGTCTTCCACGCATCTCTGAGTACAAAGATGCCGACAACGCCGAGCACCACGACAAAGGAAATGCTGACATAGAGATTAGACCCTGCATCACCGAATGCCTTTTTGATGCTCTCCTGGATATGTGCGCCATACAGAACACCTGCCTCAGCGGAAATGCCGAGCACAATGCCTAACTTAACATCGACCTGGCCATATTTTGCCCTCTTGATCGCCCCGACTAATGCCTTCGGAAATTTGTGGCACATGTTACTTGCTACTGCTACGAGTCCCGGGACGCCAAGGCTCATCATGCCCGGGGTAAGGACGAACGCCCCTCCTGAGCCGATAAAGCCACTGACAAGACCTCCGACAAAACCGACAAGGAACAGATAGATGATGGTTATCGGATCAAGGTTAATGAAATTCGCTGCTGCTGAAGCTAAATCGTGCATTATTATTTTACCTCCATTTTCTTTTTTGAGGCCTCAACTCCAAGCATGGTCCAGAAATGGCCGGTAAAAGTGCCGTGGAAGTATGAGAAGACGAATGCCGTGATGATCGGCAGGAAGGCAAAGAGCCCGCCTTTGCCGAAGGTGTTGTTCAGGAAATCCTGATTTGAAAGTAAAGCAAAATACAGGCCGGCTGAAACGATGCCGGTGAGGATCAGGGGCGCTACAGGTTTTTTTCTTGTTTTCTGTTCTGTTGTTGTCATGGTTCCTCCGTTCTTATTAGCGTGATTTCTGTACGGTCTGCTTCTTCCGCAGCTCCGGCCTGTTCGCTGCTCTCTTGTCCGGGCGCTCTTCTTCGCGCAGAAATTCCCGTGCTGTGGCGTGTTCGTTTGCCTCTGCGAAGGTCACTGCTGCCATAAGTCTGTCAAACTTGGTAAATACTGCTGCTTTCATGATGATCTCCTTTTTTATATCTCTGCCGCTGCCGGTCTTGAGATATGTACAATGGGTTTAGAAATATTTTTCAAAAGCTTCTTTAAATCAAAGGTCTTTTTATTTTGTGAGAATGATGGGCTGATCAGGACCATGTCTATATTGGGCCTCTCCTTCAGGAATGCCTTTATTGCTGCTGCTACGTCTCCTTCCGAGGTGTGGCAAACCATAGTGATCTCTGTTTCTTCAGCCTTGCGGGCTAATTCTGCAATCCTGCTATTGAGCTTTTCCCTGCATGTCTTCTGCTCACATTCCATGATCTCCTTCATGGTCTTCAGGTCACCTGCCTCTGCAAATGCTGCTGCTGCCATAATGTCTTCGAACTGCACCGTTAGATTTGTCGGCTGCATGATCAGGGTCTCTATGGTGACATTGAGGGTCTTTGCCAGTTCAAGGGCGTATGAAAAGCCCTCGTCGCATTGCTCACCTCCTTTTGTTACGAATAAGATTTTATCTTTCATCTGTGTCTCTCCTTTTTTGAATTTCGCAATATATAATCCAATCTTCATGCCAAAATATAACAAGCTGAATTATAAGGATAATATTGAATTGAGGGGTCTTATATGTGTTTCACTTTGAAACTGACGCGAACAGATAACGGAATTGATTGAAGGTAGGTTTTTGGTCTGTGTGGATGTATAATGAAATCACCATGGAGAAGAATTCTTCGGCAGATATGCCTGCAGAGAAGGCGAAAGACAGGCGCGTACATATGGCGAATGAAAGGACATTTCTGGCCTGGATCAGGACCAGCATTGCGATAATGGCCTTCGGTTTCGTGGTTGAGAAGTTCGGGCTCTTTGTCAGGCAGTTCGCCTATTTTCTCTCTCAATCTGAAACGGCCCAGTCGAAGGCATTACCGTCAGCCGTCAGCCCGTCGCCGGGATACTCATCATTATTGGGCGTGCTGCTTGTGGCCTTGGGGGCAGTGATGAGTGTCCTGGCCTTTGTGAGATATAAGAACGTAGAACGTCAGATCGATGAGGACAGATACCAGCCTTCCAGGGTGCTTGATCTCCTGCTTGTTCTTTCAATACTGGCGATAGCAGCTTTTCTCATTCTCTACTTAGTCCACAGTATCTGAAGGCTTCTGTATCGCAGCAGCTCTTTTTGTTGAACTGCGGCCGAGATGCCATCGCTAAAGAACAGGACGCATTTTGCCGAGATAATAACTACATAATTATCGTTAACAGGGGAGCGCCGACGGATTGATCAACGCCCGCAACAGATACATACGCCGTGCGACAGTGGTATATGCCGTGTTCGCAGGACTCTGGATATTGTTGTCCGATCAGATGCTGTCAGTCTTCGCGGATATCTCTGCCATTGCCTACCTGTCGATGATCAAGGGGCTGACCTTTGTGCTCGTTACCGCCGCCTTTCTCTATTTTGCGCTTCACAAGGTGCCGGACGAGGGCAGTCAGCTTATATTTGACAGGGGGCCTGTAAGCTCATCACCCGAAACTGTTCTGGCCTTTTCTGAAACTGCAGGCCATAAGCCCCGCTGGGCCATGTATCTGTTTTCCGCGGCTCTGACCATGGCAATGCTTCTTGTCCGCAATGCAATGCCCGTTGTTTCTGAGGACAGACCCCTGCTGATAATCCAGATGTTCCCGATAATCCTCAGCGCCCTTTTCGGCGGCCTTGGCCCTGGTTTTTTATCTACTGCTATTGCCGGTATCGGTACAGCGTATTTTCTCATACCACCCCAAAATAGTTTTCTCTTTGCAGCCTCTCTTGATCTGTTCCAGTGGGGCATGCTGATCGCCAATGGCATTATCGTAAGTATCCTGAGCGAGGCCATGCACAGGTCGCTGAGACGGACAAAGGCCCTCAGCCAGCATATCAATGCGGTCGTCTCCGGCACCTCTGATGCGGTCTTTGTGAAGGACCTAAAGGGTAGATATCTTCTTTTCAATGAAAGTGCTGCACGTTTTGTAGGCAGGCCCGCTGGCGAGGTCATCGGACATGATGATACCTTTATCTTTGAGCCTGGCGCGGCAGAAAGGCTGATGGCGCTCGACCGCTCCATCATGGAGGGCTGCAGGACCCAGACCCATGAGGAGGCCCTGACAACAATGGACGGCAATCAGCTGACATTTCTTGTAACAAAAGGGCCGGTGTTTGACCGGCAGGGCAAAGTAACGGGGTTGTTCGGCATCTCGCGGGATATTACCCAATGGAAGAAGACAGCGGAGATGATGCGGGAAAATGAGACCCGTTATTGTGCTCTTGAGGAAAGATTCCGCTTCATATTTGAAGGCGCAGTTGACGGTATTATCGTTGCTGACGCTGTTACAAAACAATTTATTATGGCTAATCCCGCAATTAGCCGCATGCTTGGCTACAGTCCTGAGGAGATAACGCTTCTCGGCGTTCAGGATATTCATCCAAAGAGCGATCTGCCCTATGTTGCTGAGCAATTTGAAAAGCAGCTGAAGGGAGAGACACAGCTGGCAGCTGATATTCCTGTGCTGCGAAAGGACGGCTCTATATTCCTTGCTGATATCATGTCTTCTGCCGTGACCATTGAAGACAGGCAGTGCCTCATGGGTGTATTTCGAGACATGACCGAGCAAAAAAAGGCTGAGAAAGACAAGTCAAAATACAGAAGGCAGCTTGAGCTGCTGCTTGAGACTGCGGGAGAAGGCATATTCGGCGTTGACATCGACGGCAATATTATTTTTGTCAATAAGGCCGCTGCAGGCCTTATGGGTTTTTCCCGGGATGAGCTGATCGGCCGCAGCAGTCATGAGGTCTTTCATTCACACCGGGCTGACGGTGCGGTCTATCCATGGCAGGAATGCCCTCTCTGCAAGACCCTCCATGACGGCACGACCCGTTCCGGGGAAGAGACATATTTCAGGGCAGGCGGTAAAGGGTTCCCCATAGAATTTACCTGCACAGCTATGAGGGAAGGAAAGGACGTTACCGGTGCTGTTATGATCTTACATGACATCTCGGAGCGCAGAAAGATCGAGAACGAGCTGAGGCAGGCCCAGAAACTCGAGGGGATAGGGCAGCTTGCCGGAGGTATTGCCCATGACTTCAACAATGTTCTGAATGCAGTTATCGGTTTTGCCAGTCTGCTTCAGATGAAGATGGACAAGTCAGATCCCCTTATTCACTATACTGATGAAATTATGGCTGCCGGCCAGCGCGGGGCCGGGCTGACCCAGCAGATCCTCGCCTTCAGCAGAAAACAGGTGCTCGACATGAAGCCTGTCAATCTTAATGATATGATTTTGGGTCTCCAAAAGATGCTCCAGAGGCTTGTCAGAGAGGACATAGATATACAATATCATCTTGCCGGTGAGGCCCTCGTGATCTTTGCAGATGCGAGCCAATTTGACCAGGTGTTGATAAATCTTATTACAAATGCAAGAGACGCTATGCCGGGAGGCGGCAGACTCTCCATCTCTACAGAGTCTTCTTTTATGGATGCAGGTTACGTTGAGATGCATGGCTATGGCAGTCCAGGCGATTACGCTGTCCTGACCGTTGCGGACAGCGGCAGCGGTATGACTGAAGAGACCAGGTCCCATATATTTGATCCTTTTTTCACAACCAAGGAGAGCGGCAAGGGTACGGGGCTTGGTCTGTCTGTTGTACATGGGATAATAAAGCAGCATAATGGCTATATCAATGTTTACAGTGAAATCGGAAAAGGTACGATATTCAAGATATACCTGCCGCTCACAGAGCATGTTATCGAAACTGGAGAAATACAGGCTGCAGAACAGGTCAGGGGCGGTACAGAGACGATCTTGATCGCTGAAGATGACGCCTCTTTGAGAAAGCTCTCAATAGCGCTCCTGAACTATTACGGGTACAGGGTCATAGAGGCTGTAGATGGAGAGGATGCTGTCCGGAAATTTACTCAGCACAGAGACGATATCAGTCTGGTCATTCTTGACGGCATAATGCCGAAGATGAACGGCAAAGAGGCCTATGACGAAATGCGCAGGCTCTGCCCTGGCATGAAGGCAATTTTTATGTCCGGATATGCAGAGGATATTTTTGCTCGCGACGGTATTTCGGAAAAGATCGCAATATTTATTCAAAAGCCGGTGATGCCCAACAAGCTGCTCAGGAAGGTGCGGGAAACACTGGACAGTTGACGACGCACTCATGGCCGCGCCTGATTCTTTGACAATCTCCAATGGATTTACCGATAATTTATTCATGCCGTCAGTGAAAGACATTAACACTGCTCTAAAAATTCAGGAAGTAAGAATTAAGAATATCACTGTATCTGCCGAGGCAATAACGGCCACATTCAACGACGGACGCGTTATTAGCGTGCCCCTGGCATGGTCATGGCGTTTATCTGAGGCGACTCCCGAACATCGTGCCCATTATGAAATCATAGGAGATGGGCAGGGCGTTCACTGGCCGGACATTGATGAAGACATAAGCGCTGAGGGTATGCTCTATGGTATTCCTGCTCCAAGGTCTGCAGAGACTTCAAAGTAATTATGATTATAACGTGAGAAGACATAAAAGACCAGTGTCAGAGGCAGCATCTTACAGGGAAATCGGAGAGTTTTGGGATACACATGATTTGGCCGGTCTTTGGGATAAAACAAAAACGGCGTCTTTTGCCGTTGATATTGAATCGGAGGCCACCTATTACGCCATTAATAAAATGCTTTCAGATAAAATTCAGTCTGTCGCCCAAAAGCGTGGAGTGACTGCCGATACCTTGATCAATCTCTGGGTGCAGGAAAAGCTTCAGAAACTGAAGGCCTCTTAGAGTGAAGCAGAGCAATTTTTCAAAGGCTGAGCAGGGCAAGTGATATGAAAATCAAAAAGAAGGGCTTGGCAGTCCGGGTCAGTTTGCTGTAATCCTACTTCTTCAATATTCTCCAGAGGCTTGTCCTCGAAATCCCCAGAAGCTCTGCTGCCTTTGAGCGGTTGTTATCGACGAAATCGAGAATTCTCTCTGCATAGTCCCTGTTCAGCTCATCAATGGTTTTGACCTGATTGGGTGAGATCGTTTCAACTTCAAAAAGCTTGATCGTCTGAGGCAGGCTCTCCGGTCTGATGGTTGCGGCCTTTTCAAGTATGACGGCACGCTCTATGATATTCTCCAGCTCCCTCACATTACCCGGAAATCCGTAGGACAGCAGGGTGTCCAGAGCCTCTTTACTGAAATCAGTGATCTTCTTGTTCTCCTTCTTTGCATAGTGCTGCAGAAAATGTTTGGTGAGCGGAATGATATCCTCTCTTCTGTCCCGCAACGGCGGGATGAAAATATCCATTACATTCAGACGATAATAAAGGTCTTCCCTGAACTTTCCCTCTTTGATGAGTGCTGACAGGTTCTGGTTTGTGGCAGCAATGAGCCTGACATTGACTTTGATGGATCTGGTACCCCCCACCCGCATGAATTCCCTGTCTTCAATAACTTTAAGCAGTTTTGCCTGGATCGCAGGAGACATCTCTGCAATCTCATCAAGAAAAAGCGTTCCGGTGTCTGCCACCTCGATCAGTCCTTTTTTTGAAGTTACTGCACCGGTATATGCCCCTTTTTCATGGCCGAAGAGCTCGCTTGCAAGAAGCTCCTCTGTAAAGATCGCGCAGTTGAGTCCAAGAAAAGGCTTATCTTTCCGGGCACTGGAATAATGGATGATCTTGGCAATAAGTCCCTTGCCGACCCCGCTTTCTCCGGTAAGAAGCACGTTGCAGTCAGAGTTGATTATCGACTGAATGATGTCCAGAACGCGCTTCATAACGCGGCTCTTGGCAACGAACGGATACTGGATGTCGATGCCAAGAGAGACCTTAAGGGCTACGTTTTCATGCTCGACCCTTTTTTTTTCGAGGATGCGCCTCACTTTCAGGGCAAGCTCGTCGAGATTAAAGGGTTTGGTGATATAGTCTGCAGCGCCACGCTTCATGGCATCCACTGCAGAGTCAATGCTCCCGAAACCGGTGACGATGATAACGTCCAGATCAGGAGCGCTTTCCCTGATCTTCTCGAGAAGTGTGATCCCGTCCATGCCGGGCATTTTTATGTCAGAGATGACGATATCAAAGGTCTCTTTTTCGATGGCAGCAAATGCGTCGTTGCCATTGCTTACGCCGATGACCTCATATCCCTCTTTTTTGAGCGCATAGGTGAGATGTTTCAGGGTAATATCTTCGTCTTCTGCGATCAGTATACGTGCACCCATTACTCCTCCGGCAGTTGAATAGTGAAGGTGGTGCCTTTTCCCTGAGCACTCCTTACCGTGATCTTTCCAAAATGTTTCTGAACAATATTATAAACGATGGCAAGACCTAATCCTGTCCCTTTTTCTTTTGTGGTGAAGAAGGGGTCAAATATTCTGGAGAGGTCCTTATCAGGGATGCCCGGTCCGGTATCGGTAATTTCTATGGAGACCACGCCGTCCTGGCGGGACAACGCTATGTTCAGGGAGCCCTTCCCGGCCATAGCATGCATGGCATTGGTAATGAGGTTGATAAATAGCTGTTCCATCAGATGGCGATCTGCTTTAACTTCAATATCGCCCGGTGCTGCGATCTGTAAGGATATCCCTTCCATATCGCCTGAGGCAGAGAGCCCGGCCAGGATATCCTGCAGGAGAGGTGCAATCAGGATATTCTGAAAGACAGGAGGTTTGTTACGGGCAAATTCGAGCAGATCTCCTACAATCCTCTTTACTCTCAATGTCTGGGAAAAGATGTCGTTCACCGTCTCCTTAACGATATCCGGGAAATGGTCGTCCTGTATCTCTTTTGTGAGGATCTGGGCTGCAAGATAAATATTGTTGAGCGGATTATTCAGTTCATGCGCCACGCCTGAGGCAAGGGTGCCGATGGATGCGAGCTTACGGCCCTGCAGCAGCTCATCGTTCTTCCGCGCAATCTCTTTATCCCGTTCTATCAGATCACGTTCCATCCTGTTGAAGGCTTCTATAAGCATGCCGACCTCATCATGCTTGGACGGCGCAGGCAGTACCGTGAAATCGCCTTTCCCGGTTTTTTCTATGGCATTGGCTATAACTTTGAGCTGACTTACGGCACTGCGGACGATAACAAAGAGGGCCGTAAATCCGACGATCAGAAAGAGGGGGAAGAGAATGAGCAGGGCGGTCTGGGAGATCCTGATTGTGCGGTCGGCCTTCTCTCTTGCTACCGTGTCCAGGTCTTTGGATAATATCAGGATCTCCTCGCCGATTTTTCTTAAAGAAGTGATTTCCGTGTTCAGTTCCTTAAGACTGAAAAGTATCGGGGAGCCGGGCTTCACTCTAAAGAGGAGTCTGATCTGGTCCGCGTTGACCTCGGGACTTTCGAGAAAGGTGGACTCCATGAGCGGGAAAAAAACAGTGTACTGCGGGTGGCTCTTCTTTAATGACGCTATGTTGTCCAGAAATTCCCACGCCAGAGACTCGATCCTGTTGAACCGCTGGCTGTAGTCCTCGATCTTTCCCTGAAGGTTGCTGATGCGGCCCCCGGCATCAAGCCCCTTGTTCTTAACGAGGATCCCCCGTATCTCCGAAATGTAGTTGTGAACACTCTGTATCTCCTTTACATCCCGATAGAGCAGGAAGTTCTTTTCGTGTCTCCTGAGCTGGAGCGTTTTGCTGCGAAGTGTATCGGATAATTCAAGATTGCGTATCTCTTTTCTGACCTCAATAAAGTTTACATATGCAAAGATCGCAAGAATGGCAATGAGCGTAGAACTGATCAGAAAACTGAGGATGATCTTCTTCTGCAGGGACATGATGGCCTATATTATAAACCATGCTGAAGAAAGAAGCATGCACCCGTTTGTCAGGTCATGTACGGCAGAAATCTGCCGCTGACTATTGACCCATCCGCCCCTCCGTTACACGGTATAATCACCGGTCAAGAATTTATCGGTATAGTGCCTGACTGCACTGTCATTATGAAGCACAGCGTCCAGTTGTCTGGTGTATGAGAGCAGTCTTCCCAACTGGTCGAGGATAGTCATGATTTGCCCTTTTCCCAGATTGGAGAGTCTGCAGATGACAATGTCGCCCTTTGTGTTGATATTGAAGCCGTATTCCTTCAGAATGTCAGCGATCAATTGGATCCTGCGCGACCGTTTGGTTATATCGGTTGCGCCGCCCGAGAAGCGGAAATAGATATGATTGTTCCTGTCGATGTCGCTGCAGTAGCAGTCGATCGTGCTGAAATGATAGCCGAATCTTACGCTGAGATTGACGTATTGGCGGGAGACAACTGCGATATTGTATCCGACCAATTCGGCATTGTCCGCTGTTATATCAGGCATGCGCATCATGCTCGAAAGAAAATCATGTGCCTTCAGCGCCACGGCTTCGGAGCGCCAGATGCCAGGATAGATCATGCCCCGGATGATCCCCCTGAGCGGCTCGGATGCAACCTGATCCAATGAAATCCCCTCAGTGTTGCCTGATGATGAGAGGCCGCCGCCGATATCGATCACTATGATGCCGGCCGGAATCGGAAGGTCCAGCCTCACCGCTGCATGGCGGGCCACCATGCAGCCGTACCGGGCCTTTTCGACGAGTTCCATGACGGACTTTTCGTGCATGAACCTCAGTATATCATGTAAGGTCTTGCAGCCCTCGATGGTGAAATTGTCCTGCAGAGGATCGATCAGATTCAAGGGAGCAATATGCTTGAGAATATATTTTTTCTTCCTGTATTCGTAGATATCTTCCATCTGCGCCGGGTCCTGATAACCGTCCCCCCGCAGCTCACGTATGATGCTGTCATATACGGTCATGCGCCCCTCATCGTCGATGGCTACGGTAACCTCCTGACCGTGCCTGAGCACGGCAGTCGCATCTTTTGTATTCACTGCGGTCGGAATTCTGAACTCTCTGCAGAGAGACGCCATGTGGCTTGCAGACGTCCCCGTATCCGTGAGAATGGCTGACGCATACGGCATGACCCTTATGAAGTTTGACGAATCATACTTTGACACCAGGACCGCACCTTTGGGAAAACGTGCCAGATCGTCCATGTGATGCAGGACAAAGACCCTGCCGCTCCCAACGCCTCTCTGCACAGCTGTGCCTCTGTCCTTCATCAGGATCTGCTCTTCATGGGGCACCATATCTGCAGATCTCGCCTTAACGCTTTTTTGCATGCGCAGGGGCCGGGACTGCAGAATGAATAGTTTTCCGCTGCTGTCTATAGCCCATTCGATGTCCTGAGATTTTCTGTAATACTGTTCTATCTGCATGGACAATATGGCAAGTTCTCTTATTTGCGCTGCAGTAAGGCAGGGTCGAGCCCTCATCTCGACAGGCGTTTCGGTCTGCGCTATGCCTCCTGACGCCAGAGTTACGAACATGGATGCCTTTGTCCCTATCTTTTTTTCCATGATCTCAAGGTCTTCTGTTTTCTCAACAACGTAATGATCTGCATCCACGCTGCCGTCTACGACCGAGGTGCCGAGGCCCCACGCTGCAACGATAAGAAGGGCGTTTCGATCGTCAGACGGCTGGGCCGTATACACCACGCCGCTGGAGACCGGATCGATCATGAGCATGCAGCCTACAGCCATTTTCAGTCTGCCGGGTATCATGCCGACCAGTTTTTGATACGCTATTGAGCGCGGAGAGAACAGGCTTGCGACCACCTTTTTGTAAGCGTCCTTGACCGCATTGATCTCAAGGGGGACGTTCAATATCGTCTCAAACTGACCTGCAAAGGAATACTCGCCATCTTCTTCTTCAGCGCTGCTTCTGACTGAAAGAAAACAGGCTTCGCTGCATCGTGTCTTTATCCTGTCCATGGCCATGTCTATGGCATGACTGACGCTGGGGGGCAGTTCCGCATGCAAGATACGTTCATAGAGCTCTCCTGTGTCGGCATCTGGGATCAGACTGTCATTTCCGATTAACCCGATCTTCCCGTCCAGATCATTAAGCTCTATAAGTTCCTCGAATGCCCGCACGGTTATGACAAAGGCTTCGGGTATCGGAAGCTTCAGATTGTTCTTTACTTCAGCGAGATGCGCGTTCTTTCCGCCGACCGAAGAGGTCATGTCCCATGAGATATCTTCGTAAAAAAGCACCGGATCGGCATCGGAAGGGCCCTGATCGCAGATCATACGCCAGATCTGACGGTCAATGCGCGTGAATGACGCTGGTAGTCCGGAATATCTCTGCAGGGTCAGTTCTTCAAAGTTCATCAGTGAACCTCTGATCGCTTCAGACAGCCCTGCATATACGCGCCTGATGTACGTAATATCGAAAAGGTAGTCGCCGCCGAGGGTGTCGCCCATATCGGTGATAAGCTCGATTGCCTTATTGTTCCCTGCGAGGACGAGTCTGAACAGCTCAAAGAGCCGTTCAAAGGGCAGAGGCCTGCTCTTCCTGCCCCGGAAGGTGTTCAGTATGGACTGCAGATATCCTGAGAGTCCGTTCTGCATCAGTTTTCCAGCGCTCTCCGGATCGATGCCTTAAGTTCCTTTATCTTGACCGGTTTTGGGAAGAAATCATGCACGTCTCCCCTGAGGGCCTCAATTGCGGTATCAAGGTTGGCGAAGGCCGTTATCATGATCACTTTAATAGCAGGGTGGAATTGTTTCACCGTCCTGAGGACCTCCATGCCGTCTATGCCTTTCATCTTGTAATCGGTAACGATCACGTCGAAGTCTTTTTCCTCCAGCCGTTTCAATGCCGGTTCTGCGTTTAGAAATGTTTCGACCTCGTAGTCGTCCTGTTCAAGGGACAGTCTTGCCATGTCCCCTACGATCTTTTCGTCATCAATGATCATAATATTATGTCCGTTGCTCATCTGTTTTCTCCTCTCCTTTTAAAACAGGCAATTCTATGGTGAAAGTGGTGCCGACACCGACCTTGCTTTCGACCCGGATATCGCCATGATGGTTTCTGATGATACCGTAGCTTACTGACAGTCCAAGCCCTGTTCCTCCCTCTCCCTTTGTGCTGAAAAAAGGATCGAATATATGAGAGACATACTCAGGGGGGATACCCTTTCCGCTGTCTTTGACCGTTATCTCGATATGTCCTGTATCCCGCTGTCTTGTTCCGATGAACAGCGTGCCTGTTGCGGGCATGGCCTGCACGGCATTTGTTATGATGTTCACCAGAACCTGCTGTATCTGGTGCGCATCGATCATTACCGGAAGGAGATGCTTTCCGAGGCTCATTATTATTTCGATGTTTGAGATCTCAAGGGTATTATTCATGAGTTTCAGAGTATTCTGAACGGTCTGGTTTATGTTCTCTGTTTTGAGCACTGCCTCTTTCGGTTTCGAAAAGTCCAGCAGGTTCTTCACGATCTCCCGTATACGCTCTGTCTCGGACTCGACCTTATTCATGAAATCGATCTTCTGATCTTTATCCAGGTTGTCATACACCTCCGCATAGGTCTGCGCGATCATGGATATATTGTTAAGGGGATTGGTCAGCTCATGGGCAACACCGGCGGTGAGGATGCCGAGTGATGCCAGTTTCTTGGACTGGATCAGTTGATCTTCGCGGTGGCTCAGCTCTTCGGCCATAGTATTGACGGCATCTATAAGAGCTCCGAACTCATCATTTGACCGCTCGCTCTCTGTTGCGTGAAAATTTCCTTCCGAGACCGACTTTGCCACATTTTCGATCTTCCTCAGCGACTTCAGGATCTTCTGGGATATAACATGGCTGACCGCTACAGCAAGGAGGAGAATTGCCCAGAATGAGTAGATAAGTATGTTCTTTGATTCGGTCAGGATGTCGTTCACCTGTTTTCGTTCAAGCTGTGTAATGGTTTCGGAAAATTCCTTCAGCTTCTTTCCCTCTGATCTCAGCTTTAATGCCGACTCTGTGCTGAAGGTGCTGTCTGCACGGATCGCTTCCACGATCGTCGAATAGCGCGAAAGATAGTCCTTCAATTCATTGAGGTGTGGTTGTCCGATGGCACGGATGATATCATTTCTCACAGACTCTATTGACTGACCGGTCTTGCTTACGTTTTGCTGTATGTCATCCAGTGAAGCGGAGTCCCGGTAGAGAAAATAGTTCTTTTCCGACAGCCGCATCTCCAGGAATGAGGCATTCAGGTCATCGGCTATTTCGACGAAACGGAGTTTCGTCAAAACATTGTTCAGGTTCTGGAACGCAAAAAAGCCTATCAGCACGATCAGCCCGACATGAAAAGCATTGGAGAGTATTATCTTCTGCTCGATCTTCATGACACTATAATTCCTGAGGCACCGGACATCTCGGTATTTCGGCCTGCTCTTTTCTGACCGGCAGGTACCAGATGAGCCCGTCAGCGATCATCAGGATCCCGGCAATGAAGAGGAGCGAATCGAAGAAGCTCATGACGCCGAAAGTGAAGTATGAGAGCAGGCCGAACCCGAGGCTCGTGAATGAAACACCTGTCCTGATAAAGGCGAGGCCGGTGCGGGCACGTGCATAGATCGTGCGGTAACAGGCTGCTACTGTCCGCTGGGCCGCCAGGACATTTCTCTCGCGTGCCAGATGCGTGCGCTCCCGGCTCGGAGGGGAGGGATTGAGAATGGTGCAATGGCTGGCCAGAAAATCCCCAAGGCGTGCGAGCATGGTCTGCTTTGTCGGAGAGGGCTGCTCTGTCCCGTCGATGAAATGATAGTGTTCAAGGAAATGCAGTGAAGCGGCTGTTACTTCCACAAGGGTCTGATGTCCCGGAGGGCTTATGCGGGATCTGCGTATATTGAGATACCCTGTGAGTCCGGGGAGTGAAAGCGAAAGTCCGGCCGCCATCATGGTCCAGAGCAGGGAATGGGCTGCTGCCCTGGTCCTTATGAGCGTGTCGGCGATGGCTATCATACCAAGCCCCCACCGCATAAATGCGAGATCAGTGCGCGCCTTTGCAAGATCGTTCCGGTAACAGGCCAGGCGTGTACGCCACTGGGCCATGGTATTGCGCCAGAAGGCAAGCCCTGTCCTTTCCGTTCCGATCAGTTCACCTGCCTTCGTGTGAAGATAGTCCTGAATGTACCACCCGATATCCTCTTTCAGGGCGACCCAGAACACATACTGTTCTGCCCTGATATTCCTGGCGACTTCCTGCCGCAGGCCTGAAGCGGCGGGGTCGTTCGTTGCGATAATAACAGTGTCGCCGTCCCTGATGACCGGGAACCATGGGCGCATGGCCAGTTCATCGCTGCCGGGTCCCTCCAGAAGTTCCGGTGGAATCGGCATGCGTTCATCATATTCTATGGAGGGGCAATGGTAATATTCCGACAACACCTCCAGCAAGACGCGTTTCGAAACATGGCAGTCGTGAATAAGGACATGCTCTGGATCGGCGCTCCTTGCCTCTGCATCATCCAAAGCGGCCCGCAGCTTATCAGGACTCATAAGATGCCAGTCTGCCAGAAGCTGATACTTCTGTGTGTCAGAAGTCATCATGGCTGAACACTGCCTTTTTCCACCGGCAGTTGGGCGTTCCGTAATCCGGCATGAACAGTTCCATCTCCCCAAAACAGTAAGGAAATTCTTTCCTCGTTCTTTCAGCCGGCAAATGCCAGTAAAATCCGTCGCCGATAAAGAAGAGACCTGCCGTGATCAGGGATATATTAAAGACAGTCCAGAAGATATTACCCGTGCCGAAGTATGCCTGGAGGCCCGCGCCGACTGCGCAGGTGCTCATGCCGGTTCGAATGAAGGCCATTCCTGTGCGTGATCTGGCCATTATGGTCCGGAGCCTTGCCATAACGTTTCGTCTTTCTGCGAGCACGGTTCGCTCGAGAGCCAGCCCTGTTGTGGCCCAGATGCCAGGTGTGTGAGAAGCTCTTATCGGCAGACGCGGCATGAGGCCCGACACCGAATTCATCCAGCCCGGAGAAGGTGGAAAGAATGCGTCCCAGATGCTGTATCGTGACTGCTCCCGGCTGATCGATTCAACCCCGCTGTTTCCTGCCTGTCTGCACCGCAGATACCAGTACAACCCCTCTGCGCAGATGACCGCACCCGCGAGGATAAGAATTATGTCAAAGATATTCCAGAGCCTGGCATGAAATTGACGCAGGAGGGCGACACCGAGCCCGATAAGGGCTATCCCCGTGCGGGTAAAAGCCAGTCCTGTACGCGCACGTGCCATCGTTGTTCTGTAACAGGCGAGCACGGTTCTCTCTTCTGCCAGATCAGTTCTGTCGTTTGCAAGAAACCTTCTTCTCATGACCGGAGAAAGTCTAATCCATTCCTGTCTCAGCTGGGCTGCCCCTTTTACCGGCCCTGTCCTGACAAAGCGCGGACTGTCTCCGGGGTCCAGGAGTTCGATAACAGTTGTCCCGCCCGTTGCCTCTGTTGCGGTGCAGGGCTGGATGTCTTTCCCGGTCTTTCTGGCGTCCAGATACCAGATTAGGCCATCGTATGCCGAGAGGATGCCGATTATCAGAAGAAGGGCTGCAGGAATAGATGCCCATCCTGTCCCGAATATCCTGACCATCACACTGGCTACAGTCATGAAAGAGATACCGGTCCTGAGGAATGCCAGACCTGTTCTCCCGCGGGCAAAAGAAGTTCTTTTGCAGGCCATCAGGGATCTGCGATCGGCAAGAAACGTCCTCACCCTGGCGAGCGGGGTCCTTCCGGCCGATGCGGGAAAGCCGGGATTCAGATCCCGTCCGTCATCTGTTTCCGATCTGTTGATCTGTCTGTTGTTCATAGTTCTTTATCAGGAGTATGCAGCTCCGGAGATGTTTGAGGAAGGATGATGCAGGGGGGACAAGCCCCATAGGTGTTAACTTAAGAAAATGAAAAAGGCGGTCTTCTGGCCGCTTTTTTTCTTGCAAATAGCCGATAGCATTATATATGCTATCGGTAGCGAGGAGGATAACCGCATGAAAATAAAGAAAAGCGTTGAGCAGGTAA
>JACRHC010000007.1 GCA_016217675.1 Nitrospirota bacterium
CCGGCCATGACGATGAATATCTCACCAGGGACCGGAAGCCCTGCGTTGTCCAGCATTACGCCGAAAAAGACTATCCAATAACCATAAAGATAGAAGAATGAAAATATGTCATTGCTCATATTTAACTCATAAATCTTGCAACGCCGCCATGGTTTTACATTATTTCAGGCCATGGCGGCCCTGCACCGCTTTACCATCTGGTCAGGATAGCCCTTGCCTGCTCCCCTGTCGGCCTTCCTTCAAAGACGATAACTCCGTCGACCGCTATGGTCGGCACCGTCTTTACGCCGTACCTGACCGCCTCATCGCAACAAAGATCGCCGCTGCACCTTCTCTCGATTATCTCGCAGCCGCAATCTTTTGTAGCATCCCTGACCATCTTCAGGGTATCATTGCAAAGTGGGCATCCTGCCGTAAAAACCTCTATCCTTCTTGACATAACAGTCACCTCCTTCAGATTTAATCGGGCCTTTTAGCGCCGTGCCCGGGGCGGACTTAAGCACCCGCCCTTACAGCGGGCGACCGGCCTCAGCATATATCTTCTTCTGAGCATTGATGTCACCCCCGTTTTTAATCTTGATTCGACAGGCAAAACACAATAGCACTTTTTAATGTCTATCGAGCTTTACCGCCTGTAGAGACGCTCGCCTTATACCCAGCACCATCCACAACCTTTATCATCTCCTGCACATTCGTTTTTCCCTCGTCATATTCCACGAACGCCTCTTTTTTCTCGAAACTCACCTGAACCGCCTTGACGCCTTCTATCCCGGAAAGCGCCTTTTTGACCATCTTCGGGCAGAGAGTGCACGTCATACCTTCAACCTTTAAAGTAACAGACTTTGTTTCCCCTGCGAACAGAGGGTTTGCGGCGACAAAAGCGATGACGAATAATACAAGCGCTGTGGATATTGCCTTCATAATAGATAGCCTCTTCATACTCTTCATAAACCATCCTCCTTTTTATAGTTACTCTATGCCGCCATTCTTCAATTCAGCGCCTCTGCAGGCCGTCAGGCCAATAACCATGCCGCTACATATGGGAAGCTCACGCCGAATATGGCGAAACCGATCAGAATCCAGAACAGTATCCTGTTGGTCCACCTTGCCGACGGGTTACAGGCTCCGCCAGGCCCGCAGTTTGAACCCTTGCCGTAAGCGTAACGGTAAGCTATACCCACTAATACGAAAGTAAGGAGAAGGAAATACGGCCTCAGCCACTCAAACCTTGAAAGCGCGCCAAGCCCCGTTATGCCGAAAGCAAGAAATAAGGCAGGCCCGATACAGCAGGCAGAGGCCAGAAGGGCCGTGAGCATACCCCCGATGTAAACCGATATTCTATCCTTTCTCCTTTCCTTCATAACCCTGCCTCCGGAAGCCTGCTTTTCGATGGGCTCTCAACATCCTCACAGATCACAACGGTAGTAGGGCACCCGCAGTTCTCCTCAGGATACAGAGTTGTCTTCTCGCAAGCCTCGCATATGTCCTTAATTGAAATCTCCCTGCATCTCTTCGATATCTTGAGTGAATCCGGAACTTTATTTCCGATGTTTGCTCTTTTCTTCTTCTCCAACATGACCTTTCACCTCCCAATTGTTTTATTCTTCTTCTATGGTCTTTAATATCGGACACTCATCCGTGGGCTGGCGTCTGTCGCAGCTTTCAATGAGCCCGTTCAGGACTTTCCTGAGCGACTCGAGACCCCTTATTTTCTGTTCCACCATCGTCAGTTTGTCATTGACCTTTTTCTGCACCTTCTCGCACGCGGAAGCCGATTCGACCCTCAGATTCAAAAGACCCTTTATCTCACGGAGAGTAAAACCGAGGTCTTTCGCGCGGCGTATGAACGTGAGCCTCTTTAATGCCCTTTCGTCATAGATCCTGTAGCCTGACTCCTTCCTGCCCGACGGTAAAAGGAGTTTTTGCCGCTCGTAATACCTGATGGTCTGCACACTAACCAGTGCCATACGTGCCAGTTCCCCGATCGGAAACAATCTTTCCATGCAAAGCCTCCCTTATAATTAAAGTATAGACTCTATACTATACTATAGAGTCAAGCATTTTTTTAATGCCGAAATAGCCGCTTCAGGAACTACGCGATTTTATAAATTTCTAACTCGGTTGGAACTCGTGAAAACCTTCAGGCAGCTTGCGGTTTTTATCCGTTATGCTATGCTTTAGTTGAAGTTACATTTATTGAAAACTGAAGGATCGAATATGAACAGCCGCGTGCATTTCATTTTGCGCATCGAAGGCATGACTTGCGACGGGTGCGCCCGCCATGTTGCCCAGGCGCTCAAGGGTGTCCTTGGTGTTGAATCCGCTGAAGTTGGAGATTGGCGCGAGGGCAAGGCTGCTGTCGTGGCTGAGGAAAGTACGCCCGACGAAACGCTTGCCGATGCTGTCTCCGGTGCCGGATACCGAGCCCTTATAGAAGCAAAACGCCCTCTTGAAGAAGGCAAAGAAGTCCCGCTGATAAAAGGCACTGATTTCGACCTTATGGCGATAGGCGGAGGCTCGGCTGCATTTGCCGCCGCTATTAAAGCCGCAGAACTTGGAGCAAGGGTAGCCATTGTCGAGGCTGCGACCATCGGCGGCACGTGCGTCAATATAGGCTGCGTCCCGTCCAAGACGCTTATCAAGGCGGCGGAGATCTGCTACCATTCGGCTTATTCAAATTTTAAAGGCATGGCCGCCTGTCCCCCTCCCTCAGAGTGGCAGGCTGTCATAAGGCAAAAGGACGAGCTGGTAGGCGCATTAAGGGAAGAAAAATACACCAAAGTCCTTAAGGCTTATCCGGGAATTACTCTCATAAGAGGCCGCGCTAAGCTTACAGGCGGAAGGGGCGTACTCGTTGACGGAAAGCCCTACAACCCCGGCAAAATCCTTATAGCAACCGGTTCACTTCCCTGGGCTCCTTCCATTCCTGGCCTGGCTGAAGCTGGCTATATGGACAGCACCGATGCGCTGAGCCTGCCTGAGCTGCCCAAATCGCTCATAGTCGTAGGCGGCGGGGCTATCGGGCTTGAACTCGGACAGCTCTTCGCCAGGTTCGGTGTGCTTGTCACGCTTCTTGTGGCAGACCCCCATATAGCTCCTGTCGAAGATCCTGAGATAGGAAACGCCCTTAAAACATATCTTGAAGGTGAAAGAATTACCGTTGTCACCGGGGCAAAGATTGAAAGAATCGACCGCTCGAATTCACAATATAAGGTACAGGTTGAGGTAAACGAAAGAAGGGTGACATTTCAGGCAGAAAAGTTGCTCGTTGCCACTGGACGGCGGGCCAATACAGGCGGCTTTGGGCTTGAAGGGGCCGGGGTAAAGCTGGGAAAAATGGGCGAGATCATGGTGGATAGCCGCCTAAGGACTGATAACCCTGACATATATGCCGCAGGCGACTGCATCGGAAACCCGATGTATGTTTACGTCGCCGCCTACGGAGGCCAGCTCGCCGCCGA
>JACRHC010000032.1 GCA_016217675.1 Nitrospirota bacterium
CTTTGAGGTCAATAATATTAATGTCGTGATCGCCTCAAGCTTTGCCAGGATATTCAGGCAGAATATGTTCAACTGCGGCATGCTTGCCATTGAACTTTCCGAGGGGACGATAGACCGGCTCTTCAGGCACAATGACGGCACGGCCGAGATTACCTTTGATTTCCAGCAGAGCACGTTTACGGTCAGCTCAGGCAAGGGCACGGAAACAATAGCCTTTCAGATCGCAGAGTTTGACCGGGCGCTGATTGAGGCAGACGGCTGGGTCGGTTTTGCTGATGCAAAGTACTGAGATGTCGCCTGAAGAAAGACTTAAGGTAATTGGCCTTGAGCTTCCTGATCTGCCGAAGCCGTTAGGCTCATATGTCCCTTTTGTAAGGACCGGAAATCTCGTATACCTGAGCGGTATGCTGCCGCTCGAAAACGGGAAACTGCTTTATGCCGGCAGGGTTGGTGAAACAGTTTCTCTTGATGAGGCAGTGCAGGCTGCGCGCAGGGCCACGGTCAATGCCATTGCTGTATTGAGGTCAGCCATCGGCAGTCTTGCTGCCCTGAAGAGATGTGTCAAGGTTACCGGTTTTGTCGCTTCAGCCCAGGATTTTACTGACCAGCCCAAGGTTATCAATGGCGCATCTGATCTTCTGGTCGAGGTATTCGGTGAAGCAGGCAGGCATGCTCGCGCAGCTGTAGGTGTGCATATCCTGCCGATGAATTCACCGGTCGAAATAGAGTTCATCTTCGAAGTTGTTTGACACTCCTCCCTTCCCGCCGTAACATTTTGTATAATGCTTAAGTAGTTATCCTGTCTCATATGCGGAGGAAGATGCCAATGAAAAGATATGTAATGGAAACGTCTCCGCTTGGGCCGTCGCGGAAGGTGAAGGCAGTTATTCGCAAGGCTGTTAAGGACATCAATACCCTGCCTGGGGAAGGGCGGGATCGTCTTGAGCGGCTCTTTCTTTCGAAATACGGAGTTGCTAAAGAAAGCATCCTCTTCGCCAATTCCCTGAAAGAGCTTCTGTTTGCCCTCTGCCGGTGTCTCCGGCCCGGGAAAATACTGATTGTTGGGCCTGCACTGAACATATATCGTGAGGCTGCCAAGGCATCGGGTGCTGTTATTGAATATCTCTGCGGCAATGAAGAGGGCTGTTCTCTTCCTGACATGCGTGCCCTTGTCGAAAAGGCCGGAGGATCTGATCTTGTTTTTATTGCTAACCCCAACAGGACCAGCGGCCAGGCCCTGTCTGTTACAGCATTGACCGAAGTACTTGATGCCCTTTCCCTGAAAGACTGTGTAACAGTCATCGATGAAGCGCTTATTGAGTTTACGGGTGAAGAGGGCTGCATCAGGCGAGCCAACAGCAGGTCGGCCAACGGTAGGTGCTTAGGCAACGGAGCCGCCGCCAACAGTAGAAATATTATTGTTCTTCGGACAACGGCATATTACTTTGGTCTGCCCGGGCTTGAGCTCGCCTCTGCGGTTGCCGGACCAAAGGTGATTGAAGCCCTGCATAGGGAGCTGCAGAGTGATCCGAGCATTCCTGCTATTGCGGCAGCACGCACTGCACTTAGGGACAGGTCATACAGAAGACTGACTGAGAAGTTCATGAAAGAAGAGAAAGGCCTCTTAAAAAAGGCTATCAGCCGGATGCCGGGCATAGTTATGCATGATTCGGACACAAATGTGTTTCTTCTGAATGCCGGCGGTCTGGCAGAAGAGATTGCCCTCAAGGCAGAGCGGGCAGGGCTTGCTGTTGAACCCTGTTCAGATATTGACGGGCTCAATGATACGTTCCTCAGGATCTCGGTTATGAAGCATGATCATAATCTTAAGCTTATCAAGCTGCTGGAACGAATCAGTATGGGAACGGCAGAGAAAAAGAGAAGCCCTGCATAACGACCTGGCAGGGTCTATGAGATGGTGTGAATCCTTGCGTACCCGGATGCACCGAGCAGTGCCTCTCCCCTGAGATTTATCAGTTCGATGAAGGATTCCACCACATAAGGATCAAACTGCTTGCCTGCATTGAGGAAGAGTTCCTCCTTGACCTGAAAGAGCGACAGGGCCTTCCGATATGGCCGCTCTGACATCATGGCATCAAAGGTATCAACAACAGAAAGAATCCGTGCTTTGAGCAGAAGTTCCTCCCCTCTCAGTCCATAGGGGTACCCTGCTCCGTCATACCGCTCGTGGTGCTGAATGATCGTCTGTCTTACGCCTTCGAGGGTGTCGATAGGGCCGAGGATCTCCTCTCCTATGAGCGGATGTGATTTAATCAGGCTGTATTCCTTTGACGTGAGCTTGCCCTGCTTCTGCAGTATGAAGCTCTCAATACCGATCTTGCCGATGTCGTGCAGTATGGACGCATGTTCGAGGATCTCAAGCTCTTTAAAATCAAGGCCGATGTACCTGCCGAGTTCAAGGGCGAGGAGTTTTACCCGTTCAGAATGGCCCTTGGTATAAAGGTCGCTCGCCTCAAGCGCATTGACCAGGGACTGGATCGTGGCAAAATAGTTCCGCTTCACACTTTCGTAAAGCCAGGCATTTTCCATCGACACGATAGCCTGGTTTGAAAGCGTTGTCAGGATTTCCATGTCCTCGTCGGTGAAGGCCGAGCCTTCACGCTGCATCTCGAGTATCAAGGTACCTATGATCTCCCCCTTCATTTTGAGCGGCACCCCTATCTTTGACGATGGTGTGCTGCCCTGCTGAAGAAGTATGGGCTTGCCCTGTGCAATGATCTCAGCGTAATAAGCCTGGTATTCCAGAGGCACATCCACGATGCTCTCTGTGCCTAATCCGCGCCTGTACTGAATGATCAGCGGCGGCCTGTTCGTGCCTTGTATATGAAGAATTGTCCGATCGGTGTTGAAGAGGTCAGCAGTTGTCCTGGTGATGATCTTCATGACCTCCTCGGTCTCGACAATAGAGGTCAGGATCCTGCCGACCTCGTTCATCTTCTTGAGCCGCTCAACGACTATTACGAGTTCCCGGTTCTTTCCTTTTACCTCTTTTGAGAGCGATGTGATCGCCCTGTTGGCGGTCTCGAGTTCCTTGAGTCTGAACTCAAGCTGGCTGTTCAGGTCTTCGACCTTATTCTTATGCTCAAGATCCATCTTGATCTTGGAAAGCTCCCGCTCCTTGGAGAGGTTCTTTTTGTACAGCTTGTTCATCTCGTCGATCATTCTGTTAAAGGCTGTGCCGATCGTGCCGAGCTCATCATTGGAGGTTCCCTGTACGGTGGCGTTCCAGTTTCCTGCCTCCACCTCCTGAATTGCGGTAAGGAGGTTTTTCAGCGGACTCATAACGAACCGTGAGAAGAGTAGACTCAGGACGACTGATATCACGAGCACAATAATGATGTTCGAAAAGACGAGCATTCTTTTGACTGACAGCATAGTCGAAAAACTCCTCGATACATCAAGCTTTATCTGGATGATGCCGTTTATCAGTTCCCTGCTGTTATGGCATCCAAAGCATTCCTTCCTGTTCTCGATATTCCTGAAATAATCGATCGTATTGTTGCTCTGGATTTCCGGCTTCTGCTGCCTCTCATAGGTCGCGATTTTGAGATAGTCAGGGGATTTGGAACCAATTTCCGATATATTGGTGGACTTCAGGATCGTGCCTGCCGGCGAAAGGATTCTGATATGCACGACTTCCCTGTTCTTCCCGATATTCTCAAGGATCTTCTGGACCTCCTGAGTGCTGCCGAGCTTCATATCGTGGGCAATGGTGCGCTCGATGATATCGCCTAAGAAAACAGTGTCAGCGATCTTTGACTCGAGCATCTTGGCGTTCTGCATCCGAAGCACGATAGCTGTTGTGATGCCGACCGTGATTATGATGGTAAGGGCTATGATGGTTATTATCTTGGTCTTTATGATCATAGTAATATGTTTAATGAGTATGCAAAATGTATGCCTCAATAATAAGTGAAACTATTTAAATTATAAGCAATTTTATCGGAAAAAGGGGCTCGTGTAGCTGTATTTCACTCATTTCTGTTTGAAAACTCGCAGTAGGCCATAAACCATCTTTATGAACCTTATTTGCCGTTTTAGTGTACAATGGACATCTATGAGTAAACCCCTTGTTGTGATTGTTGGCAGGCCAAACGTCGGGAAGTCCACCCTCTTTAACCGGATGACCGGAACACATTCTGCAATTGTTGAGGATATTCCCGGTGTTACGCGTGACCGGAACTACCTCGATGCCGAGTGGGAAGGCAAGAGCTACATGCTCGTCGATACCGGCGGCTTCTATATCGATCCTCCTGAGGACATCTTTGCCCAGGCCAAGGAGCAGGCTCTCTTTGCCATTGAGGAGGGCGATATTATCCTTCATCTCCTTGATGGAAAGGACGGCCTCACCCCTGCTGATATGGAGCTGGCCCGCCTGATCCGCACATCGGGCAAGAAAGTCCTCTGGCTCGTAAACAAGATTGATGCACCTGTCCGTGAGGAGCGTCTCTATGATTTTTATGCATTAGGTGCGGACGACCTTTATCCTGTATCTGCAGCCACCGGCTATGGATATGACGACTTCATGGACAACCTGGGCGCTTTACTTCCGGAATACTACGAAGAGAAGTCCGATTATCCGAAGATAGCGGTTGTTGGCAGGCCGAATGTCGGCAAATCAACGCTGGTCAATGCCCTTACAGGCAGGAATCGGATGGTAGTGAGTGAAGTGGCAGGAACTACGATGGATGCCATTGACAGCACCTGCACTTTTCACGGAAAGAAATATGTGATCATTGACACCGCAGGTCTCAGGAAAAAGGGCAAGATCGGTTACTCGCTTGAGCGGTTCTCTATGGTGCGGGCAGTCAGGAGCATTGAACGGTGCGATGTGGCGCTGGTTGTTCTGGACATGAGCGTGGGCATTACCGAACAGGACCAGAAGATCGCCGGCATTGTCAAAGACTACAGTAAGGGCATCATATTTCTCCTCAATAAATGGGATCTTGTGACCAATCCGGAGGAGACCTTCAAAAACATACTGCCTGAACTGTACCGGAAGGTCTGGTTTGCGGAATATGCGCCCGCGATCACCATATCAGGGGTCTCCAGGAAAAGGATTACCAAGGTCTTTCCGGTGGTCGATGTAATTATCGAGGAACGACGGAAGCGTATCACAACAGGGGAACTGAACAGGTTTTTCCGGGAGATCATTGCAAAAATTTCACTCCCTATGTATAAGGGCAAGGAAGTAAAGATGTACTACATGACCCAGGTGGGTATCGAGCCTCCGGCATTTGTTGTTTTCTCGAATTACCGAAACGCGGTGATGGACTCTCACCTCAGATATATCGAGCGGAAGCTGCGTGAGTATTTCGGCTTCGGGGGAACGCCGATCAAGATCCATGTGAGGCCGAAAAAGAGAGATGCCTGACCATGAGGATGGTAAGGGTTATCGGCAGAAGTTTCCTCGATTTTTTCAGAGACAACGGGTTGATGCTTGCCAGTTCCATGTCTTATTTCACCATGATGGCGCTCGTGCCCCTCTGTCTTTTTCTGGTTACGGTATTCGGTTATTTCCTTGGCCAGTATCCTGATTTCTACAAGTTCTTCCTTGCCAAACTGACGGGGTTTTTCCCGGCCGTCACACAGGATATTACAGATGACCTCTCAAAGATAATCTCCTACAAGGGGCTTGGCAAGTTCAGTCTCATCCTCTACTGGCTCCTGTCGTATCAGGTGTTTGCCTCCGTGGAGACCGCTCTGAATACGATTTTCAAAATAAAAAAGAAACGGCATATGTTTTTCTCTGTGCTGGTGTCTCTGATGGTCGTGACGCTGCTTATCGCCCTGCTGTTCACCTCGTTCGCCGCTGCCTCGCTTGTGCCGCTGCTGAAGACATTCGGCCCGACCGTGACCGGCATAAAAATCGGCAAGATAACGCAGATCCTGCTCAGCTTTGTTCTGCCCTTTTTTCTGATCCTCTGCTCGATTACCCTGCTGTACGTCATGGTGCCGAAGACAAAGGTGCGGATTTCTTCGGCCCTGTCGGGCGCTTTTTTTGCGACGGTCATGCTTGAGATCGCCAAACATCTGTTCAGCTGGTATGTGAGTGAGGTGGCCCAGATGGGAAAGATCTACGGCCCGCTTACCGCCTTTGTCATGTTCCTGCTCTGGATGTTCTATTCTTCAGGCATCTTTTTAATCGGGGCTGAAATAGTGCATAATTTAGGGAATCAGAAGCAGCTGAGGAGCAGACAATGATTGATCTGATCGGTACGGTCGTGGAAGTGGGAACGGGTGAAGCCCTGTACGTTGGAAAACTCGTTGAGGTGAATGAATACGAGCTTCACCTTGAATCTGAGTCAGGTTGGGTAGTTGTTCCGATAGAACGGATTGCCTTTGTGCGGCCCAGGGAAGAAGAGGACTGGACAGCCCCATAATGATTCCCGGGAGGATCGCATGTGCCATAGGGGAATCGGTTATGACCTTGACCGCGGGATAATTTCTTATCCCAGCTCCGCTGACAGGAAGATTATTGCCATGCCGGGCATGGGGATATTCTTTGAATCGATCTCGGACAAGGACCGAGAGGCCATTAGAATCTTTGTTAAAGGGAAGGTGTTTTAAGCGCTATGAAAATCAAGGTGCCTGATAATGCTCCTGTGCGAGTCGATTTCAGAGAGCCGCGGCTGGAACATCTCTCCGATTTTGTGAAGGTCCTTTTTATCAGCGAAGAGGATATGGACCTCGAAGTGTTGAAGGCAGAGAACTATTTTCAGGCCGGCATGACCATAGAAGGTACGGTAATCACCTTTCCCGGAACAGGGACAAGCGGTAGCAAGTGTTTTGTGAGGGCGGTGAGCAGTACCCGGTGCAATCTGATGTTTGAGAAAGTAGAGCCCCGTAAACCGCTGCTGGACTATCTGCAGCAGCGGGAGAGCCTCGAAAAGGTCAGTCAGCAGACCTACAAGCCTGCCGGGGAGATCAGCAAGGCGATGTTCAACAAATTCATGGATGACCAGAAAATGCCGACGGGACCTGCCAGGAAGAAGGTTTTGATCGTTGACGATGCCATTGCTGTGCATGAACGCTTCAGGGCTGCCTTTATCGATAATGGCCTTGAGGTGCTTCAGGCTGTTGACGGAATGGAGGGTATCAAGCAGACCCTTGAAGCCATGCCCGATATCATCCTTATGGACGTGAATATGCCGAAGATGACCGGTATTGAGGCAACAAGGATAATCAAGTCCAATCCCCGCACCAGCGGCATCCCGATCTGCATGTTCACCACAGAGGGGGAACAGGATTTTATAGTCCAGGCCATCAAGATAGGAGTAAAGGATTATATACTCAAGACCTCGGATGCAGCGCTTGTAATCCAGAGGATACGTAAAATCATCGGAGATTGAAATTCAGCTCTTGAAGTATTAAGGAAGGCAGATCGAAAAGCAGCCGCCGCCGTTGATGTCGCAGTTACTCGTGCGGATATAACCCTCTCTTTCTTTATTGCGGTGCAGCGCTGCTACTATCGAGGCGAAATAGAGGCCAAGCCCTGTGCTTCCGGTCGTAAAACTCACGCCTTTTGCCCCTGCCCCGCCTTCGGTGATCATATGCTCAGGATACCCTTCGCCATTGTCTCTGATTCGAATGACAAGATATCCGTCTTCTTCCTGCGCTGTTATCCATATCCTGTCATGTGCGTACCGATATGCGTTGTTCATCACATTGTTGATCACTCCTGCAACGAGCTCACGGTCAAAGAACCCCGTCAAATCATTTGAGCAGTCAGTTTCAATGGATATGCCCTTGAATTCAAGGAGGGGCTTGTTCTGGAGTGTCACATCCTCAAGGAATTCCGATACGGAGTGATACTCGATATTGGGCGTGAACTGGTCCTTGTCCATTTTATAAAGGGCAAGGAGCTGGATCAGGTTGTTATTCACCCTCTTGGCCTCATACTGGAGCTTGGAGAGAAGCGGATGGGAGGGGCAGTCCTTTTCCGAACAGTTGCCGATGATATCTTCAGTCGTGTTGATGAGCATGCCGAGAGAGTTCTTCATGTCATGGGCAATCGATGCCAGAAACGCGGGGAATTGCATGTCCCTCTTATCTGCGTGCGGTGTCCTGCTGTCTTTTCCTGTCATCTCGACTCCGCCTGGAGCTTCTCATACATGCCGAGAAGCTTCTGATACTTATTGTATGCGGGATCGATCTTGCCTATGCGTTCGATGTATTGCCGTGCCCGCAGAAGCAGCTGTTCGTCTTTGCCGTTCTTCCGGATGAACATGAGAAGCGCCTCTGCAGCATTGGCATTAATGATCTTGTTGGCCTTCTGGCTGTTGGCCGCTTTTTCAAAATACTCGATTGCTTCTTCAAGTCTGCCGTCTTCAACAAGGCGGACGCCCTGATTATTTGTTTTGATGATCTCGTGCTGGGCAGTCGAGACAATCTTTGCCCCCTCGGTCTCCATCTGAGTATCCTTGAATACCGCCTGAACCTTTTTAATGACATCTTCGTCCTCATGGTTGTTCCTTACCACTTCCTGAACAAGTCTGGTCCCCGCTGTCTTATCGCCAAGTTCAAAGCAGACCTTTGCCAGATCAATCGCAATATCCTCAGAGATGCTGCCGGCTGATTCTTCCATGAGCTGCATGGCTTCCTGAATTGCTTTTTTCGCGTCCTCTGGCCGGTTCATCTCTTTAAATACGATGCCCTCCATGGCAGAAGCCTGCATGGAGGCCTCTGCGCTTCCCTTGAATTCCTTGCGAATATCCTTCAGCACGTCAAGTGCTCCTTCGGGTGTCTTCTTTTCAACAAGCACTTTGGCGAGACTTGTATAGTGTGACGGGTTTTTGAAAAAGGAATACTGGCCAAGGTCAATAGCTTTTTTGAAAGATTTTTCAGAGATGTCCAGGTCATTTATTTTAAAGGAAATATCCCCAATGGTTTTGTGCCGAAAGATAGACTTGGGCGAAAGTTCAGCAGCAGTCAAAAGCACCTGCTGCGCCTCCTCAAGGGACTGATTGGCCACGAGCGATTTCGAAAGCCAGTCATAGGCTTCAATGTACATGCTGTTGTCCTGCACAAGCGATCTGAAGGTCTCTGCGGCAGCTGCGTAATCCTGCATATAGAACTGAACTTTGCCAATGCCGAGTTTAGCCCAGGAGATATCGCGAATCGAAAGAACCTTTTCGTAAACGACCATAGCTGCCTGGTAGTCACCTATGGTAATGCAGAGGTCGCCCTTCAGTTTTAGATATTCAAAAATATTCTTTGGGATTTTCAGCGTGGATTGATCGCAGAGCGCGATGGCACGGAGGTATTCCTTGTTTGCAATAGCAAGCTCGATGAGCTCGAAATCGCTCTTTCTTTTTATGGCCCGCTCAAGCCTGGTCCTCAGGACTTCCCGGGAAAAGGGCTTGATGAGATAGTCGTCAGGCTGATACTCGACAGCGCCCATGACCATCTGCATGCTGTTTTCTGCAGTGATCATCATGAAGACAGTCGAAAATTTTATCAGGTTCCGGTGCCTGGCCTCTTCGAAAACCTGCTGCCCATCTTTGCGGTTATACCCAAGGTTGTAGTCGCAGAGGATAACATCATAGGACTTATTGGACATAAGCTCAATAGCTGCTTCACCATTTGCCGCATCATCAATATCCTTGACATTGAAGCTCCATAGCATGCGTCTGATCGAGGATCTAAATTCGCCGAAATCGTCGATAACAAGAAATTGCTTATAACTCAGATCATATGACATATTTTCAGCAACTATATTAGCACAAAAGAAGTATTCGTGAGGAAGGCGTCAGACATGAAGAGAGCTGATAACGGGACGGCAAACTCCATCTTATCAGGGGAGGAGCCGGAGGAAGTGACAGTGGAGCCTTCAAAACAGAGAAGTCTCTCGTGCTATCAGTTCGCAGGAGTCGAATTGCTGTCTGACAGGTCGCCGAGCACGTACTGCGCAAGAGCGACAGCGGTCAGTGCCGCTGTTTCTGCGCGGAGGATACGCCTGCCTAAGGATGCAATGGTAAGGCCGCAACCTTTGGCAGTCTTGACCTCCTTTTCTGAAAAACCGCCTTCAGGGCCGATGCAAAGGACTATTTTTTTTTCGCCTTTAAACGCATCGGCTGCAGCAGAGAAGGGCGCCTGTCCTTTTTCCCAACAGATAATACCCCTGCCCCGATCCTGCCCCGCGAGCGCGGCTTCATATGCGGCAGGTTCGTGAATAAGAGGAATCATATTCCTGCCGCATTGGCGTGATGCCTCTTCCGCAATCTTCTGCCAGCGCTGAAGTTTTCTGGTCTCTCTCACCTGGCTTCTCTCGGTGACCACCGGCGCTATTTCTTTTACGCCGAGTTCTGTCGCCTTCTGGATAACCAGGTCCATCTTTTCTCCCTTGAGCAGCCCCTGAACCAGGACGATATCAAGCGGAGATTCGTTGTCCTGATTAAAGGGCTCCAGGATCTCGATTGCAGCCAGTTTTTTTGTGATGGCAGATATCTGCGCAGAATAGGCAGTGCCGGTGCTGTCTGTTACGATGAGAGGGTCGTGGATTTTGCACCTGAGGACTGCAGAAATATAGTGGGCTTTTTCTCCTGTGAGATGGATGACCCTCTCTTTCTGAATCGATCTATCAAGAAAAAGCCTGGTCATGAAAAGAGCCAGATGAACTGATCAGGTGTCAGCCCTCGACTCCGGTGAAGAGATCCTTCAGCTTGTCTTTGAAGCTCTTATTGGTGTCGTCAGTGCTGTGCGCTGCAAACTCTTCGAGAAGTTCCTTCTGTCTCAGGGACAATTTTTTTGGCACCTCGATAAAGACCCTGATGAGCTGATTGCCGCGCTGCTGGCTGCCGATGCGAGGTGCACCCTTACCTTTGAGCGTGAAGATCTTTCCGGACTGAGTGCCGGCTGGAATTTTGAGCTTTGCAGAACCGTCGAGAGTTGGAACCTCTATCTCTGCGCCGAGGGCTGCATTGGTGAAGGAAATGGGGAAATCGCAAAAGAGGTCTGTGCCCTCCCGCTTAAATAGCTCATGTTCCTGAATATCCAGTATGACATAAAGGTCGCCGTTTGGTCCGCTATTAACACCCGGTTCTCCCTCGCCGACAATCTTGAGCCGCGAGCCGGCATCTACGCCGGGAGGGATCTTGAGATTGACGGTCCTCTGTTCCTGTATGAATCCCTGCCCTTTGCACTTTTTGCAGGGGTTGGTGATGATCTTGCCGGTGCCATAGCACTTGCCGCAGGTTTTTGATACGCTGAAGAAACCCTGCTGATACCTGATATGACCAGAACCTTTGCAGGCACTGCAGACCTCAGGCTGTTTATCAGGCTCTGAGCCGGTTCCATTGCATTCTCCGCATTTCTGGAGCTTCGGAAAGGTGATCACCTTTTCCGTGCCGAAGACCGCCTCTTCAAGGCTGATGTCGAGATCATATCTGAGGTCGTTTCCCTTGGCAGCCCTCTGTCTCCTGTGGCCGCCGAAGTTGCCCCCGAAGATATCGCCGAAGAAGTCCTCGAAGATATCGCCGAACCCTGCGCCGCCGGTGAACGGTCCCTGGTTAGCACCGAAGCCGTCTGCCGTGCCGAAGCGGTCATAGTGAGCCCTTTTTTCAGGGTCGGAAAGAATAGAATAGGCGTGGCTGATCTCTTTGAATTTATCCTCTGAGGCCTTGTCCCCGGCATTTCTGTCCGGATGATATTTCATGGCAAGCTGCCGGTAGGACTTCTTCAGCTCTTCCTGTGTAGCTTCCCGTGAGACGCCAAGTAATTCGTAGTAATCGGTCACCGTATTTTCCTATTCTGTTTGTGATGTAAAAGTATACATGAAAAAGGGTCCAAGGGTGCAAGCCGTTTATGAGCCGGGTGCTGTTCCCTTGAACCCCCTGTCGTTATCCGGAAGTGCTATTTCTTGTCCTTGTCAACGTCCTCGAACTCAGCTTCCACGACCTCTTCCTCTGCCGGCTTTGCGCCCTGGCCAGCATCAGCAGAAGCGCCTCCGGGCTGAGCTCCGGCCCCTGTCTGCTTATAAAGGTGCTCGGCAAGCTTATGTGAAATACTCATGAGTTTGTCTGTAGCTGACTTTATCTCAGCAGGATCGGAACTCGAGTCTTTTACCTTCTTGCAGTGTTCAAGGGCCTCCTCGATTTCGCGCTTTTCATCGGCAGTGACCTTGTCCCCATAGTCGCCCAGGGATTTCTCGACCGTGTAGCAGAGCGTGTCAGCATTGTTCCGGGCCTCTGCCATCTGCTTCTTCTTGTGGTCCTCCTGACCGTGTTCGTCTGCGTCGCGGACCATATTCTTGATCTCGTTTTCAGAAAGGCCGCTTGAGGCGGTGATCCGGATCGACTGCTCCTTGTTCGTGCCGAGGTCCTTTGCCGAGACATGGAGAATACCGTTTGCATCAATATCAAAAGAGACCTCAATCTGAGGTACGCCCCGCGGAGCAGGGGGGATGCCGATAAGTTCGAAGTTGCCTAACAGCTTGTTGTCAGCAGCCATTTCGCGTTCACCCTGACAGATCTTGATCGTGACTGCCGGCTGATTGTCTGTTGCTGTTGAAAATACCTGGCTCTTTTTGGTCGGAATGGTGGTGTTCCTCTCGATGATCTTGGTAAAGATGCCGCCGAGGGTCTCGATGCCCAATGACAGAGGGGTAACGTCCAGGAGCAGGACTTCTTTTACATCCCCCTTGAGCACTGCTGCCTGTATCGCAGCGCCTACAGCAACGACCTCATCAGGGTTCACGGTCCTGTTCGGTTCTTTGCCGAAGAAGCCCTGCACAGTCTGCTGAACTCTTGGCGTCCGGGTCTGGCCGCCTACGAGCAGCACCTCATCGATATTGCCAGCGGTCAGCCCGGCATCTGCAAGGGCGTTTTTGCAGGGGCCGATGGTGTTTTCGAACAGGTCAGCAGCCAACTGTTCGAACTCGGAGCGTTTAATCTTCAGCAGCAAATGCTTGGGACCGGTTGCGTCAGCAGTGACAAAGGGGAGATTGATCTCGGTCTCCGTAGCTGTTGAAAGCTCGATCTTTGCACGTTCGGCAGCCTCTTTCAGTCTCTGAAGGGCCATCTTGTCATTCTTCAGATCAATACCCTGGTCTTTTTTGAATTCATCAATCATCCAGTCAATGATCCTGATATCAAAGTCATCACCACCGAGGTAGGTGTCTCCGTTTGTGGACTTCACCTCGATGACTCCTTCTCCGATCTCGAGAATCGAGATGTCAAAGGTTCCGCCGCCAAGGTCATACACTGCAACCTTTTCTTCCTTTTTCTTGTCCATACCGTAAGCAAGGGCAGCAGCGGTAGGTTCATTGATGATCCTGAGAACGTTGAGGCCCGCTATCCTGCCTGCGTCCTTGGTTGCCTGCCTCTGGCTGTCATCAAAATATGCCGGTACAGTGATGACCGCTTCGGTCACTTTCTCGCCGAGATAATCTTCAGCAGCCTGCTTCAGCTTCTGCAGGATCATGGCAGAGATTTCGGGGGGTGAGTATTTCTTGCCGAAGATCTCGACATGGGCATCGCTGTTTGGCGCCTCCACGATCTTGTACGGCAGCCTCTTCTGCGCGTGGCCTACCTCAGGCGCCGAAAACTTCCTTCCCATAAGTCTCTTGATCGAGAATATGGTATTTTCCGGATTCGTAATCGCCTGTCGTTTTGCTATCTGACCGACAAGCCGTTCGCCCTTGTCGGTGATCGCTACGATCGACGGCGTTGTCCTGGTCCCTTCCTGGTTCGGTATGACAACGGTCTCACCGCCCTGCACAACAGCCACGCATGAGTTCGTCGTCCCAAGGTCAATTCCTATTGCTTTTCCCATCTTATTGTTCCTCCTCTATGGAATCGGTTTTTTTAATTTCTGATGCTTCTGCATCGTTATCCTGCTGTTTCTGCGGTTTTGCTGAAACGGCAACAAGTGACGGCCTGAGCACTTTGTCGCGGTATCTGAACCCTGCCCTGAACTCCTCTGCTATCATGTTTTCCTCCATATCAGCCCGTTGAACCTGTGACATGGCATGATGGATTGCGGGGTCAAAGGGTTTCCCTGTCGCCTCGATGCGAACGAGACCGAACTTTTCGAGTGTCCTCTGCAATTCTTTAAGTGTCACTTCAACGCCCTGGACAAGCCCGCTGTTGATCTCCTCTGACGCATGCTTCAATGCCAGATCAAGGTTGTCTATGGCAGGCAGTATCTCATAGAGCAATGATTCGTTGCCGTAGCGCACGAGATCTTCCTTTTCCTTGTTGACGCGCTTCCGGTAATTTTCAAAGTCAGCGTACAGCCGCAAATACCTGCTGTTTAATTCATCTGCTTCGGCGCTGACCGCAGTCTTTTGCTGCTCTGTTTCCTCATCAGGACTGTCAGTGACAAGCTCTATGTCGTCCTCTCCAAAATCTTCGTTTTTGTTGTCCAGCTCTTTTTCTCCCAAGATGCACCTTCCTATCTGTTGTATGTAAGTATTTCCGTTATGAATCTTGCTGTTGTGTCAACCAATGTTATTGCCTGCGAATAGTTCATCCTCGTTGGTCCGATGATGCCGATAGTGCCCATAGGGCGATTGCCTTCCTTATACCGTGCTGCCACAAGACTGAACTGTTTCATTTCATCAAGAGGGTTCTCCGATCCGATGAAGACCTGGGTGCCGTCAGTATCCGAGATCTTCTCGAGAAGCCCGAGGATGATATGTTTGTCCTCAAGGGTCTTCAGAAGTCCCCGTATCCTGTTGATATCGCAGAAGTCAGGGAGATTGATCATCTCGGACAGGCCTGAGATGAATATGTCGCTGTCCGAAATGGCAAGGACATCTCTGCATATCCTCGTTGCTTCGCTGATGAGGCTGTTGCAGATTATCCGTTCATTCGCTATCTCCTCGATAATGGTCTTTCTGACCAGATCGAGGGAATATCCGGAAAACCGCTCATTGATATAGTCGGAAAGCCTGTTGAGATCACTCCGTGACATCTCCTGCTCCACGCTGATGATCTTGCTTCTTATGATCGTATCTTCAGCAAACAGAACGACTGCAATCTGGTTCTTCCGATACGGCACCAGTTCGATCCTGCTCAGGATGGTCCTGTTGGAATTCGGCGATACGGAAATGCCTATATAGTGAGAAAGTTCCGAAAGCATGCGCGATGCATTGTCTAAAAAAGAATCGACATCCTTTCTGAACAGATCGAGTTTCCTGCTCATTTCAGAAGCAAGTTCAGCATCCGCGTCACTTTTTTCCGCTGTAAGGGTGTCCACATAGAAGCGGTATCCGACATCTGTCGGCACGCGGCCTGCCGAGGTATGCGGCTGGCGCAGAAACCCCAGTTCCTCGAGGTCAGACATGATGTTCCGTATGGTAGCCGATGAAAGTCCCAGAGGAAATTTCTTGGTTACTGCCCGTGAACCGACAGGTCCTGGCGAACTGATATAAAGCTGAATAACAGCCTGCAAAATCTGTCCACTTCTTTCATCCAAACTCATTAGCACTCTCCAAGTTAGAGTGCTAATAATTTAACAGCTCAATGCTGCGGGTGTCAAGAAGAATCAAATTAGCTTAATATTTCAATGAGTTTTGGCGTTGCGAGTTATCGCTCAGGCGCGCGGTTTAGATGCCTCTCTCTTCACATGAGGATAGTCTTTGGAATGGAAAAGCCGTTGAATTCAGACGCATAGGAGATTGTGTATGCGCCGCTCGAAAGGATCAGGATATAATTGCCGATTGCCGGCTCCGGCAACAGGATGTTCTTTTCTATGACGTCGAAACTGTCGCAGCTGGGGCCGGCGAGGGTCCATTTCTTGATCTCTTTTGAGCCCTCAACAACGTAGCTGTATTTAATGCCTCCGATACTTTCCATGAGGCCGTTGAATACGCCGACATCGACAGAAAGCCATTTTTCGTCACCGCGGCTGGTCTTTCCGATCACCTTAGTTACGAAAATGCCCGCATCTCCTACCACTGACCTTCCGGGTTCGATAAGGATGCGGGTCTTTTTCGGGAATTTCTGATAGATCGCCTTGTTGATATTCTTCTCAATCGCAGAGATGCCGACCACATCCTTGGTGTACCGTATCGGGTATCCCCCCCCTATATTGAGGAGGGAAAGTTTTATCCCGGCTTTTTCAGCCCTGTCCCAGAGGTCTTTTGCCTTGTCCAGGGCAGAGTTCCAGTTATACATGTTCGTGCACTGCGAGCCCACATGAAAGGTGATGCCGACAGGGTTGAGCCCCTTCTTCTTTGCGAGCACGAGCAGTTCCTCCGCCTCCTCGACTTCAACGCCGAATTTCTTGCTGAGCGGCCACTCGCTGCCTTCATTGGGAACGGTCAGTCTTACATAGACATTGGCCCCGGGAGTATATTCCCGCATCTTTTGAACTTCGGCTTCTGAATCGTAGGAAAAATAGTCGACGCCTGATTCAGCTGCCATCCTCAGAAAACGGAAGGTCTTGATAGGGTTGCTCGTGATCATCCTGTCACTGGTGACCCCGATGGATTCCAGCACGCTCATCTCCCCCTCGGACGCTATCTCAAAGCCGATACCGAGGCTGTTGATGAGCTTCAGGGTCTCAATATCAGGATTTGCCTTGACAGCATAATAGACCTCGGAATTTCTGATATTTTTGCCTATGGCATGGACCTTCTGGCGTACCTTTGCCTTGTCCATAAGAAGGTAGGGCGGTTCGATATCCGATTCCCGAATGAAGTCGATAGCCTTCTGGATCGTTGACTTCTGTGTAATTCTGGTATGTGCCTTTGTAATGCGGAAACGGTGGTTCATATATCCCTGTCCTTAAAGTACATATTTATTTGCGTAGTTTTCAAAAAAAAATGCTATTTCGGTTTCCTTGCCTGAAGCAGTCTTTTTGTGGCGCCGCGGATGACCTCAGGCACATTCTTGTTCTTTTCCAGGATGATCAGGTCCTTGGTCTTGAGCTCGCCGACCATGCCGACGGATATCCCGGGAGGTGTCTTCGGGTTTGTTACTAAGGCATGCACTATTGCATAGTTCTTGAGCCATTCCCTGTTCTTTGTGATCTTTCGCAGCGCTTCCTCATTGATCGAACGGGAGCGGGCGATCAGCTCAATCTCCGTGTCTGTGATCTTCTGGTTATCGAGCACGCTGAGCATAACCAATTTGTTCGTGTCCTTGATCAGGATTCCGCGGACCTCCCTGCTGCCTTTCATCGCAAGCTGGACTCTTTCAGAGACGCTCAGAGTCTGGATCTTCTGGAGGATGTTCTGTACACGGACTTCTTTTGGCTTCTCCATCTTTGCTACCGCTGAAGCAGTCTTGGCGGGGAGATGCAGGGAACCGGAGATCAGGCTTTTCACCTCAGCAGGCGTCTCAGGATGTTCATACAATAATTCCAGAATTTCGGGCCTGTTTGTGTTCGACCTTGCGATCTCCATAAAGATGTCGTTGTCATCTGCAGCCTCGATCAGAATCTCAATGACTTCCTTTGATGCAACAGAATAATCGAGTCCTATCAGAATTTGTTGCTCATCCATGGTTATTTCTCCTTAAGTGAATGAAATATTCTCTGTTGCCCTTCTGTCCGGGAAGCGGTGATTCGTAATCCCCCATGACGGCAAATCCTGAAGCCTCTGAAAAATCGCAAACCTTCTGCACAGCCGATCGCCTTTTCAGCTCATCCCTTATCACGCCGCCTTTTTCGACCATGCCCTTGCCGACCTCGAACTGGGGCTTGACCAGGGCGAGCACATTACCTTCAGGCGAGAGGAAATCAAGGACTCTCGGAAGCACCTGGGTGAGTGAGATGAATGAGACGTCGATCACGACAATATCAATCAATTCAGGTATGCGGTCAGGTTCAAGATGCCTGATGTTTGTTTTTTCGTGCAGTATGACCCGCGGGTCGTTCCTGAGAGACCAGTCAAGCTGGCCATAGCCCACATCAATGGCATAGACCCTGGCAGCCCCTCTCTTCAATACGCAGTCAGTAAAGCCACCGGTGGAACTCCCTATATCCATCACAATTTTGCCTGAAGGGTCGATCCTGAAAAAAAGCAATGCGCCTTCCAGTTTAACGCCGCCTCTGCTCACAAACGGGATGTCATCTTCCTTCAGTGCAACGACAGAAGTGATATCAATGAGGGCGCCTGCCTTGGATTCCTGCCTGCCGTCAACGAGCACATTGCCTGCCATAATAAGGGCCTTTGCCCGGTCCCTGCTCTTGACGAGCGACCGGTCAACCATGATCTTGTCTAACCTGTCTTTTTGTTTCATCGGTTTCGTATAGGATTACGCAGCATATGCCTGTGACTGTCAAAACTATTATAGAAGAAAACAGATATTTATACAGGGATGCTATTCAGGAAGGGAGCAGGATCAGCTGCTGCGCAGCGGTTCTTTCATGAAGGCGAGGGCGGCCTGGTAGATACCCTCCTCGTCAATGCCGCAGGCAGCTCTGAGGCTGTTCATGCTGCCTTGTTCAATAAAGAGATCAGGTATGCCAAGCCTCTTCACTGCAACGTGAGTCATCTTTGCCTCATTCAGGCATTCCATGACAGCACTGCCGAAACCTCCCTGAAGGGCATTCTCCTCCACAGTAATGATCCTGGGTATGCGTGAAGCCATGGACAGAAGCATGTCCCGGTCAAGGGGCTTGATAAACCTGGCATTGATCACTGCCGCATGAATGCCGGCTGCTTCAAGACGTTCTGCTGCCTTAAGGGCATCAATAGCAGGGTTGCCGATCGCCATGATCACCATGTCATTACCGTCATGGAGCGGCTCTGCGCATCCCAGGGCAATCGGAGCAGCGGGAATGCCGGACTGCGGAGCCCTGCCGCGCGGATAGCGGATAGCCACCGGGCCTGCGTGGTCCACTGCCCAGGCAAACATCAATCTCAACTCCTCGGTATTTTTGGGAGCAAGGCAAGTGAGGTTAGGGATATGTCTGAGGAAGGATATGTCAAAAATGCCATGGTGAGTGGGACCGTCCTCACCAACGAGACCGGCCCTGTCTATGGCAAAAACAACCGGAAGGTTCTGGAGACAGACGTCATGGATGATCTGGTCATAGGCGCGCTGCAAGAACGTAGAATAGACGGCAACAACTGGTCTGAGTCCCCCTGCAGCAAGACCTGCAGCAAAGGTCACGGCGTGCTGTTCTGCAATGCCGACATCGTAAAAACGGTCAGGAAAGCGCTCTGCAAAACAGTCGAGACCGGTACCTTCCTTCATGGCGGCAGAGATGGCGATAACCCTGGCGTCAGTTTCAGCCAGCTCTGCAAGACTTGCTCCGAAGGCAGCGCTGTATGTTACTGAGCCTGTGCTGAGCGGTGAGCCTGTTTCGACCTCAAAAGGGCCGATGCCGTGGAACACGCAGGGGTCCTTTTCAGAGAATTCATACCCCTTGCCTTTTTTTGTGATCACATGGACAAGGGTAGGTGATGTCGAGGATTTTATTCTGTTGAATGTTTCGATCAGCAGTTCGGTATTATGGCCGTCAATAGGGCCGATGTAGTCAAACCCCAGTTCCTCAAAGAGTATGCCCGGAAGGATCATGCCTTTCAGGGTTTCTTCGGTTTTCTTCGCTATTTTTGCTACAGAGCCGCCAAGCTTAGGTATGCCCTCAAGAAAGGATATCGTTTCCTTTTTGAATTTGCGATACCGTTCGTCAGTAAGGATCCTGTTCATATATGCTGAAAGGGCGCCGACATTGGGAGATATGGACATTTCATTGTCGTTCAGGATCACGATGAGGTCCTTCTTGCCGTGGCCTGCGTTATTCAGCCCCTCAAAGGCAATACCTCCAGAGAGCGCTCCATCGCCGATTACCGCTATCACCTTGAAATGTTCATGGTTTCTGTCACGTGCCTCAAGCAGTCCGAGTGCAGCTGATATGGATGTTGAGCTGTGGCCTGTGCCGAAGGCATCATGAGGACTTTCGGATATTTTTGGGAACCCCGAAAGGCCCTTCTCTGTCCTGAGCGTTGAGAACTGTTCCTTGCGGCCGGTCAGTATTTTGTGGGCATACGACTGATGCCCGACGTCCCAGACTATCTTGTCCACAGGAGAATTGAAGGCATGATGAAGCGCAAGAGTCAGTTCGATGATGCCGAGGTTTGATGCAAGATGTCCACCGTTTACGGCAACCGTTTCTATGATCAGGGTCCTGAGCTCCTGGGCAACGGTCTTGAGCTCTTCATGGCTGAGAGTCCTGAGGTCTTCCGGCGATGATATTTTTTCGAGGGCCATCAGTTCCTCCTTGTGAGGAGGTAGTCGGCAATTTCTCTGAGAGAATCCGCTTCCGATGAAAAGACAGAGAGCGCTGCCTTTGCGTCTGCAACAAGATTCCGGGCAATCTCTTTTGATCTCTTCAGTCCGTAAAGACGCGGATAGGTCATCTTGTTGATCTTTTCGTCAGAGCCTGCTGTCTTGCCCATTTCCTCGGTATCGCCCTCTATGTCAAGTATATCATCGATCACCTGGAAAGCAAGGCCGATATTGTCTCCATAGGCTGTCAGGGCATCAAGCGAAGTCTGACTGCTTCCATAGAGAATGGGACCGATGCGGACCGATGCCCGAAGCAGGGCGCCTGTCTTGTGCGAGTGAATGAATTGAAGGGTTTCACCGTCCGGTTCCCTGTTCTCAGAGAGCATATCCTGGACCTGTCCTGCCACCATGCCGTCAAGTCCGGAGGCAAGGGCGATCTCCCTCAGTGCTCCCATCAGATGTGCAACAGAAACCTTTGACGACAGGGTAGCATCCGAAAGGATGCTGAATGCCTCGGTAAGGAGGGCGTCACCGGCAAGGATAGCGATCGCCTCGCCATAGATCTTGTGGTTAGTGGGTTTACCCCTTCTCAGGTCATCATTGTCCATGGCCGGAAGATCGTCATGGATCAGTGAATAGGTGTGGATCAGTTCGAGCGTTGACGCATAGGGAACAATATCCCGGGGATTTCCTCCGCAGGTCTCATACGCAGCGAGCGCCAGGATCGGCCGTATCCGCTTGCCGCCTGCAAAGAGGGAATAGAGCATGGCTTCCTGCAGAACAGGGGGATGCTGCTGCCTGCTGAAATAGGTCTTGAAGAAGGCATCGACAAGACCCTGTTTATCTTTCAGATATGATTTTATGTCCATGTTTAAATGTAGGGCAACGTGTAAGTGCGTAACGGCAAAAGGAAAGCAAACGGGTCAGTGCCCCTGGCCTCTGCCTATTCCCACTCGATTGTACCGGGAGGCTTTGAGGTTACATCGAGCACTACCCTGTTGACGCCTTTCACTTCATTGATGATGCGGTTGGAGATCTTACCCATAACGTCATACGGGATCTTTGCCCAGTCAGCGGTCATGCCGTCAACGCTGGTCACTGCCCGCACCGCGACCACATTGTCGTATGTTCGTTCATCTCCCATGACGCCGACGCTCTTGATCGGCAGGATCACGGCAAAGGCCTGCCATATTTCGCGGTACAGACCTGCGAGCTTGATCTCTTCAAGCACAATTGCATCAGCCTCCCGAAGGATATGCAGCTTCTCTTCAGTTATATCGCCGATGCAGCGTATAGCCAGCCCGGGGCCAGGGAAGGGGTGACGCCAGCAGATCTCCTCAGGCAGGCCGAGTTCTTCTCCCAGTACGCGGACCTCATCTTTGAAGAGTTCCCTGAGGGGTTCCACGAGCTGCAGCTTCATTACCTCTGGAAGGCCGCCCACATTATGGTGGCTCTTGATCACTGCCGACGGGCCCTTAAAGGATACGCTTTCTATGACATCCGGATAGAGCGTGCCCTGCGCAAGAAACTCGGCATCTTCTATCTTCTTTGCTTCTTCTTCGAAAAGGGCAATAAACTCGTTGCCGATGATCTTTCTCTTTTTCTCAGGATCCGTAATACCCTTAAGTTTTTCGAGGAACCGTTTTATTGCATCGACATAAATGAGTTTGATATGGAAATGACCCTCAAAGGTTTTTTTCACTTTTTCAGCCTCTCCCTTGCGGAGCAGGCCGTTATCAACAAAGATGCACGTAAGACTTGCACCGATCGCCTTGTGCAGCAAAAGCGCAACAACAGATGAGTCCACACCGCCGCTCAATGCGCAGACCACTTTTTTGCCCTCTGTCCTTGTCCGTATGTCTGTCACAGACCAGTCAATAAAGGACGACATCTCCCAGGTCGGTTTGCAACCGCAGATCGTATGCACAAAGTTCTGGAGTATGCGCGTGCCTTCGTCTGTATGGACCACCTCGGGATGGAACTGGACTGCATAAAAATGCCTTTTTGTGTCTGCCATGGCTGCAACGGGGGAATTGGCCGTATGGCCGATGATCGAGAACCCTTCAGGCAGCAGCTCTATCTTGTCTCCATGGCTCATCCAGACCTTTGTCTCCTGCGAGATGCCCCAAAGAAAGTCCTTGTCATTGTCGATCATGAGCTCGGCATGGCCGTATTCCCTTTTTGTTGAGCGGGCCACCTTGCCGCCGAGATAATGGGCCATCACCTGCATGCCGTAGCATATGCCTAAAACCGGTAAGCCTAATTTGAATACTTCCAGATCAGGCGCAGGCGCCCCTTCGTCGTATACGCTCGAAGGCCCGCCCGACAGGATAATGCCCTTAGGGTTAAAGGCCCTGATCTTTTCCATCGGTGTGTTGAACGGGAAGATTTCAGAGTACACCTTACCGTCGCGGATCCTTCTGGCAATAAGTTGGGTGTACTGTGATCCGAAATCAAGGACTAATATTTTTTCTTCATGCATGGCTGTTCATCTGTCTCCCTGCGGCGGGGTGAGTGAGCTACCACTCAGGCCGGTCATTGGGAGCCTCCTTGGTGATTATGACGTCATGCACATGACTTTCCCTCAGTCCTGCATTGGTGATCTGAACAAAGCGTGCCTTTTTACGGAAATCAGCAAGATTCTTTGCCCCGCAGTATCCCATGCCTGAACGAAGGCCGCCCAAAAGCTGATGGGCCGTCTGTGCCAGAGAACCCTTGTGGGGCACTCTTCCTTCAACGCCTTCAGGCACAAGTTTCTGCGTTTCAACCCCTTCCTGCTGATACCGGTCCTTAGCGCCCTGAGTCATGGCCCCGATTGAACCCATGCCGCGGTACACCTTATAGCTTCTTCCCTGAAAGAGAACGACCTCACCCGGGGATTCATCCGTGCCAGCAAAAAGGCTGCCGATCATAACCGAACTCGCTCCGGCAGCGAGCGCCTTGGCAATGTCTCCGGAATATTTAATGCCGCCGTCAGCGATGATCGGGATCTTGTTTCTGTTTGCTACAGCGTAACAGTCCATGATAGCCGTAAGCTGAGGGACACCGGCGCCGGCAACGATACGGGTTGTGCAGATCGAGCCCGGGCCAATGCCGATCTTCACCGCATCGGCCCCGGCCTTGATAAGGTCACGTGTGCCTTCTGCGGTTGCCACATTGCCCGCAATGATCTCGATATCATATTTCTTCTTGATCGCTTTCAGCGTGGACATGACTGCCCTGGAATGGCCATGTGCAGTGTCAATTACAAGAACGTCAACGCCTGCCGCGACCAGGAGTTCGGCCCTCTTCATGGTATCCTGCCCTGTGCCTATGGCAGCACCGACCATAAGCCTGCCCATTTTGTCCTTGCAGGAGTTCGGGTATTTCCTTCTCTTTTCTATATCCTTAATGGTGATAAGGCCTTTAAGCTTGTAATCCTTGTCCACGATCGGCAGTTTCTCGATCTTATACTTGTTCAGGAGGTCCTTTGCTTCATCGAGCGTTGTGCCGGCCCCTGCAGTAACAAGCCTGTCTTTTGTCATGATTTCAGAGACTTTCTTGCTGAAATGCTTCTCGAACCTGAGGTCTCTGTTGGTGAGGATGCCGACAAGCTTTCCGTTTACCGTAACAGGGACTCCCGAGATCTTGTACCGCTCCATGAGCCCTGTGGCCTCTGAAACCGGAGAATCGGGAGAAACTGTGATGGGGTCAATGATCATGCCGCTTTCAGACTTCTTCACCTTATCGATCTCAAAGGCCTGTCTGTCAGGTGCCATTGCCCTGTGCACAATGCCGATACCACCTTCCCTTGCAATAGCAATGGCCATGGATGCTTCGGTTACCGTGTCCATGGCAGAGGTGAGGAGGGGAACATTCAGCCGGATCTTCCGGGTCAGCTGGGTATGGATATTAACATCCCTCGGAAGCACTTCTGACTTGGCAGGAAGCAACAGGACATCGTCAAAGGTTAATCCGGATTTGATCTTGTCAGCCATGAAATTCTCCTGGAAGTTTTCAGAAATATTACCACGGTAGTAATTGATAAAGCAAACCGTGCCTTTTCCCCTTGACACAATGGATTACCTCTGGGATATACTTGCAGAACACTATTCCCGAAACGGGAAACAGCGTACCATATTGGGAAACTGTTTTTACCCTGCATAGGGAGTATAAAGCGGAAAATCCATATGGTTTGCTATGTATGCTCCCTTGTGGGGTATAATGAGCCTGGCATAAATCTTGTATTCCTTAGATCATCAAGGAACAAAAATTTAACTTATGAAAGGGGGTGAAGAGATGAAGAAGACAGTATTATTTGTTGTTCTGCTCGTTATCGTAGCATTTGTAGGCAGTGCGCTTGCAGTTCCTCCGGGAAAGAACGTTGAGTTCGCAGGCGGCAGCGCAGGAAAGGTCGTGTTTGACGGCAAGACCCACGCTGACAAGGGCCTGAAGTGCAATGACTGCCACACCAAGATCTTCCCGATGAAGAAGGGTGGAAAATACGTGATGGCTGACATGAACGCAGGCAAAAATTGCGGCGAGTGCCATAACGGCACCAAGGCATTCAAGACCAGTGATGCAGCTAACTGCGGAAAGTGCCACAAGAAATAAGGCATTATTAGCGGACAATAAAGAAGGCCTCCTGATTTTTCAGGAGGCCTTCTTTATTGGGCAGTATAACTGATCTGCGGTTAAATTCTTGTAAGCCACGACTCGTATTTTTTGTGCCTGCCTTTGACAACATCAAAGAATACGGACTGAAGTTTCTTCGTGATCCTGCCGCGGCTTCCTGTGCCGATCTTCCTGTTGTCGATTTCCCTGATCGGCGTCACTTCAGCTGCAGTGCCGGTAAAAAATGCCTCATCTGAAATATAGATCTCGTCCCGGGTAAAACGCTCTTCAACCACCGGTATCTTATTATCCCTGGCGATCTTCATAATGCTGTCCCGGGTGATGCCCTCAAGGATGGTGGTAAGAGGGGTGGTCTTGATCTGACCGTTGCGGACAATAAAGATATTTTCGCCGCTGCCCTCAGATACATAGCCTTCAGGATCAAGGAGCAGAGCCTCGTCATAGCCGCCGGTAATGGCCTCTTTCTTAGCGATCTGGGAATTAACGTAATAACCGCAGACTTTTGCCCGTGTCATCGAAGAATTCACATGATGCCGTGTGAAGGAAGAGACCTGGATCCTGATGCCCTTGTCGATACCGTCGTCGCCCAGGTATGCGCCCCACGGCCATGCCGCGATAGCAACGCTGATAGGGTTCCCTTTGGGATAGAGCCCCATAGCTCCATAGCCTATGTACACGAGCGGTCTGATGTAACATTCCCTTAATTTGTTGGCTGTGACCGTCCTGATGATCGCATCCCTGATCTCTTTTTGCGTATAGGGGATTTCGATGTTGAAGATATGGGCTGATGCGAAGAGCCGGTCGACATGCTCGTCAAGTCTGAAGATAGCAGAGCCCTTTTCTGTTTTGTAGCAGCGGATACCCTCGAACATGCCAAGCCCATAGTGCAGTGTGTGGGTCAGGACGTGAACCTGCGCCTTGTCCCAGTCAATAAATTTCCCGTCCATCCAGATTTTGTCTGATTTTTTTATCATCGTGAGATATTAAAACAGGATATTCAGGGCGCTGTCAACACGTGCGGGGGTGTCCGGCGACCCGAAATTTTATTTTACATCTTTTCAGGAGCGGTGACGCCGAGAATGCCGAGTGCATCGCCAATGACGATCCTGATGCCTGTGCAAAGCGCAAGGCGGGCGCTGGTCAGCGCAGGATCATCGCCGATGACCCTGTGGTTGTGGTAATAGGTGTGAAACATGGCAGCCAACTCCTGGAGGTAGAAGGTGATCCTGTGCGGCTCAAAAGAGCGCGCTGCGCCTCCGAGCACCATGGGGTAGGCCAGCATTTTTTTGATAAGCGAGATCTCTGCCGGTTCGCACAGGCGCGAGAGGTCAACATTGTCTGCACGTATACCCTTCTCCATGGCATTGGCGATGATGCTGTTGATACGGGCATTGGCATATTGCACATAAAATACAGGATTCTCCGCAGTGGTTGCGGTCACGACGTCGAGGTCGAAGTCAAGATGGCTGTCGGCCTTTCTCGTAAGGAAAATGAACTTGGTGGTGTCCGGACCGACAAGGTCCATAATATCGCTCAGGGTGACAAAGGTGCCTGCGCGTTTTGACATCTGGAAAGGTTCTCCGTGTTTCAGGAGGTTGACCATCTGCACGAGAATCACCTTGAACCTTGCAATGTCGTAACCGAACGCCTGCATCACGGATTCGATCCGCGGGATGTACCCGTGATGGTCTGCTCCCCAGATATCTATGATGATGTCAAAATTCCTGTCGAGCTTGTTTTTGTGATACGCAATGTCAGAGGCAAAATAGGTATGCTGACCGTCGCTCTTGATCACGACCCGGTCCTTGTCATCACGGAAATCTGTGGAACGAAACCAGAGCGCATGGCCGCTCTCATACAAAAAGCCCTTCTGCTGCAGGGCGTCGATCGCCTGCCGGACCTCGTCTCTTTCAAAAATCTCTTTTTCGCTGATCCAGGTGTCAAAATCCCTGATGCCGAAACGGCTGAGATCTTTTCTGATGAGATCAAGCATCCGTTTATAGGTCCATTGAGTTATTGCATCCCCGCACGTCTCAAAGGGAATGCCCTGGTATTCCCTGCCTTTTTCTGCATGGAGCGCTGCTGCTTCATCATCAATATACTGACCCTTATACCCGTCATCAGGGAAAGGGACATCAACGCCGAGCAACTGCTGATATTTTGCATGCACGGATTGACCGAGGAGCTTCACCTGCCTGCCGGCGTCATTGATATAATACTCGCGGTCAATGCAATAGCCCGACTCCTCGAGGAGATTGCAGAGCGCATTACCCACGGCAGCGCCCCTCGCATGGCCGATATGAAGCGGCCCTGTAGGATTGGCGCTTACATACTCGATCAGCACCCTTCGGCCCTGTCCGACATTTTCACGCAAAAATGACTTTTCCGCCCTGAGCAGCGTATTGAAGGATGCAAAGAGGTAATCCCGGGTAAAAGTGAAATTAAGGAAGCCGGGGCCTGCTATCTCGATCTTCTCAAAGATGGTCCGATCCCTGATAGCATTGACAATATCTTCAGCAATTTTTTTCGGAGCTTTTTTTAAAGACCTGGCAAGTCCCATGGCCAGAGGTGTTGAAACGTCGCCGAAGGATTCCTCACGCGGAGTCTCAATTTCGATGACAGGCAGCGGGCAGATCCTGAGATTCTCAAGGGCATTGGTCAGCACTGCAGTAAGGTCTTTTTTCATAGGGATACAGTCTAAATGCCAATTTGCCGTAAAGTCAAATCCTGTATGACTATCGCGTCCGGAGACTCCTGCAGACGAACTCTGAAAAGAAATCTCATCCTCATTAGGGTATAATAACGACCAGTTATGATTGAGGCAGGAGAGGCTGTATGAAGACAGGCGCGCGCGATAAAGGCCAGCTGGGGCTTGAGGGCAAGACCTATGAAGTGAAGGACGGCGACATTATCAGCTTCAGGTTTAATGGTTAAATGTCTTTTTTGGTGTTCTCTCATTTATTTGATACAATGGCTGTGAGGTACCGCAACCATGGAACAGATACAGGAGCTCATTCGGAAATATGGTCTTGAGGAAGACCTTGAGCATGTTATAATCCCGTTGGTATCCGCGGACGGCACGCGCAGGCGATGTTTTTTGCTGAAGCGGAGATTTCTGAGGATCATGTTTCATGATACCCATTTTCATGACTATCCTCTTGAGGAGATCATTGAGGCCACGGTCCTGTATCCTGACATGCCGTTGAGCGAGTCGATACTGCTGGTTCATAAGGATCCTGCGTTGGATGCAGTTGAACCGGATAAAAAGAATACTGAAATACGAGGTGAAGGTGAAAAAGAAGATACTGATTAACGCTGCGCATTCCGAAGAAAAGCGCGTGGCTATTGTAGAAGGCGATGTCCTGATAGATTTCTATGTTGAGACCGCCGGCAAGGAGCATCTCAAAGGGAATATTTATAAGGCGAAAGTGGTGCGGGTAGAGCCGGGACTTCAGGCCGCGTTCGTTGATTTTGGACAGAAGAAGCACGGTTTTCTTCAGCTCCGCGAGATCAAGCCGGAATTTTATCAACACCAGGTTGATGTCAATAAAAAACCGAGGATTCAGGATGTCATAGCAAAGGGTCATGAGCTTATCGTCCAGGTTGAGAAGGACGAACGGGATAACAAGGGCGCAAGTCTGACGACCTATCTCTCTATTCCCGGAAGATATATTGTTATGATGCCTGGCCAGGAAAAGGTCGGCGTATCAAGAAAGATCGAGGACCGGGAGGACAGGGGCAGGCTGAAGGAGATCTTTAACTCCCTGAAGCTTCCGAAGAAGATGGGATTTATCCTGAGGACTGCCGGCAGCGACAAGACCGAGGAGGACCTTGATAATGATCTTAAGTATCTGACCAAGCTCTGGACCAGGATACAGACTGAGTCAAAGAAAGTGCACGCGCCGGCCCTTATCTACAAGGAGCAGGATTTTGCGGTGAAGACTGTCCGCGATTATCTCACCTCGGATGTTGACGAGGTCCTGATCGATGACCCTGAAGCATTCAAGAACACGAAGGAATTCCTCCGGAAGACCTTGCCCTGGCGCAAGATAAATATAAAACTTTATAAAGACAAGAAGCCGATCTTCTCCTTCCATAACATCGAGGCCCAGATTGCAAAGATCCATGAGCGCTTTGTGTATCTTCCCTCTCGCGGATACATTGTCATTGACAAGACCGAGGCGCTGACCGCAATCGATGTCAATTCTGGCAGGTCGCGCAAAGAGGAACATATCGAGGCAACAGCACTCAAGACTAACCTCGAAGCTGCGGACGAGATAGCCAGACAACTCAGGTTCCGTGATCTGGGAGGTCTGGTCGTAATTGACTTTATCGACATGGAATCTTCGAAAAACCGGCGGGAGGTTGAGCAGCGGCTGAAAGATGCGATGAGCCCGGACAAGGCCCATTTTGAGACCACACCGATTTCGAAGTTCGGCATTGTTGAGATGACACGGGAACGTATGAGGCCTGCTTATCAGGAGTCGAGTCACCATAAATGCGAGCTCTGCGGAGGGACCGGTGTTGTTAAAAGCGATGAGATGGCTGCAGTCGCCGCGCTGCGCGAGATCCATGTGCAGGCAACCAGGGAAGGGACCAAAGCGATCACCTGCCGTCTTCCTGTTGAAAGCATGAACTACATGGTCAATACCTGGCGCACTGATATTGCCGCTACTGAAAAGGAATTCGGTATTGCCATCACCCTTCTTGCTGATCCAAAGCTGCTGACCGGCCAGTACAAACTTGAAACAGACAGGCCTGAGCCTCCCAGGGAACATGTCCGGCCGGAGCACAAGCAGGTTCATCAGAAGCATGATCAGCAGAAACAGGTGCCGCAAAAACATGCGAAGGCAGCTGAACCGGTGCATCTTGAAGAAGCAGCAGAACAGGCAGTTGCGCCTGATGAAGCAGTTTCTGCTGAGCCACAGGAGCAGAAGAGACGGAGAAAGCGGAGACCGCGCAGAGGAAAGAAACGTCCGGGAGGGGGGGAGACTCCTTCTTCGGAACCGGCATCTGCCCCTGAAGTTACGGTTCACGACCCGATTCAGGAAGGCGTTTGACATGAATGACAGAAGTATCTCTCTCACCGTCTTATAAGGAGGAGGAAAGATGTTTGGACTCGGATTACCTGAGATGATCGTTGTGTTAGTGATAGCGCTTGTTTTCTTCGGCCCCAGCAAACTGCCTGCTGCAGGAAAGAGCCTTGGCGAGGCGATCAGAGGCTTTAAGAAGGGTATTGCAGAAGGTGTCACAGAAGAAAAGGCAAAGATAGAAACAAAATAGCATCTTTTTTTTCGATCATATCTGCCCCCTGTGCTATCATTATCTGATGCAGAGCGAAGAAGATATCGGGTTCATAAGAATGGCCCTTGAAGAGGCTGTGCAGGCCTTTGATAAGGGAGAGGTACCTGTCGGGGCTCTTGTTGTTCTCAACGGAGAGATCATCGGCCGGGCGCACAACCTGCGAGAAACAACAAAAGACCCCTCAGCACATGCTGAAATTCTTGCTCTCCGTGCAGCAACCAGTGTATCAGACTCGTGGCGCCTGCTTGATGCAACCCTCTATGTCACAAAAGAGCCCTGTATCATGTGCTCAGGCGCAATCATAAATTCACGAATCTCCCGTCTCGTCTATGGCTGCAGGGACAGCAAGGCGGGCGGCGTGAACAGTCTGTATCACATCTTGAGCGACAGCCGGTTGAACCACCAGGTTGGCGTTGTTTCAGGCGTGCTTGAGAACGAATGTGTCTCATTACTTCAGAGGTTTTTTAAAGAGCGCAGGTAGTTTTCTTCGGTTCACCCTCTCGTGATACAATAAGCATCAATCCATGGAAAAACTTCCCAAAAACGAGATAGAGATCATCTTTGATTCAGCCTCTGACGGCATGATAGCGGTCAAACGTGACGGTGTAGTTACCTTGTTCAATAAGGCAGCCGAAAGGATCACAGGTCTCAGCGCAAAGGACGTTATCGGCAGGCCTGCGGTTGCTGTAATACCGAACACCCGCCTTCATATTGTTCTTGCTGAAGGGACGCCGGAGATCGGACAGGAGCAGAATATCGGCAACACGGTGATTGTCACGAACAGGGTTCCTGTAAAGGATGCGGACGGCAGCGTGAGGGGCGCTGTTGCTGTATTCCGTGATATCACGGAGATAAGAAAACTCTCGAACACGGTAAGCGATCTCTGGAATGTGCGGAGTCTGCTCGAGGCAGTGCTTGACTCGACGTCTGATGCTATTTCTGTTGCGGACGGACAGGGCAATAATATCATTGTTAATCCCGCGTATACACGTATAACCGGGCTTCCGCCCGAGGCGGTCATCGGCAAACACGCGACCGTTGATATTGCGGAGGGCGAGAGTATGCATATGAAGGTCCTCGAAACAGGAAAGCCCGTGAAAAATGTGCATATGAAGGTCGGTCCTGCAAAAAAAGAAGTTGTCGTCAATGTTGCACCGGTCTATATAGAGGGGAAAATCCGCGGCAGTGTCGGTGTTATACGGGATATTTCGGAGGTCATCGCCCTGACCGAAGAGTTGGCCCATGCAAAAAAACTTATACGCCAGCTCAAGGCGCGGTACACCTGGGATGATATTATCGGCAGCAGCCCGGCTATAGAACTGGCCAAGGAGCAGGCGAGAAGGGCGGCTGAAACGCCTGCAACCGTGCTTCTGAGGGGGGAGAGCGGCACAGGCAAGGAACTCTTTGCCCATGCGATCCATAATGCAAGCAGCAGAAAAAAAGGCCAGTTTGTTCGCATCAACTGTGCTGCCCTGTCGGAGAATCTGCTCGAAAGTGAACTCTTTGGCTATGAAGAAGGCGCGTTCACCGGTGCCATAAAGGGCGGCAGGAGAGGACTGTTCGAGGAGGCCGGCAGGGGAACAATATTCCTTGACGAGATCGGCGAGGTCAGCCTTTCGCTTCAGAAGAAACTCCTGCGTGTCCTTCAGGAAAAAGAGGTGACAAGGGTGGGCAGCGCAGTCCCGGTGCCGATTGACCTGCGTGTCATTGCAGCAACAAATGCCAACCTTGAGCAGAAAGTAAAAGACGGCAGTTTCCGTGAAGACCTCTATTATCGGCTGAATGTTCTTCCCATACAGATCCCGCCGCTCAGGAATATCAGGGCTGACATCCCATTTTTGGCCGGTCATATTATATATAAGCTTAATCAGAATTACGGAAGAGAAGTGCTTAAGGTCTCTGATGAGGCAATGGAAGTCCTTCTGAACTACGCTTGGCCTGGCAATGTGCGGGAACTCGAAAATGTGATCGGCAGGGCGATGATCAATATGAGGTTGAACGAAAAAGTGATCGAGAGCGAGCATCTTCCCCTGCTTGGCTGCGAAAAGATCAACCAGGCCTTTTTCACTGCTGAGCAGGGCAGTCTGCGAACCCTTGACCAGGCAGTCTCGGCTGCGGAAAGAACTGCCATTGTGAGGGCACTGTCCGAGGCCGGCGGCAATCGTCAGAAGGCTGCTGCGCTTCTTGACACCGCTCTGAGGAACCTCTATTACAAGATCAGAAAATATGGCATCAGCTGATCCCTGCATATACATCTTTAACCCCTCTGTCTGATATTCCTCTTTCCCCGCTCCTGACGTACCATACTCCCATAGCTTTCGGATTTCAGCTGTGCAGGTGACTTGGTAAGGAGGGGATATTGAATCTGTCCACTGATAACTGAATGGTTACGACTTGGGAGGGAAAGGTATTGACCTTCCATCCAAAAAGTGGTAGTTGTTAAATAGGAATCTGGAAGTTTAAGGACAGATCGTCATGAAGCCCGTGCGAGTCATTGTTGCCCTTGCGATTGTTGCGGTACTGGCGATGCCGGTATATATTCTCTTCGTTATTTCGCCTGCTGTCACGCAGCTTGTCGAAAGAAATGCGCAGGAGGAGGCCCTCAGCGTTGCTACCCACCTTGCATCCATGTTGCTGAGCAACAATGTCCTGCCTGGCCGTGACCTGCTCCCGGCTGATTTCTCCCCTGAAGTAGAGAAGGTCCGCAAGGATTTCCGCATCATCATGGTCAAGGTCTATTCCTCTGCAGGTGTGGTCATCTATTCGACAGATCCGGCTTACCTTGGACAGGTTAACAGCGAGGAATATTTTAGGAATATGGTGTCCAAAGGCAGGGTCTGCAGCAAGATCGTAAGACAGAAAGCAAAGACGCTTGAAGGCGAAACAGCTGAGAGTGATGTGGCTGAGATCTATGTGCCTCTCATGAAGGCAGGTGTCTTCAGCGGCGCCTTTGAAATATATTATGATGTCTCAGGCAGGATCAGCAATCTCAATCGTGTCATGTCTCATGCCTATGCGGTCCTCTTTGCGACCGTGACCTTGCTCCTCGGGCTGACAGGGGCTGCGCTGAGCAGAGCTGTCAAAAATATGAGAGAACGGGATATGGCAAGGAAGGAGTGGGAGAATACGTTCGATGCTGTGACCGATCCCATCATGATACTCGACCCCCAGTTCCGTATGCTGCGGATAAACAAGGCGATGGGTCAATGGCTTGGCATCGCTCCGGATAAGGCTGTCGGATTGACCTGTCACCAGCATGTCCATTGCACTGAAGAGCCGATCCCCGACTGTCCGCACAGGAAGTTGATCCAGGATCACCAGGTGCACACAGAGGAGGTGCATGAGGCGCGTACAGATACTCATCATGCGGTGACCGTATTTCCCATTTTCGATGCAAAAGGCGATCTGGCTGCTTCAGTGCACTATGCGAAGGATATTACCAAGCGCAAGAAGGCTGAACAGGAGCTGATCAATGCCGAGGCCAAATACCGCATTGTGGCCGATAATGCCTATGCCTGGGAGTTCTGGATGGCCCCGGATGGCAGCTATTTATATACATCACCATCATGCGGGAGAATAACCGGATATATGCCGGAAGAATTTGCCTCTGATTCCGGGCTGTTCCTGCGGATCGTTCATCCTGAAGACCGGCAACGCGTTGCAGAGCATCAGAGAACCGCCCGAAACCAGGCGACAGCTGGCGAAATCCAGTTCCGTATTGTATGCCGTGACGGAACCGTACGCTGGATGTCCCATGTCTGTCAGCCTATTTACGATGGACAGGGTCAGCACCTCGGTGTGCGCGGAAGTAATTACGATATTTCGAAGCGCAAGGATGCGGAGGCTGAACTTCGGGAAACTGCAGAGAGCCTGGCCGAGGCGCAGCGTATAGCACATATCGGGAGCTGGGAACTCGACCTCAGGAGTAATAAACTGCAGTGGTCTGACGAGATCTACCGGATCTTCGATATCGACCGGAGCCTTTTCGGCGCGTCGTTCGAAGCGTTTGTTGAGCTTGTGCATCCGGACGACCGTCTGTTTGTCAGAGATGCATACACCAATTCGGTGAGGGAGCGCATACCCTACGATATCGTGCACCGCCTGCTGATGAAAGACGGCAGCATAAAATATGTTCAGGAGCGCTGTGAGACACATTATGACGAAGCGGGGAATGCTGTCTGTTCAATGGGCACTGTGCAGGATATCACTGAACGAAAGCGGGACGAAGAGGCAATTGAACGTCAGCTGAAGTTCATGACCGCATTGAGTGATATCGGAATGGCTATCAGTTCGAGTCTGGACATGAGGGTAACGCTCAATATACTTCTTGACCGCCTGAAGGCGCAATTAGGTGTCGATGCAGCAGATGTGATGATGCTCGATCAGGACACTCTCTATCTTAGCTGTGCTGCAGCACTTGGGTTCAGGACGTCTGCCATCCGCAAGATCAGCCTTAGGATCGGCATGGGACATGCGGGACGGGCGGCAATGGAGCGGCGAACGCTTATTATTGCCGATCTCGGTGATACCCTCACTCGTTCGCTCAGGGAAGAGGGGTTCATCTCTTATATAGCGGTCCCTCTGATCTCCCAGGGCAAGATCAAGGGTGTGCTTGAGATATTTCAGAGGAGATGCTTCGAGCCGGGTGATGAATGGCTCGGTTATCTTGAGCTTATCGCTGCGCAGGCTGCTATTGCGATTGACAATGCCTCCCTGTATGACAGCCTGCAGCGCTCGAACATGGAGCTCACGCTTTCCTACGACGCAACGCTTGAAGGCTGGGGCCGGACTCTTGAGTTCAGAGATGAGGACACCATGGGGCATACTGCACGGGTTGCCAACATGACCGTTCGTTTTGCCCGCAAGATGGGCCTTGATGAGCGGGAGATCGTACATGTCAGAAGAGGGGCTCTTCTTCACGATATCGGCAAGATCGGTATTTCGGATGCCATACTTCTCAAGCCGGGTCGTCTGAACGATGATGAGAGGGACATCATGCAGCGGCATCCCGATTATGCTTACCGCCTCCTTGCTCCGATACCGTTTCTCCGGCCTTCGCTGGACATTCCCTACTGTCACCATGAAAAGTGGAATGGCACCGGATATCCCAGGGGCTTAAAGGGTGAAGAGATCCCTCTGTCTGCCCGTATCTTTTCGGTTGTGGATGTATGGGATGCCCTTCTTTCCGTACGCTCCTACCGTGAGCCCTGGCCACTTGAGAAGGTTAAAGATTATATTGGAGCCCTATCAGGGACCGAGTTCGACCCTGCTGTGGTTGACTGTTTTCTAAAAATACTTGACGAGCAGGGATCAGATGGTATGACCTGGTCAGCAGAGTTATCTTGTTGAGATGCATTGCCAATGAATAGAGATCACCTTTCCAACTGGCTGATGAGTAGGTTTCTTTTGAGATGCAGGTAGATAAAAAGCACTATTGTGCATGCAAAAAAATGCATTAGTGATAATTATTGCATTAAAGCACTAATTGTAAAAAATGCTATTATTTTAAATTAAGCTATTTAAACAGGTATGTTATAGCAATAATATAATCTTTTTATTTAAGTTTATCTGCCTGGAACAGGTTTTGCTTATAGCAGTAAGGCTATTATTCTACCCTGAAATAGGAATTGAGGTATACTCAACTCCAGTTTACATTCCTGCTGCGAAAGTGCAGGTTAATGCCGGCAGACTATAGGTCAATGTTTCATGTCCATCTGCCCGCAGCAGCGGGCGCACGGTTCAATGCAGGTAGAGGAGGAAGTGAATGACTGATCCAATGTCACAGGGCGCACGCTTCAGGGCTGCCGTAAAAAATGAGAAGCCGCTCCAGGTAGTAGGGGCGGTTAACGCATATAGTGCTCGTCTTGCAGAACGAACGGGCTTTAAGGCGCTCTATGTTTCGGGCGGAGGTGTAGCAGCCAGTTCTCTCGGTCTGCCTGATCTCGGCATCAGCACCATGGATGATGTGCTTACGGATCTCCGCCGCATTACGGATATCTCCGACCTTCCTGTTCTGGTGGATATCGATACCGGCTGGGGCGGCGCCTTTAATATAGCCCGCGCAGTGCGCTCCATGATAAGGTTTGGCGCGGCTGCTGTTCATATTGAAGATCAGGTCCAGGCGAAGCGCTGCGGACATCGGCCCGGCAAGGCGATTGTGAGCAGGGATGAGATGGTCGACCGCATCAAGGCTGCGGTTGATGCAAAGACTGACCCTGATTTTGTGATTATGGCCAGGACTGATGCCCTCGCAGTTGAAGGCCTCCAGTCAGCGATCGACCGGGCCTGTGCATGTGTGGAAGCAGGAGCGGACATGATCTTCCCTGAGGCCATGACAGAACTTGCGATGTATAAGGAGTTCGCCGCAGCGGTGAAGGTCCCTGTTCTGGCGAATATTACTGAATTTGGTGCCACTGAACTCTACACGGTTGACGAACTGAGACAGGCCGATGTTTCTCTTGTGCTCTATCCGCTCTCGGCCTTCAGGGCCATGAGCAGGGCGGCTCTTTCGGTATACGATGCGATCCGCAGGGATGGAACGCAGAAGAGTCAACTGCCGGCCATGCAGACTCGTGCGGAATTATATGACTTTCTCGATTACCATGCTTTTGAACAGAAGCTCGACAATATATTTTCCCGGGAGGAGAAGCAATGAGCGTAGCAGAGGCAATTGAACCGGCAGCACCAAGGGCAAAGAAATCGGTCGCACTCTCGGGCGTATGCGCAGGCAATACGGCTGTCTGCACTGTGGGCAGGACCGGCAATGACCTGCATTACCGCGGATATGACATTGTGGAACTTGCGATGCAGTCAACCTTTGAGGAGGTTGCCTATCTCCTTGTTCATGGTGAACTGCCGACCGTATCAGAACTCAAGGACTATAACAAGAAGCTGAAGGGTCTGCGCGGACTGCCCGCAGAGCTTAAAACTGCACTCGAACATATCCCTGCTGCCGCACATCCGATGGATGTGCTCAGGACCGGCTGTTCAGTGATCGGCACGGTCCTTCCTGAAAAGGAGGACCGCAATATTCAGGGGGCCCGCGATATTATCGACAGGCTGGTTGCATCCTTCGGATCAATGCTTCTTTATTGGTGGCACTACAGCCAGAACGGACGCAGGATCGAGGTCGAAACCGACGATGACACGGTTGCCGGTCATTTCCTGCATCTGCTGCATGGCAGAAAGTCGTCACCGCTCCATGAGAAGGCCCTTGATCAGTCGCTCATCCTGTATGCCGAGCATGAATATACTGCCTCCACCTTTGCAGCCCGCGTTATCACCGGGACACTCTCGGACGTGCACTCTGCCATCACCGGAGCGATCGGCGCGCTGCGCGGGCCAAAGCACGGCGGGGCGAATGAGGCGGCGATCGAGATCCAGAGGCGCTACCGCACTCCTGATGAGGCTGAAGACGACATCAGGGCGCGCGTTGCAAACAAGGAGATTGTCATCGGTTTCGGTCATCCGGTCTATACGGTCAGCGATCCGAGGAATCCGATTATTAAGGAGATAGCCCGCAAGCTCTGCAAGGACGGGGACAACATGAATCTGCACAACGTCGCAGACCGTATCGAAACGGTCATGAAACGGGAAAAGAATATGTTCCCGAACCTTGACTGGTATTCAGCGGTCTCCTATCACATGATGGGTGTGCCGATTCCGATGTTCACCCCGATCTTCGTAATATCGAGGACCACCGGCTGGGGCGCTCATATCATAGAGCAGCGTCTGGACAATAAGATCATCCGTCCTTCTGCCAACTATATCGGGATGGAGGACAGGCCGTACCTGCCGATCGAAAAAAGATAATTGTGCCATAGTGCCGAAATGATGCTCACAATAAAATCCACGGAAAGATAAGAGGAATGCCTATGAGTTCACACATATCGAATGTCCGCCCTGAGCCTGACAAGGTCCTGGCCGATATCGCTGACTACGTCTGTAACTATGAAATAACATCTGACGAAGCATTTGAGACTGCCCGTTACTGTCTCATCGATACGCTCGGTTGCGGTCTTGAGGCATTGGGATATCCGGCCTGCACGAAGCTGCTCGGCCCGATCGTTCCGGGGACGGTTGTTCCGGACGGGGCGCGGGTTCCCGGCACACAGTTTCAGCTTGATCCTGTGCAGGCAGCCTTTAATATCGGGGCCATGGTCCGCTGGCTCGATTTCAATGACACCTGGCTTGCTGCGGAATGGGGCCATCCTTCGGATAATCTCGGCGGTATACTTGCCGTTGCCGATCACCTCTCCCGTAAGGCCGTCAGTGAAGGGAAAAAGCCGCTGAAGATGCGCGACGTACTGACTGCCATGATCAAGGCCCATGAGATCCAGGGCGTGATAGCCCTTGAAAACGCCTTCAACCGCGTCGGCCTTGACCATGTGGTATTGGTGAAGGTGGCCTCTGCTGCAGTATGCACCAGGCTGATGGGAGGCAGCAGGGAAGAGGTCATTAACGCAGTGTCCCAGGCATTTGTGGACGGCCAGTCCCTCAGGACGTACAGGCATGCGCCGAACACCGGCTCGCGCAAGTCCTGGGCTGCAGGTGATGCAACCAGCAGGGCAGTAAGGCTTGCACTCTTTTCGATGAAGGGCGAGATGGGCATCCCCGGCGTGCTTACTGCCAAGGTCTGGGGTTTTTATGACGCGCTCTTTAGAGGCAGTGAGTTCAAATTCCAGCGTGCCTACGGCTCGTACGTCATGGAGCAGATACTGTTTAAAATATCCTTTCCTGCAGAGTTCCATTCCCAGACCGCTGTGGAGTGCGCCATGGCACTCCATGCAAAATTGAAGGAATTTGGCAACACCATAGATGATATAAAGAAGATCACGATCCGCACGCATGAGGCAGCTATCCGCATCATAGACAAAAAAGGGCCGCTCAATAATCCTGCTGACCGCGATCATTGTATACAGTTCATGGTGGCAGTGCCTCTGATCTTCGGCCGGCTTACTGCTGCTGATTATGAAGACAGCATAGCCGCAGACCCGCGCATTGATGCGCTGCGTCAGAAGATCACCTGTACAGAGGACCCTCAGTTCACCAGGGACTATCATGATCCTGAGAAGCGTTCGATTGCCAATGCCATTACCATGGAGCTGCAGGACGGGACCATACTGCCGGAGATGGTTATTGAATATCCGATCGGCCATTGCCGCCGCCGCAGTGAAGGCATGCCGGTTCTGGTCGAAAAGTTCAGGACAAACCTGAACCGCCGTTTCCCGTCAAAACAGCAGAAAGCGATTCTTGACGTATCTCTTGATCAGTCAAGGCTTGAGGAGATGCCGGTTAATGAATATTGCGATATGTTTGTGATATGACGATCTCTTCCTGGTTAGCCGGGACCGTGAAATAAATGCATAACCTCTTCAATACGCTCAGGGAATTTAATCCCTGTATTGGCAGGGCAGGGAAGATTTATTCCCTGCCTGCCCTGTCTCAGACAGGTTTCAGCAGCATCTCCCGACTTCCGATCTCGCTCCGTATTCTTCTCGAATCTTTGCTCAGAAACTATGATGGCAGGAAAATTACTGAAGAACATGTAAGGCAGCTTGCCGGATGGAAGCCTGAAGCAGACCGCACTGAGGAGGTCCCTTTTGTTGTGGCGCGGATCATATTGCAGGACTTCACGGGAGTGCCTCTGCTCTGTGATTTGGCTGCAATGCGCGGAGTTGCCCTGCGCGCGGGCAAGCCCCCAGGGATTATTGAGCCTCTTGTGCCGGTCGATCTTGTGGTGGACCATTCGGTGCAGGTGGACTACTACGGAGAGGCGACTGCGCTTCAAAAAAACATGGCGCTGGAGTTCGAGCGCAACAAAGAGCGTTATCAGTTTTTGAAATGGGGCATGAACGCCTTTAAGACCTTCAAAGTGATTCCGCCCGGCATAGGCATTGTGCATCAGGTGAATCTCGAATACCTGGCGCGCGGTGTTCATCGCCGGAACGACCTGTATTATCCTGATACGCTTGTCGGCACTGACAGCCACACCACCATGATAAACAGTATCGGCGTAGTCGGCTGGGGCGTCGGCGGTATTGAGGCAGAGGCCGGAATGTTAGGCCAGCCGATCTATTTCCTCACGCCGGACGTGGCAGGAGTCCATCTCAGAGGTTCGCTGTGTGATGGAGTGACTGCAACGGATCTCGCACTGACCATAACAGAGGTGCTTCGCCGGGAAAAGGTTGTAGGAAAATTCGTCGAATTTTTCGGTGAAGGCGCCTCATCACTTGCACTTCCTGACCGGGCGACCGTGGCCAACATGGCCCCTGAATACGGAGCAACGATCGGCTTTTTCCCTGTGGATGATGTGACGGTTGATTTTTTCAGATCGAGCGGACGCACGGATGAAGAAGTGTCAGTGTTCGAAGCCTATTTCAGGGCGCAGGAAATGTTCGGGATGCCGAAACTTGGTGAGAGCGATTATTCGAAGGTGATCGATGTCGATCTTTCTGCAATAAGACCTTCTGTTGCAGGGCCGAGACGGCCCCAGGAGCGCATCGATCTGCCGGATCTCGGAAAACGGTTTGCTGAACTTTTCAGCAGGCCGACCGGGGAGAGCGGGTTTGGCAAGAAGAGTGATGACCTGTCCGGGAGATACAGAACCAGGGACAACAGGGCGGTGGGTTCCGGTGATGTGATCATTGCTGCGATCACGTCCTGTACAAACACCTCGAATCCGGCAGTACTGCTTGCAGCCGGACTTCTTGCAAAGAAGGCTGTTGAGAAAGGACTTGCTATCAGGAAAGGGATCAAAACATCCCTTGCTCCGGGTTCGAGGGTTGTCACTGAATATTTGAGACAAGCCGGCCTGCTGACGTATCTCGAAACCTTGGGCTTTGCTGTTGCTGCATACGGATGTGCCACCTGTATCGGCAATGCAGGTCCTTTGGATGAGGGAATAGAAGAAGCCATAGTCTCGAACGACCTTGTCTGTGCGGCTGTGCTTTCCGGTAACCGGAATTTCGAGGCCCGTATCCATGCCAATCTGCGTGCCAATTTTCTGATGAGTCCGCCTCTTGTGGTGGCCTTTGCGATTGCCGGCACGGTGATAAAAGACGTGGAGAAAGAACCCCTTGGCATCGGCAGCAACGGCCTTCCCGTGTATCTGAGGGACATATGGCCGGGCAATGAGGAAGTGGCGGCTCTGATGAAGTATGCCAGAGATCCTGAGGCCTTCCGACGCTTGTACGCTGACCCAACAGAAGACCACGAATTATGGAACAACGTAGCATCTGTTTCTGGTGAGGTCTATAACTGGCCGTCATCCACGTACATTGCCGAGCCGCCGTTCTTTCAGGATTTTGCGATGCAGACCGGCAGTGTAATGGACATTAAGGATGCACGGGCACTTGCCATCTTCGCGGACTCTGTCACGACCGATCATATCAGTCCTGCAGGCTCGATCAGGGCCGGCTCCCCTGCAGGCAGCTATCTCATCAATCAGGGTGTTGATAAGGACGACTTTCAGAGCTACGGTACCCGGCGGGGAAATCACGAGGTGATGGTGCGCGGCACCTTTGCAAACGTGCGCATCAGGAATCTTATGCTGTTGCCCAGGGAAGACGGCAGCTATCCGGAAGGCGGGTACACTTTGTTGCAGCCCTCAGGTGAAATGATCTCTATCTTTGATGCAGCGATGAACTATTCGGCCCAGGGTACGCCGACCCTTATTTTCGCCGGCGAGGAATATGGCACGGGTTCATCAAGGGACTGGGCAGCCAAGGGCACCCAGCTGCTTGGCGTGAAGGCTGTTATTGCCAGGAGCTTTGAGCGGATTCACCGCTCGAATCTTGTCGGCATGGGCGTTCTGCCTCTCCAGTTTATGACTGATGATTCCGTTTCCTCTCTGCATATCAGCGGTAACGAACAGTTTGATATCCCTGGACTTGATGACCTTCGTCCGCAGCAGGAGGTTAAAATCACCATCAGACGGACGGATGGCTCAGTGCAGAACGTGAAGGTTTTATCCCGCATCGATACTTCCATAGAGGTCGATTATTTCAGGCATGGGGGCATTCTTCCCTATGTACTCAGGGAACTATTGGCAAAGTAAGGTATTTGTCGTTATTATACATGTATAAGTAAAATATAAGACTGGAGGCTTACGATGGGCAGGTACGAGGAAGTATTTAACAGAAGTATTCAGAACCCGGAAGGTTTTTGGGCAGAGGCCGCGGAAGCAATAGACTGGTATAAGAAGTGGGACAAGGTCCTGGATGATTCGAACAAGCCATTCTACCGCTGGTTTTCCGGCGGGCAGATGAACACCTGCTACAATGCTGTTGACCGCCACGTGCAGGGCGGTCGCGCAGACCAGACTGCACTTATCTATGACAGCCCGGTTACCGGTTCGATACAGAAGTTCACGTACCGGGAACTTCTTGAAAAGGTCTCACGGTTTGCCGGTGCTCTAAAAAATATGGGAGTCAGCAAGGGCGATACGGTCATTATCTATATGCCGATGATCCCGCAGGCAGCCATCGCAATGCTTGCCTGTGCGCGTTTAGGTGCTGTTCATTCCGTGGTATTTGGAGGCTTTGCTCCTCATGAGCTTGCGATACGCATTGACGACGCAAAACCACGGGTCATTGTCTCCGCATCCTGCGGTATAGAGGTGAAGAAGATCATCGAGTATAAATCGATGCTGAACAAGGCCATTGAACTGGCCGAACATAAACCGGAAAAATGCGTAATCCTCCAACGGCCCCTGGTTACTGCCGAGCTTATCCCGGGGCGTGATTTTGACTGGGAAGAGATAGCTGCAAAGGCAGAACCGGCTGACTGTGTGCCGGTCAAGGCGACTGACCCGCTTTATATCCTCTATACCTCAGGCACGACCGGCAAGCCAAAAGGCATTGTGCGCGACAACGGCGGCCATGCCGTTGCTCTCAGATGGAGCATGGAAAATATTTATGATACAAAACCGGGTGAGGTTTTTTGGGCAGCCTCTGACGTGGGTTGGGTGGTCGGCCATTCCTATATTGTGTATGCCCCGCTCCTGGCCGGCTGCACCACGATACTGTATGAGGGAAAGCCGGTCGGTACCCCAGATCCGGGAGCATTCTGGCGCGTCATCTCGGAACACGGCGTGAAGACCCTTTTCACTGCGCCGACTGCATTCCGTGCAATAAAGAGGGACGATCCCCAGGGTGAATATCTGAAGAAGTATGACCTTTCGAATTTCAAATATCTGTTCCTTGCCGGTGAGCGGCTCGACCCTGATACGTATCACTGGGCCCACAACCTGCTCCATAGGCCGGTGATTGACCACTGGTGGCAGACAGAGACGGGCTGGCCTATCACCGCAAACTGCATGGGGATAGAACCTTTTCCTCTCAAGCCGGGTTCATCGACCAAACCGGTGCCGGGATTTGATGTCCAGATACTCGACAGCAGCGGCAATGTGTTGGGCCCGACCCAGGAGGGACTTGTTGTTGTAAAGCTGCCCCTTCCTCCGGGCACACTTCCGACACTCTGGCAGGCTGACGAGAGATTTTTACAGTCATATACCAAGGTGTATCCCGGTTACTATTTCACGAGTGACGGCGGCTTCAGGGATGAGGACGGTTACGTCTTTATCATGGGACGCGTTGATGATGTAATCAATGTGGCAGGCCATCGTCTTTCGACAGGTGAGATGGAAGAGATCATTTCCCAGCACCCGGATGTTGCAGAATGCGCAGTCTTTGGCGTGCATGATTCGCTGAAGGGGCAGGTCCCGTTCGGCCTTGTGGTCCTGAAATCCGGTGTCAAGACAGATGACAGCGTTATGAAAAAAGGACTCGTAGGCATGATGCGCGAAAAGATTGGCCCTATTGCCTGCTTTAACGAAGCTGCAGTGGTCGGAAGGCTGCCGAAGACCCGTTCGGGAAAAATTTTAAGAGGCACGATGAGAAAAATAGCAGATGGTGAGCCGTATTCAATGCCATCGACCATCGAGGACCCTGCAGTTCTTGGTGAAATAGAGGAAACGCTCAGAAAAGCGGGGTATGCCAATAAGAAATAAGATGGTTGTAAGTATGAAGACATTTGCTTATTAAATCCCTCCTATCCTCTCCCCATCCGGGGACAAGCCTTTGCAAAAGGGAGGTATCATGCCCATAGGTGTTAACTTAAGAAAATGAAAAAGGCGGTCTTCTGGCCGCTTTTTTTCTTGCAAATAGCCGATAGCATTATATATGCTATCGGTAGCGAGGAGGATAACCGCATGAAAATAAAGAAAAGCGTTGAGCAGGTAA
>JACRHC010000040.1 GCA_016217675.1 Nitrospirota bacterium
CCCGGTTCGATGATGGCGACGATTATAATACTGGGCATACCACGTCAGGAGTTTTCTCATGACAGAGGAAAGACCCTCCCTGCCACTCTTAAATAATAGGTGCACGTGATTGCTCATGAGCACCCATGCGTAGATCGTAGAGTTGCCCTCTGTGGCATTCTTCTCCAGACGTTTCAGGAAAAGAGCCCTGTCCTGATCGTCGTCGAATATGTCTGCCTTGTTGATGCCCCGCACCATAATATGATGCAGGGCTCCTGATATATCCAAACGGGCCTGTCGTGGCATGAACTATCCTATCGGGCTATCGCCTGTCTGTCAACTATATTACGCGTTTAGAATCTACGTCCCCAAAGTGCTTTCCTTTGCCAAAATCAAACTACCTTTAATCCCGGTCGGCTGTCGAGCCACTTGTTAGCTTTTCTGTTTTTCGATATTATCCCACCCGTCAAAATGAAGCCTGCGATGAATAACCCATAATCCAAATATGTTTGCCAGGACTCGGATGGATGTCGAGGAGTAATTAAAAACAATAACGCAAGCAGGAAGGCAGAACTTAAGATAGAAAGATATACAGTATCTTTCTGGAATATGGTTGCGAACAATAGCCCACAGAGTATCGACAAAGGGATTATCGATATTGATGACTCAAAAATTATGAATAGAGGTGAATACTCCAGGGGCAACATATTTAGTTTCATTACGATTTTAAATAATTCTATTTTCAGAAAGTCCGTCGCGATAAAATATCCGATAAAGAGGGGTACGATAAAGAGAACAGCGCCGAAACAGTGCATTATTGTTTTAATTTTATTATTCATATCAAGCTAACGGGTGCATAACCCGCGCGGCTGAAAAGCCATAGTTGAAACCACGGCGCGGTTATTGCCGCGTCGGTTGTTGATGCAATTGTTAAACCCTGTATGGAGGTTATTATGTCTGAATATTTTGTTTTGGATGGACACAAGGCAGTTCCGATTGACGACCCGATAAAGTGGGCGCAAGAGTTTTCAAAAGTTGACATGCGAAGGGTTGCCGAGACTGAAAAAGATGGGGTGAGAGTAAGCACCGTTTTTTTGGGGCTTAATCATTCTTTTGGCGATGGCCCACCGCTGCTTTTCGAGACTATGATTTTCGGAGGCAAGCACGATCAGGATCAGGACAGATATACAACATGGGAAGAAGCCGAGGAAGGGCACAAGCGTATGTGTGAGGTTGCCTTTGAGGTTTAACATAGTTACTATAAGAACTTCCCCTTTACGGCAAAATTTACCACACGGCTTTGCAGGAGTCAATAAAATAAGCTTTAGAATCAAGCAATAACAAGATAAGCTCTTGACTTGAGTTCGTATATGATCGAAAATACCGGCAAAAGCGAAGTTCGTATAGCAAGGGGGGATTTGCAGATGATCGCAAAAGGGGTATTGCCTGAGTTTCAAGAATTTCTTCTTCTACACAAATTAGCTCCCGAAAAACACGTCCTTTTTCTCGCAATCTGGGCCAGCAAGTTCCTATCTTTCAGCAACAGTATGAGACATCAAGACCTTGGGCTTACAGTTACGGAATTTTTGCGGAAACCCATTTCGGGGACATCCTATAGTCTCCCCTAAGTGGTTCGCCTGAATAATTTTGCATTTTTCCCCCAGTCCCCCCCTGTGATACGTTACGAAATAGTATGATTCCCTGCCTGAATTATCAACAACTCAATACTGCCTGCGTCAATACTTTGACTATCGGAAATATGATTAAGAAGAACAGCGCTAAAGTTTATTCTCTGATAATACGATATATAATATAGGCAGACCTGTAACATGGCGGATCAATTTCCGGGAGGAGGATACGTGGAGGATCTTATAACTGCAGCCTTGGCAATGAACCAGTCGCGGCTGTCTGAACAGATAGCCATGAGCGTCATGAAATCAAATGCTGAGGCAGGACAGGCTGTTGCCAATATGCTGATCGAAAATGCCCGGCGCATAGCAGAGATCTCGAAGCAGGCCGCAGCACGCGGCGGCATTGATATTTACGTCTGACGTTTTCCCGTTATATTGGTCCGAGCGCAATCCATCACTTCAAGCAGTGATAATCCTGAGTTCCGTGCGATCCTCTTGCAGTCTTCGTATTCCGGCGTTATCTTTACCAAACTGCCTCCCGATGATTTTTTGACCCTGACCTTGCCGTATCTTGTCTGAATCTGTTTTATCTCACGATTCATCGTAACCCTGCCTGCTTCGTAAAAACGTACCCCGATCGTGGTGGTCTCTTTCAGAATGATATTGATAAGCCCGCTTTTCTGCTCATTATTGCATAACACCGTAAGCAGAACGCCTGGCCGTGATTTTTTCATGAGCACCTGCGTCAGGAAGATATCAAGGGCACCTGCATCAAATAAGCGGTCCATCACATACTCATAGAGCTGAGGATTCATGTCATCGATATTCGTCTCGATGACAGTGATGGTTTCATCCTGAATTGCATCGTCTGCCTGCCCGACCAGGATCCTGAGAATATTCGGCCGCTCTTCGGGGTCCCTGTTCCCTGCACCTGTGCCGATTGTTTCAGGCCTAAATAAAGGCATGCTGCCAAATCCTGAGGAGAGTGTCTTCAGGAGCACCGCACCTGTCGGCGTTGTCATCTCAAAGGCCAGCCCGGAAGAGTAGCAGGGAACGCCTTTCAGTAATTCTGCAGTTGCGGGTGCAGGCACAGGCATTATGCCGTGAGAGGTCTGTGTGCTGCCGCTTCCGAGATTGACCGGCGAAGAATATATCTTTGCTATGCCGAGATAAGAGAGCCCGACCAGCGTGCCGAAGATATCTGCAAGGCAGTCAACACACCCGAGTTCATGCAGATGCGTTTTTTCGATCAAGCCTCCATGCACCTTTGCCTCTGCCTCAAAAAGATTTCTGAATAGCTGAAGCCCCTGCTTCTTTATATCCTCAGGCAGGGCAGATTCTCTGATAATCTGCTGAATATCTTTCCATTTCCGGGCCCCATGCTCCGCGCCCCTTGCCGTCAGTTCGACATCCACCTTAGTAGCCGCAATACCCGCCCTCAGGACCTTCTGCTCCCTGAGTCGGTATCCCCTGAGCTTGAGTTTCTTCAGCCCTTTTTCGATCACTTTGAGCGGCACACCGGCATCGACAACAGCACCAAGACACATATCCCCGCTGATCCCGGAAAAACAGTCAAAATATGCTACTTTCATCTGATCATTAACCCCCGCCTTGCATCATCATATCGCATACCTGACCGGCCGGCCTTTTTTTGCGTACGTCTTCCTGACAAGGGCATTGAACTGATTAATGGTATGTTTCATGTCATGCATGTTAGCCAATCTGGCACCCAGCGTCAAGTCTTCGACGGGAAGTTTCCTAAAACAATTTGACGCTTCATATGAAATCTGATAGGGTGTAACCAAACCAGAGGAAAATGGAGACAGATAATGGACGAAACCCTTCAGCAGCTGATCGAACTTGCATCATCGAGGGGCAACAACTATGTAAAAGGGATTTCAGACCTCGAGGAACTTCCGGTCAAACTTGCTGAACTGGGTGTTCTTCTCCTCGAAAAAGCAAAGGTCATCCCGCATTCCGGCAATGGCAAGCTCAAGGAAGAGCTCATCGAACTCCAGAACAAAATCGATGATATGAGAAAAACCCTTTTCGCAAGCAAGCTGCTCGTCAAGTAGCTGATACCTGAACCGTCATGGCATGGCCTCAGGTGCAGCTGATAAAAGTTAACGCATCAGCATTATGAACCCCAACAGGCTCATCACGGAAAAAAGCCCCTATCTGTTGCAGCACGCCTATAACCCCATAGACTGGTATCCGTGGGGTCAGGAGGCCTTTGACAAGGCAGAAAGGGAGAATAAACCGGTATTTCTTTCGATAGGATATTCCACCTGCCACTGGTGCCATGTCATGGAAAAGGAGTCCTTTGAGGACGAACAGGTGGCCGGACTTATGAACGAGGCCTTTGTATGTATAAAGGTAGACCGCGAAGAGAGGCCGGACATAGATAATGTGTACATGACAGTCTGCCAGATGATGGCAGGCAACGGCGGCTGGCCCCTCACCATCATCATGGCCCCAAATAAGCAGCCCTTTTTTGCCGGCACTTATTTCCCGAAAAAGACCGGCCTCGGCAGGATTGGCATGCTTGATCTTATCCCGCGCGTCAAAACAATGTGGGAGACGGACAAACCAAACCTTATGCAGCTTTCAGAGGAAGTGACAACACGGCTCAGAAGAGATAATGAGCCGGCAGCATCTGAGGACCCTGCGGAATCAGTTCTGCACAATGCCTTTGAGCAGCTGAGACATCAGTTTGACTCTGCAAACGGGGGGTTCAGCCAGGCCCCAAAGTTCCCGACACCGCATATTCTGCTTTTCCTCCTGAGCTACGCAAGACGCACAGGCAGCGAGGAGGCGATGCAGATGGTCACAAAAACCCTCGATGCCATGAGAGACGGCGGCATCTATGATCACGTCGGCTTCGGCTTTCATCGGTATTCGACCGATGCCCGCTGGCTTGTACCACATTTTGAGAAAATGCTCTACGATCAGGCAATGCTCTGTCTTGCTTATACCGAGGCCTTTGAGGTAACAGGCAGCAGGGATTACCAAAAGACTGCAGAGGATATTCTTTCCTATATTCTCCGGGACATGACTTCACCTGAGGGCTGCTTTTATTCAGCAGAAGATGCAGACAGTGAGGGAGAAGAAGGCAAATTCTATGTCTGGACGCAGGAGGAGATCCTGAAGGCTCTTGACCCTCATGATGCAGAAATCATCTGCACTCTTTTCCATATTCAGAAGGAGGGCAACTTTGCCGGGGAGGAAGCGGACCATCAGAGCGGCAGAAATATTCTGCATAGAAAAAGAGAGGGCCATGGAGAGGGAGATGAGCAACGCATCAATAAGGCCCTTGCCCGGCTTCTTGCAGTCCGGGAAATGCGTGTCCGTCCGGGAAAAGACGACAAGGTCCTGACAGACTGGAACGGTCTCGTAATAACAGCCTTTGCAAAAGCGGCTCAGGTCTTTCAACGGCCTGAATATGCAGATAATGCGGCAAGAGCTGCCGATTTTATCCTGATACGGCTTCGCACACCTGATGGCAGGCTTCTTCACCGGTACCGCGATGGAGAGGCGTCGCTTCCCGCTTCTGCAGATGACTATGCCTTTTTCATCTCAGGTCTGATAGAACTGTATCTGGCAACTTCCTCCCCCCGTTATCTCGAGGAAGCTCTCCTGCTGAACAGCATATTCATCAGTCATTTCTGGGACAGAGATCATGGCGGCTTTTTCTTTACCGCAGATGATGGAGAGAGGCTGCTCGTACGCAAAAAAGAGAGCTATGACGGGGCAATCCCTTCAGGGAACTCCATGGCACTGTTTAATCTTCTGCGCCTCGCCAGTATCACAGGAGATGCGGACCTATATGAAATGGCCGCAAAGACAGCCCGTGCGGTCTATTGGATGGTCAGGCAGGCACCGACAGCCTATACGTATTTTCTCACAGCGCTTGATCTCAGTTTTGGCGGAACCCCGGAGAATCAATCGGGCTCATGACATGGTATAATGATTTCCGATGCTATGGAACAGAACAAGCCTGATCTGACAGAGTTATTCCGCAGGGGACTGGTAAAGGCAGATATGGTCCTGCATGTTGTTGCAGCCTTGCTGCTGCTTGCAGCATGCGGATTTATTTTTTACTATGCTGTCCTGAATCTCGCAAATCCGACACGGGACGCCATTATTCATCTGATAAATGATGTGCTTCTTGCCCTGATCATCCTTGAGCTGCTCTGGACTGTCATCAGATTCCTGAAAAAACAGAAGTTCGTCCTGGCTCCCTTTCTTGCCATCGGCATTATCGCTGCAGTCAGAAGAATTCTGCTGATAGAGGCCCAGACATCGTTCATGGAGCATGTTCCCAATGAAAAGCTTTATGAGATCGGATTAAGTGCCTTCGTGGTAATAACCCTGATGATTGCCTATTATCTCTCTGTCAAGGCGCAGAAACTCGAACAGTAACCAGACGGTTACAGCGCGCCGAAATTCTGCTGATACCTCTCCGAAAATTCCTCATACGTATAGCAGTGCTCCTGGGTGCCATAGTTCTCTACTGCATAGGCAGCGGCCACAGCGCCGATCTTTGCAGCATCTTCAATGTTCTTTCCCATGGCCAGTCCCTTCAGAAGGCCTGAGCGGTAGGCATCTCCGGCGCCTGTCGGGTCCAGGACCCTGGATGCCCTTGCAGCCAGAATCGAGACGTCCCTGTCTTTCATGCAGACAAGGGAGCCTTTTTCGCCAAGCGTTGTAATGACCATCCCGGTCAGGGCGAGGATCTCGTCCTTTATCAGGCCTGTCATCTTCATGATCACCTCAAGTTCATAGTCATTCGTGATCAGCATCATGGAACCCCTGATCCAGTCCCTGAGCTGCTCACCGGTCCATAAAGTCAGAGACTGGCCGGGATCGCATATATACGGAATTCCTGTTGCTCTGCAGCGTGTGGCATAGCCGATCATATCCTGAAGGTTCCCCGGAGCAAGGAGTACGATCGAACTGTTCGGGTCTGCAGAGCTCAGGTCATAGTTGGTTGCCTGTTTCATGGCCCCGGGATTAAAGCCCGTAATCTGGTTATCTGACTTGTCTGTGGTGATGTAGGCGCCAGCAGTGAACTCTTCCCGAACGATCGTAATACCTTCATTCGATATGGCATGGGTCTTCAGCCAGTCAAAATAGTTTTCATAGTCCTTGCCGATCGTGGCTATGATGACCGGCTTTTCGTCAAGCAGGCTCAGCGAATAGGCGATATTGCCGGCAGTCCCGCCGAACTTCTCCTGCAGGCTGTTAACATTGAAGCAGACATTCAGCACATGGATCTTGTCCGGCAGGATATAGTCGGCAAACGAGCCGGGAAAATCCATAATTCGATCATATGCCATTGAACCCGAGATAAAGATATTCATTACTGTTCCCCCTTATTAACCTGGCTCTTCACTGGGCCTTCATCTTCAAAATTGAACAACCTTCAACCCCAAGGCCTTTCCCCCTACAGCCATGATGTGGTCGGCAGTCGCAAGACTTTCAGAAGCAATCTCCTTCGCGATCATAAGGTGCAGCGCATCGAGAGTTCTCACCGGGATATCGGCAAGAAGCGCCATCAGGTTTATTGTACCAGTTGCCAATCCGGGCGGAAAGGGATGGCATATCAGATGTCTTTGGCGTATATCCTCCTGAAACGTTGAGAATATTTCCAACTCCATCTTGAGGGTAATACTCTTCTCTCTCCGGCGTCTTGCAAGCAGGCAGCGCATCTCTACTATGGTCAGATCACTAATAGCAACAGGGCCATGCTGCTGCAGATATTCCTCCACATCATCGGAGCGTGCCTCATTGATATACCATTTTGCAAGTGCACTGGTATCGAAGTAGATCAATGCGCTCATCGAGCGTCTCTGTCATCACGGACCAGTTTTTCGCTCCCTTTCTTCATGCGCGTCATTTTGTCACGGAGGTCCTTATGAGACGGAACAGGCCGGCCCTTTCCGAGCTGAACTACCCGGGCGACGGCCTTCCCTCTTTTTGTGATGGTAATTTCTCCTTCAGCCTCCAGCACATCATCAAGGTGTGACAATGATTGCCGGGCCTGTCTGATTGTAAGCGTCTTCATAACCTGGCCTCCTGTTGAGTTGCTGGTATGCATGTGCTACATACTTGTTTTATTGTAGCACATGCATATCAGAAAGGGAACCTCTTCAGGAAGAGAGCGCGAGGATGCTGGAGCCTTCTGGCATTTCCGTATACTCTCTATGACAGGAAGGGATTCCAACCCCCTAACTGAAGCCTTGCCTGCTGCTATTTACATTTTCCGAATGTTTCATTAGACTTACGCAGGGGACAGAATCAGTGCATTCACCCCGATTATATCAAATGTCCAAAACAGATTATCATCACACGAAATCAGGCAGCACTGCAGTTGATTTGGGCAGTAAACGGCGGCAGCCTGTCAAAAAAGCGACTCAAAAATCTAGCGGGTGGAAGATGGAAAATATTTGCACTGTGAACGAGAAAATGTATAAAAATGGGATGTGTCCCTATTTTAAAATAATACTTACTGGCTGCATCTATTTCCCTGCAAGCGCCTTCAGGACATCCTCTGCCAGTTTTTTCGTGAAACCCGGCAACCCGGCAATCTCCTCAGCAGAGGCTTTCTTTATTGCCTCTATACTGCCAAAACGGTCCAGCAATGCAAAACGCCTTTTTCTGCCAAGACCGTAGATGCTGTCAAGAGATGAATCAAACATCCTCTTTGCACGCTGCTTCCGGTGATAGCGTATCGCAAACCGGTGGACCTCATCCCGTATCTTCCTCAGGAGCAGGGAGGCAGGTCTGCTGTCAGCAATAAGAACAGGTTCATCCCGGTCTTTCATGAATATCCTGTCAGGGTCCTTGGCGAGCCCGATAACAACAGGGCGACAATTATCACCCCCCTCAGTCCCCCCTTGGCAAGGAGGGAAGAAAAGGGAATTAAAGACTTCTAATGCTGCATTCAGATGCTCGCGACCGCCATCTATGATGATCAGATCCGGCATAATAAAATCATGTTTTGTCCCTTCTTCTATCTGCTGACTGCTGACCGCTGACCGCTGAGACCGGCCTTCCATGCTCTTCACTGTCCTTCTGATCATCTCCCTCATCATGGCATAGTCATCAGGCCCCCTGACTACATCCATGCTGATATTACGGTACAGAGACTTATCAAAAGAGCCGCTCCGCCATGCTACAAAGGCTCCTCCCGCAGATGTCCCGGTTATGTTCGATATATCAAAGGCACCGATGCTTTCAGGGACCTTTTTCAGGTCCAGAAGTTTGGCCACCTCTGACATCAGTTCAGGATCTGCCTCAACCCTCCTGCTTTTCATGATCTCCTGGCCATTTTCCTCTGCCATGGCCACCAGCTTTCGTTTTATCCCCCGAACCGGGACCATGATCCTGACCCTGCCCCCCCTTCTCTTTGAAAGCCATTCAGCAAGCACAGCCCTGTCTTCAGGCATTTTAGAGCAGTAGAGCTCCGGAGCAGGAAGGATCTCCTGTGCATAGAACTGTTCAATGAAATTCCTGAAAAGATATCCGTCTTTCTCACCTGCCGTATTCCTCTGTTCAAAATCCCTTGTTCCGATCATTACGCCGTTTCTGATAAAAAAGAGCTTAAAGATCACGACATCATCCTGTCTGAAAAATCCAATGACATCAGCGTCCCCCAATTGGGGTGAAACCACCTTCTGGGACTCTGACACTGACTGTATTGCCCTGATCCTGTCCCTGATTATCGCTGCCTCCTCAAAGCGCATCTCGTCGGAAAGCAGCACCATTTTTCTTTCGAGCGCTTCGATCAGCTTATTGTTCTTCCCTTCAAGAAGAAGCTCAATCTCACTGATCATCTGCATATATTCTGCATGGTCGACCTCGCCGGAGCAGGGACCGACACATTTCTTCATCTGAAACTGGATACAGGGCCGCATCCGCTTTTCTAATGAATACCTGCAGTTTGGGATATGGTAGTGGTTTCTGATAAAAGAGAGGGTCTCCCACATTGCACCTGCGGGGACATAGGGGCCAAAATACCGCGAACCATCCTTCTGGACCCTTCTGACCACCTCGAGCCTGGGCCATTTCTCATGCAGAGTCAGTTTCAGATAGGGATAACTCTTGTCATCCCTCAGAAGAATATTGTACCGGGGTTTGTACTGCTTGATCAGGTTTGCCTCGAGGATAAGCGCCTCAAGCTCGTTCCCTGTTACGGTAAATTCAAAACCTGCAACGCTCTTCATCATGGCAGACTTGCGTTCGTCAAGGTCTGCTGCCTTCTGGAAATAGCTTCTTACGCGGTTCTTCAGGACCTTTGCCTTGCCTACATAGAGGACCTTTCCCTGATCGTCCTTGAAGAGGTAAACACCCGGCTTTCCCGGTATTGCCGCAAGTTTTTCCTGCATGAGCTTAGATTAAGGATATGGGCCGGAAGTTTCAAGGGGCATGGCCCGGCCGCAATCAGCCTGCCATTACCCCTTGCAGATTGTTATGCTGCGGCAGGAGATAATGAATTACTTTGCCATTGCCTTTAACTTATCGATCTCTGCCTTGACCGCCCCGGCATCAGGCGCATTCGGAGCGAGTGAGTACGCCTTTTCAAAATACTTTAACGCCTGTTTTGTGTCCTTGAGATCGTATTCAAGAACCACCCCGATGTTCTTATTGGCATTGATATGATTGGGGTTATACTCCAGGGCCTTTCGGTATTCCTTTACTGCAAGGTCCGGCTTGCCGGCCTCTCTCATGCAGGTCCCCATATCGACCCTGACATCAACATTCTTTGGATCAATAGCAAGGGCCTTTTGATAGGCATCAATCGCCTCAGGGAAGCGCCTGCTGTCCATCAGATTATTGCCAAGCTCGATCCATGCATTCAGATTCTTCGGATCCCTGGCAGTCTCTTCCTGAAGCATCTTGACCTTGTCAAACCCCTGAATCGGGCCGCCGCCAACAGGCCCGGAGCCCTGAGGTCCCTGTCCGGTCTGTCCGACAGGCGGCTGGAACTGGGGCTTTGAGTCATTCTTCTGCTGGCAACCATAAACGGCAAATGCGGAAAGAAAAACTGCAACTGCGATCTTTTTCATGTCAGACTCCCGGAGGTAAATTTTCGCTTATTATACCAGAAGCCGTTTCCTTCGAAAAGAGGCAAACCGCAGCCGCTGGTAAGGGTTCAGTTATGAGGGGAGCAGTTTACTATTGAACAAATCCCTCCTAACCTCCCTTTGCCAAAGGGAGGGCAATTCCCATAGGTGTTAACTTAAGAAAATGAAAAAGGCGGTCTTCTGGCCGCTTTTTTTCTTGCAAATAGCCGATAGCATTATATATGCTATCGGTAGCGAGGAGGATAACCGCATGAAAATAAAGAAAAGCGTTGAGCAGGTAA
>JACRHC010000033.1 GCA_016217675.1 Nitrospirota bacterium
CTCCTCACTTTCTGTATAGGGACCGAATATGAAAGCAATTTTTGCCCCTGTTGTCTTCAGCATCGCCTTAAGCGCACCTGTCACGCCAAGTGACTTTGCAATGATGCTCTTCAGTTCAGTAAAGAAAGGGGATTTTTTGTCAGCCTGGAAATATTTGAGATTTGCAACTTTCTTGCTTATAAGGATACCCATATTTTCAAGATTGTCGAGCTCTCTCTTGACACCGGAGGGGTTTTTTCTCAGAAGCGTGGCAATTTCCCTGACGTAGAACCTTTCGTCAGCATTATTAAGAAGCAGCGCCAAGACATCGGCTCTAATGGCTGATGAAAAAAGACTCTTTAGTGTATCTCGTGCCTGCTTGCTCATGTCTTGTGTATATTTATACAACATGAGTATCGCACTTGTCAACAAAAAAATCACAATTAATAACAGATTATTCAAATGCTGGAACAGACCATTATCTACAAATAAACGATACTTGCAGGTAAATAAACGATTCTGCTGTTTGTGAGAACGACCGATTATTTTCCCTATATGACTATTATCGAACAGACAACAGTTATTGCCAAGACTGCATTCTTTGTTGCCTTGCAGTGATGGAAACACTATGATATATGCATTATCTATATGTTGGGGTCTAAAGTTGGTCGCTACTATTTATGGGATTTTCATCGGAGCAGCAGATGGGTGATATAAATACAGAAGCTATTTCGGCCGGACAATAATAAGGGCAGGCTGTCAGGTCTTTGATCCTGGCAGGCTGCCCTTATCGGAAAATTGGAGCTAAATAAAAAGCGATGTATTTGAATTAAAAGAACTGCCCAAGTAGGCCGCAACACCGCCAACCTCAATGCCATCGATCAGATCTTCCCTCTTGATACCCATAACATCCATGGACATCTGACAGGCAACGATCTTCACGCCGAACTCGATGGACGTATCTACAAGGGTCTGGAGCGAGGCAATATTCTTTTTGCCCATCATGTAGTTGAATAGCTTCGGCCCGATCCCGGCAAAATTCATCTTGGAGGTCGGGAGATTAGCCGGTCCCTTCGGCCGCATCATGGTGACCATTTTCTCAAGGAAGTTCTTTCCTGCACCAGTCATGGTAGGCTTCTTAAGCACATCGAGCCCCCAGAAGGTAACGAAGATGGTCACTTCTTTGCCCATTGCAAGCGCACCGTTCGCTATGATAAAGGCTGCAAAAGCCTTGTCAAAATCTCCGCTAAAGAGCACCATCGTAAGATTTGACCGGTTGGCCTCAACCTTCTCTAATCGCTCTTCAAGCTCCTTAATCCTCTCCTGGACAGCATCTGTGGTCATAAAATCCTCCGCTACTTCTTTGTTATGGTAACAGTAATGTCCTTGCCGGCCTTTGTGATCCCGCTCATAGGATGACCGGTCTCCTTGGCCCAGGCGATAATATCAGGCTCAAAGCCGGCATCGTCGCTGGTAGCCTCAAAGGTGTCGCCTGAAGCGCCCTTTTTTACTGCTGCTGCCAGCTTCATGATCGGCATGGGGCAGCTCAATCCTTTCAGATCCAATGTAGTCTTTGCCATGTTTTCCTCCTCAAAGGTATGATCTTAATTATAGCCAATTGTCAAACAGTTTAGCAACTAAAACTAATTTTACAACAGCAAACCCCGGACAATGCTCAGATTTCTCCTATCATCTTCAGCAGATTTTTTTGGTGTCTCCAGGATCAGAGGAATATCGAAAAAAAAGGGATGACAAAGAAACTTCTTCAGACCGGCCATGCCTATAGTACCTTCGCCGATATGCTCATGTCTGTCCACACCTGAACCCATAGGCTTTTTTGAATCATTAAAGTGAATAAGCCTGATATGCTCTTTGGACATATTTTCCCCGACCTCCTTCGCCAGGCCCTCTATCCCGTTTTCAGCAGCAATGTTATAGCCTGCAGAAAAGGCATGACAGGTATCAAGGCAGAGGCCTGCGATAAGACCGGACGGCACCTTTTCCATGATCCCAGCAATCTCCGCTATGCGCGAAGTAATGTCGCCCCTCTCGCCGGCGGTATTTTCGAGCAGAAGGCCTGCCTTCCATCTGCCCTGTTCAGCGACCTGCCTGAGCGCCTCCACTGCCCGAGTGCGTGCAGATGCAGGCAGATCACCTGCTGCACTCCCTGTGTGCAGCACTACATATTCGGCATCGACCGCGTCTGCAATATCCAATTCTGCCATGATCATATCAACGGATTTTCTCAGCAGATCGTTCTTGGCAGAAGCAAGGTTGATCAGATACGAGGTATGGATAAAGACCGGACAGATGTCGAACTCTTTCTTTAAGGTCCTGAACCTCGTGATCTCCTGTGAGTCTCTGCTGCCAATTCCCCATCCGCGCGGGTTATGAGAAAAAAGCTGGACCGTTGAGCAACCGAGCTCCCTGGCACTTTCAAGGCCTCTGTCAATACCTCCGGCAATAGAGACATGAACGCCGATCCTTCTTTCCATGATCTATTATCATAACAAAAAAAGCCCCCTAACTATTCACCAGGGGGCTCCTGCAGGTATGCGTTTACAGCCTTATCGCTTAATGACCGCCGTGGATCAGCACAGGCAGACAGCGCACGCAGACGAACTTCTGCTCTCCCTCATGCAGGCATGACAGAAGCACTCTCTCCTTATCAGTTGCATTGCAGACAAAACATTGAGCCATGGTTATCCCTCCAGTTCGTTAATTTCTTTGACAATCTTGTCCGGGTCAAGATTGTGCATCATGGCGCCGAATGAGAGCGACTCCACATTGATGCCTGGGCAGGTGAAGCACCCGCCGCCGAAATACTTCTGTATGATGTCCTTTGCTCCCGGTACATCCCTGATCACGTCTCCTATAAGAGAATCTTTTGTCACAAGCTTCTTATCCGTTGTTGCCATTGCCTTATCCTCCCTGGTGTTATTGGCTTTCTATGCTTATTCTACCCCAGAAGGCGGTCGGATACTATGACCTTCATCATACGCTACGGCCTGCTACTGATCTTCCAGCTGATTGAAGAACCTTTTAGAACGTTATTATTTCTGCGTACAATTATTTCACCGGAATAGCTTAACTGCAGACCTTTTGTTTAAAATAACGCCTGCCATGAGTATTTACCGTGAGGACACAGAACAAAATTCTTCCGACAGAATGATAGGTCAGGTCTGTCGGGATATTGCGATAATTCTTCTTATAGCGGTGTTTATCTATCTGCCGTTTCTTGGATCGTTGGAGTGGGCTGGGCATGAACCCCTGCGGATCAACATATCAAAAGAGATCATGGGGACAGATAGCTGGATAAAAACCACGCTGCACGGACAGCCCTACTTCATTAAGCCGCCCCTGTTCAACTGGCTGGTCGCCTCATGCGGCAAGTTGTTCGGCACGATCAATGAATGGACCTCGCGTCTTCCCTCCGCAGCAGCAATGATCCTTACTGCCCTCACCGTTTATTTCGTGTCAGGTCAGGCCCTCAGCCGGAATGGACGTTTTGTTGCCGCATTGGCAACGATAAGCATGACCGGGTTGATCAAAAAAGCCAGAACAGCCGAGATAGACAGCCTGTTCGTCTTCTTTGTCACCATCTCTCTTCTTGTCTGGATATATGCATACAGAAGAAAAGTTCGTCCGATGATAACATGGAGCATACCGCTTGCCATCCTCGGCATAGGGTTTCTCACCAAGGGCCCGCATGCGGTCACTTTCTTTTATTTCACTGTTTTCACCTATCTGCTGCTAAAAAAGGATCTCAAATACTTCTTTTCTTTTGCTCATATCTGCGGCTTCATCCTTATGCTTGCGGTCGTTGCTGCCTATGTATTGGCTGTCCTGCAGCATATTTCCTGGCAGGAGTATGCAGGTATGTGGATCGATCAGATCACCTCTCGTGCTGAGGGCAGGAAATCCCATGCATTCGTAAAACATTTCTTTGATTTCCCCCTGAATGCTGTAATGTCTTTCATGCCCTGGATTCTCCTGATCATACCTGCCTTTCTTTCCAGAAAATCGAAAGATATATTCCGCCAGTTGTTGAGCAACGACTTGATCTTTTTTTCAATCGTTATGGTGGCAGTCAACTTTCCCCTCTATTGGTTGCTGCCGAATGCGTATGTAAGATATTTCCTTCCTGCCGGCCCTTTCATCGCCATTGTCTTGGCAGGCATTGCTGAGCGCTATCTTGCACAACGACAACAGACAGGCACGTCTTCAGGCTTAACGATTCGCAGGCTGTCTATCACAGTGTCACTGGTTGTCGGCATCTGTCTTCATATTTATACTGCTGCGATAATGTATCGCGAAACGCAGGATGTCAATACGCCAAAGAAGATCGCAGCAGAGATCGGGCAGGTACTTCCATCGGATGTTAATACCCTGTATGAGATAGGGGCAGCCAGACTGCTGGAAGATATTACCTGTAATCTGAAGATGAATATTATCCAGGTTGACACATTTCGTGACCTGGAAAAAATCCATGCAGAAGGTAAGGCAGCTTATGTTATGCATGACAGGGACATATTCAAGGCTTCAGGGGATGCAGAGAAATGGGAGAAAGTCTATGCCCGAAAGGTCAAGTATGTTCAGAGTGGAGAACTGATCGTCAGCCGCCTGGTACCGAACCCTAAAGCAGCGCGCTAAATCACGCCTGACTGATGCCCTCGGTATTCCCATCAATGCACAAACAGACGTCCGGGGCCTTTCGAGTGGGCCAATATGACCATTGACGTATGACTTTCATCATAGACACCCTGTTCATTCTGTTTTATGATGAAAGCATAAATCATAAACAGCATCCTGAGGAGGAACTATGGACAGATTTGTGAAGAACTTTATCATCATGAGCATCGTATACCTGGCAGTTTCGACAATATTGGGTATTGTAATGCTGCACCATCCACAAACGCTATCCTTCAAGTTCGTGCACTCTCATCTGAACATGTTGGGCTGGGTTTCCATGATGATCTACGGCGTGGGATATCACATCCTGCCGAAATTCGCCGGCAAGTTTCTCAAGTCGCCCAAACTCGCTGAACTGCAGTTCTGGATCGCCAATGCAAGCCTGATCGTGATGCTGCTCTTCTACAGCATGAATGTGCTGAGCCCAACCTCAAGCTACATCACGATTGCAACGCTTGCAGGCATTGCCCATGCCTTTTCAATAGGGATCTTCTTCTACAATATGCTGGCAACGCTTCTGCCCGCAGCCCCTCCGCCTCAGAGATAACGTATGTAAACAATTATGTCAGGGACCTCAACTTTTCGAGGTCCCTGATAATGATCTTCCCCGCCTTTGAAACGACCAGACCTGCCTTGGCAAGCTTGCTCATGGTCCTTATGGATGTCTCAACGGTCGTGCCGACCATCTCTGCAATATCCTGCTTGGTCAGTTTCATGTTAATAGCAACGCCTTCGGAGACCTTCTCGCCGGATTTCTCGGAGAGCTTGATAAGAAGGGACGCGATCCTCGACTCGACCTTTTCAAGGGCAATGCTCTTAAGCGTTTCATGGGTATCCTTGATCCTGTCACCAATGTTCATTGCCATGCAGTACATAAGGTTCGGAAGTTTGTCCATGAGGGAAAGCAGGTTTTTCCGCGAAATCTTCAGCACCTCACAATCTTCCATCGCAACAGCATTGGCCGGATAGGGAAAACCGCGAACTACCGCAATGCCCCCGAACATCTCATAAGGCGAGATGATCTCGAGAATAATCTCCTTGCCCTCATTCGAAAGCTTGGTAATCTTGACCTTGCCTGTTTGTACGATATAGAGCCACTCTGAAGGGTCACCCTCAGAGAACACGAACTCTTTTTTTGCAAAGGTCTCTGATAGAAGATATCGGGAGAGTTCTTTTACCTCTTCTGCACTTAACGTATTAAAAATGGAGACTTTTTTGATATCAAACATGGCACGTTAACCTCCGCACTCTTTTTATAATTATAATTAATAGCCAATCTAATTATTTTTCTTGACAAGTCAGTGATATTCTGGTTACATATAATCAGTAAGCGCCTCGTTACCTCCCCTAAGCTGCTGTCCATATTCCACGGACAGCAGCATTTTTTTTATCAAATCTCTGCCAACTCATAATACCTTGACCCGAGACCGAGCCTTTCAGCCTCCTCTACCTGCAGCATATACGGCTTGGCATGCAGTTTCATAAATATGTCATCACCTTTCTGAAGCCTCCGGTCATCAGCAAGAGACTGCTCAAGCGGGCCTGCATGTAACAGCATATCAATGCTTGCCTGCTCAATAGCTACAATATCTTCAGATATCATAATACCTAAATCCTGAATTACCGGGACATCTGCGCAAGGCATACAATCGCACTCAGGCTGAATCTCGGTCAGAAAATTGATATAGATAATCTTCCCTGGCTCAAATGTTCCAATGACCGCTTTTGCAGCCTCAGCCAGCGAGCGCATAAACCGCTGATCATCGCCAGGCAGGGTCAGCGACTCGTTCTGGCAGACCCTCTCACACCTTCCGCACCGCCAGCAAACGTCGCGGTTCCAGACGATCTCATCATCTTTAAAGGTGATGGCATCAAGCGGGCATACGTCCTTGCACTGCAGACAGAGTTCGCATTTGTCAGAATCCCAGACAAGTTCTCCTTCGCCGATCGTATGCATGGCGCCTCTTCCGCATTTCCATCCGCAGGTGCGGTGAGAACTGCTCACACCTCCCATGGCAAGGTTCTTTATCGCTCCCGCGTACCCGGCGTTGATATGGCCTTTTACGTGGGAACAGACGACCATGGCAGGGACGTCATGGATTAGAGACGCCACTGCTATCTGACCAAGGATCTCTCCAGCCTTGACCATTATGCTGTCGTTGCCGTACAGCCCGTCAGCGATCACCACAGGGGCTCCGACACTCAGGTGGTTGATGCCGTTCTGGTTTGCCACCTCAAGATAGTCCAGCCCCTTTATCCTTACCGTATCGGTAACAAAAGGCTTTGCGCCGATCCTTTTGAGCGCGTCAACGACCTTTCTAAGAAAGATCGGCCTCACGATCCGGTGAGCGCCCTCTGAACCAAAATGGGTCTTTATGGCGATCCATTCTTCAGGGCTGAAATAGTTCATCAGACCTATCTCCTTCAGGAGCTGCTCAAGCTTCCCTGGCATGCTGTCATCATATTTCCATTTTCTTGCACGCGCTGATGCAAAATAAACCTTTGCCATCTATATCCTCCTCTCGTTATCCTTCAAGGCTTCTGTCGTAAAGCTCTTTCTTGCTGAAACCATATTCCTCACCGATCTTCTTTGCTGCTTCTTTTCTTCCCAGACCTTTCCTCATCAATTCTCTGACCTCTTTCAGCGCATCGTCAAAGTGCAATGCCCCTTTTTCAGGTCTCCCTTCAAGAATGACCACATATTCTCCGGCAATGGTTGAATGCTCAAGACTATCCAGAACTACAGAAACAGTGCCGCGGAAGACCTCTTCATGGAGTTTGGTCAGCTCCCGTATCACCACGACAGCCCTCTCTCCCATTATCTCCGCCATATCCGCGACTGTTTCAAGTATCCGGTGCGGTGCCTCGTAGAATACGAGGGTCCGCTGTTCGAGGCTGATCCGTTCAAGCAACTTTCTTCTCTGCGTTTCCTTTGCCGGAAGAAAACCGCAGAAGGTGAATTCCTCGGTCGGAAAGCCTGAAAGAGAGAGCGCGGTTATAACTGCGGAAGGCCCGGGAACAGGAACAACCCTGATCCCCCCTTCAATCGCCTTTCCTATGAGCACGGTCCCCGGGTCTGAAATGCCAGGGGTGCCGGCGTCTGATATGAGGGCGACAGACTGGCCATCCTTCAGCCGCTGGAGCGTCTCCTCAGCCTTGACCTTCTCTTTCTCACCCCAGTAGCTGACCAGCGGTTTCCTGATATTAAAATGGGTCAGGAGTTTCAGCGAATGACGGGTGTCCTCTGCTGCGATGAGATCGACCTCTTTCAGGATGCGCAAGGCGCGCAGCGTAATATCCTCAAGGTTGCCGATCGGGGTCGAGACAATGTAGAGTGTGCCTTTCATTTTGAAAAAGGGCAGGCGTAAAAGGCAGCATAAAGAATATTGCGCATCCTGTTCACTGCACGTTCAGCATTTTCCGCAATCTTCTGTCGGTTTTCACCAGCTCCTCGGCATCATCGCCGGCGAGTTCCCAGGTGTATTCATCCTTGGGTGACCGCCTGAGCTTGATCTTTACCGGTTTTTTCGGTTTGATCTGCTGGAGCTCAGGCTGCTTCTTGAACTGAAATCCGTCCTTCTCAACAGCAGAGATACTGACCGGAAACAGAAGCATAAGCGCAACAATCAAAATACCATGCACACGCATCACCAACTCCTGTATCGGTTCGTAATCGGGAACCGCCAGTCGCGGCCAAAAGCCCGCGCTGTTATCTTGATACCCGGAGGAGACTGCCTTCTCTTGTATTCGCTTCTGTCGACCATGCCTATGATTCGCTTCGTCTGCTCTTCCGTTGCGCCAAGACTGAGGATATCCCCGAAGCTGAGTTCATATTCAATATATGCCTTGAGCACCGGATCAAGCTGATCGTAAGGGGGAAGAGAGTCTGTGTCCTTCTGGTTCGGCTTGAGCTCAGCAGTTGGCTCCTTTATCAGGACCCTCTCCGGGATAATCTCTTTTCCGTTCACCGCATTACGCCACCTGCAGATATCATACACAAGTGTCTTAGGGACGTCCTTGATCACTGCGAACCCGCCTGCCATATCACCATAGAGCGTGGCATATCCAACGCTCATCTCTGATTTGTTTCCTGTCGTCAGCACAAGCCAGCCGAATTTATTAGACAGCGCCATAAGAAGATTACCCCGTATGCGAGCCTGAAGGTTCTCTTCCGTGGTATCCTTAGCTCTTCCCTCAAAAAGGGGGGCCAGGACCTTCATATAGCTTGTCATAATGCCCCTGATCGGAAGTTCCCTGAATCTTATGCCAAGGTTCTTTGCAAGTCCTTGGGCGTCCTCCCTGCTCTCCCTTGAGGTATAAGGCGAAGGCATGAAGATGCCGGTCACATGTTCCCTGCCTATGGCATCAGCCGCTATGGCTGCAACAAGCGATGAATCAATGCCGCCGCTCAAACCTATGACAACACCCTGAAACCCGTTCTTTCTGACATAGTCGGCAGTGCCTAACACCAGCGCCTGATATACCTCTTCTTCCCTGTCCCCAAAGGGTTCTATCCGCGGCATGGACAATGCCTTTCTCTTTGTATGGCCAGGGATGGGAATGCCGATCTTCTTTACACAGCGAAGAGATTCTGTCCGCTCCGTATCCACAGGAAGAAGGTCCTTTCGATAGCTGTGCAGTTTGCTCACATCAATATCGAGCAGCATCATGGCTTCTTCGAACTGCTCGGCCCGGGCAATAAGTCTGCCCTCGTAATCATAGACCATGCTGCAGCCGTCGAATACCAGCTCATCCTGACCGCCCACAGCATTGAGATATGCAATATAAACCCTGTTTTCCCGGGACCTCTCTTCAAGGATCTTCTCTCTTACTGCAGGCTTTCCCATCTCGTAGGGAGATGCATTAACGTTAATGATGATGTCAGCGCCCGCCTTGGACTGCGTTAGAGCAGGTCCGTCTCTATGCCAAATATCTTCACAGATATTTATGCCGGCCCTGATGCCATTAAGCGTATAGACCGGGAAGCGGGTACCTGGCCTGAAATACCGGACTTCATCAAAAACACCGTAGTTCGGAAGCAGAATCTTGTGATAACTGTCTTTCATCCTGCCGTCTGCAATTACGGCTGCTGCGTTGAACAGACTGTTATCTACACTATCGACAAATCCTATGATAGCGGCAATACCGGCCGTTTTACCGACGATCCTTCTGAGCGCCTCCTTATTGTCAGCAATGAACTGGGGCTTAAGAAGAAGGTCTTCAGGCGGGTACCCGGTAACAGCGAGCTCAGGGAATGCAACAACATCAGCCTTCTGCTTCTTTGCCTTCTCGATATAAGAAATGATCTTGCGGGAATTACCCTTCAGGTCGCCGACCGTTGAGTTCATCTGCGCAAGTGCAATACGAAGCGTTTTCATACACGAATCCTTTGCAGCATAGCTACATAATAAAGCAAAGCAGGGCCTTTGTAAAGAATGAGAATCCCTGAAAATATGGCCAGAAAATTGGATGCTCTGTATGCAGACAGTCCGTTCCTCAAGGCCTTTCAAGGCGATAGAATCAGGCTAAGGGGCCTGTTGTCGTGATTCCAAAACAATACTGATTGCAATATCCTGATCCGGATATTAACGTGCCTGCAAGGGCCATGCGGTATCGCTGAGAAAGACTTTTCGGCCCGATCAGTCCGCATACACTTATGCGCGAATAATTGATAAACTACTGCATGGAAAACTGGAAAGAGAATGTTTCCTTTGTCCTTGTCGAGCCGAAGGAATCGGGCAATATCGGCGCCTCTGCGCGCGCGATCAAGAATATGGGATTTATGAACCTCAGCCTGGTGAATCCCCCCTCACAGCTCACTGATGAGGCACGCTGGTTCGCATGCAATGCCCTTGATGTGCTTGAGTCAGCACAGACGTATCCTGATTTCAGGAGCGCGGTCGCGGACAAGGCAATTGTCGTGGGCACAAGCAGGAGGACAGGCAAGCGCAGGGGCATGATCCTGCCGCTTGAGCAGGGCGCAAAAAAGATCATCGAGCGGGCAAAGGCAGGCAAGGTCGCCATACTCTTCGGCAGGGAGGCTAAAGGGCTGCTCAATGAAGAGGTGGACGAATGCGGCCTCCTGCTTACGATCCCGACGAGCAAGGAGCACAGATCGCTGAACCTCAGCCAGGCAGTAATGATCGTTGCGTACGAGCTGCTGAAGGCAGGATACGAAAGTCAGGGATCAGTTAATTCAGTTAATAAGGAGTTCATAAGTAAAACCCCCTCGCCCTCTCCCTCCGGGGGAGAGGGTAATAATACCGCCCCTCCCTTGAGGGGAGGGGATGAAGGGGAGGGTGGAGTATGCGACCTTACTAATGACCGTCTCAGTAATAAAAGAAGAACAAGAAACAGCAGACAGAAACCGTCGCCAAGGATGTTTGAATCAGGGGAGTATGGAACGCAGCTTGTCAGTTACGAAGAGATCAGCACGCTCTATAGCCGCATGACTGAGATATTGAAGCTGCTCGAATATATCCCGCGCGGCGACCGCGACCTTGAGGCCAAGATCATGCAGAACCTGAAACATTTCATCGCCCGTTCAGGCCTTACCGAGTGGGAGCTTAACATGCTGCATGGGATACTGACTCAGATAGAGAAGAAGGTGAAACAACATTCTATTTATCCAGCACCTCTCTAACTGCTCTTAGCAGCACAGAAGGTGTTACCGGTTTGCTCAGATATAGTAGTCCCTTCTCTTTCAGACTTTGGCCACCCATGATATCCTCTGAATATCCGCTCACAAAAATAACCCTGATTTCTGGTTTGATCAAAATGATATCCTCATATGCCTCTTTACCCCTCTTCTTCGGCATAATCCCGTCAAGAATGACCAATTTTATCTCATCATTATAGTCTGCGAATTTCCGCACGGCATCCTCTCCGTCAACCGCCTCGATCACGCTGTAACCAAAATCACGCAACATAATTGCAGACAGTTTTCTCAGGGAAGGATCATCCTCAGCAAGCAATACCGTCTCTGTACCACCGCTGATCGGCGCAGAAGAGCCGGCTTCGATTTTTTCAGCAGCGTGTTCTGTAAGGGGCAGGTAGATTTTGAAGGTGGTGCCCTGGCCGGCTTCACTGTCTACGCTGACATAGCCACTATGCTGCTTCACGATGCCATGCACGACAGCAAGACCCAACCCCGTGCCCTTGCCAACCTCTTTTGTTGTGTAGAAAGGTTCGAAGATATGCTCTTTGGTCTCAGTATCAATTCCGCAGCCTGTATCAGAAACCGTGAGAAGGGCATATTCGCCTGTCTCGCCATAACCGTACATCGCAATATACTCTTCATCCATCACAAAAAGCTCTGTTGAAATCCTGATGCTCCCCACTTGTGCTATCGCGTCTCGTGCATTGGTCACAAGATTGATCAGCACCTGCCCTAACTGACTTGCATCGGCAAGCACCACAAGATCCTTATCAAATAATTTCATGTCAAGACTAATATCTTCTCTGATCAGCCTATGCAGCATTTTATCAAGCCCTTTGACGATATCGTTCAGATTCGCAGGCTTCATATCGAGCACCTGCCTCCTGCCGAAGGCAAGTATCTGCTGCGTAAGAGCTGCCCCCCGCATGCCTGCGGCAGAGATCTCATCTGCAAAGTGTCTCAGGGGATCAAACTTGTCCAACCGCATCTGAAGCAGGCCGGCATATCCCACTACCGCATTAAGCACATTATTGAAATCGTGAGCAACGCCGCCCGCAAGCTGGCCTATTCCTTCGAGCCTTTGAGCATGGCGCAGCTGTTCCTCGAGCTTTTCGCGGCCTGTCACATCCCTCACGATACCCTCAATACCCATGAACCGGCCATCATCGTTTTCAACTATATTGCTCGATATCTCGAGGAAGAGCTCGGCTCCGTTCCTTTTGCGAGCGTGAACAGGGTATGAGCTCACGCCTCTTTTTTTCTGCAGAGTCTCCAGATACCGGTTCCTGGCCTCTTTATCAGCCCAAAAATCGAGGGCAGACCTTCCAAGCAACTCATCGGGCCTGTCATAACCAAAGATCCTTGCAAAAGCGCTGTTCGTCTGGACAAAGCGGTTGTTCTCGTCAGTGCTGTAAATGCCGTCAAGAGATGCATCGAACAGTTTCTCATACTGCCTTCGGCTCTCTTCTGCGCAGTCCTTTGCCTTTTCAAGTTCCTTGATCTTTTCCTCAAGCTTGGTTGTGACAACGTCATTGTATATCCTGAGATACTCATCTTCCTGCAGAATAGTTTCTTTGCGTTGCCTGTCCTTTTTCAGGGCGCACGCATCAAGGATTTTCAGTATCTCCGCCCAAAACTCAACCGGTTCCTTTGGCTTGAATATGTATGCGTCAGCGCCAAGAGAGATCGCAAGTTCGACTTCCTTTTCGCCGGTGTATGTCGAGGAGTAGAAGACAAAGGGGATTGCCTTCAGCTCCATGTCCTGCCGCACCTTGCGCAGAAACTGAAAGCCATCCATCCGGGGCATCAGAGCATCTGAAATGATCAGCGTCGGTTTATGTTTTTTGGCCAGTTCAAGCCCCTCCATGCCATCAGCAGCCTCGATTACCTCGCAGTTGTGCGCCTCAAGATTTGTCTTCAGCATCAGCCTGTCGTCAGGATTGTCATCGACGATAAGTGTTTTCATTGCCCCACCTCCACTATCTTATGAATTTTGTCAATTATTGTGAGTGGGTCAATCGGCTTTTCGAAATAGCCATTGCAGCCTGCTGACAATATCCTTTCCCTGTCCCCAAGCATGGCATACGATGTGAGTGCTATAATCGGGATCGAATCACCGATCTCAGTCGAGCGTATCCTTTTCGTCGTCTCAACACCATCGATCCCCGGCAAGTTGATATCCATAAGTATAAAATAAGGCCGTTCTTTCAACGCCGTCTCGATGCCCTCTTCCCCTGTGCCTGCATACAGAACCTGATAACCTGCATGCTCCAGCGCCATAGTGATCAGCATGAGATTGTCTTTGTTGTCCTCGATTACCAGAACCTTTTTCATAATCCCGCACTCCGAATTCCGAATTCTGCAGTTAGTGGTATTTGAATCGAAAACCTGCTTCCCTTCCCAATTTCGCCTGCTGCTATTATGTCACCCTTCAGGACTTCTGTCACCAGCTTTCTGGTCAGATAAAGCCCCAGTCCTGTACCCGGCACTGTAGCCCTGAGCGGTGAATCGAGCCTGCTAAAGGCCTGAAACAGCTTCGGCATATCCTCTTCTTTGATACCGATGCCGGTGTCTTCCACTTCTATCTCGGCATATTTTTTGTTTTCAAAGTCAATACCGGCCTGCGCCCTTAGCTTCACAGAGCCTTCGGGCGTAAACTTAACCGCATTGCTCAACAGGTTAAGCACAGATTGCAATAGCCTGCGTCTGTCTGTCTTCATCTGCAGATGGATCGCCTCTACCTCCAGCGCAAGCCCCTTATCAGTTGCCTCCTTTTTCATCAATTCCACTGCTTCGGTAATTACTTCGTCCAGAAAGAATTCCTCGACATGCACTTCAACCATGCCTGCCTCTATTTTGGAGACATCGATCACGTCGTTTATAAGAGCAAGCAGATGCTTGCCTGAACGGAGCACGATTGAAAGCATCAGTTTCTGATCCTCATTGACCGGCCCTTTCCATTGATTCAGGATAATACTCGAAAAGCCGATGACCGAATTCAGCGGCGTCCTCAGCTCATGGCTCATGGAGGCGATGAACATAGATTTGAGGCGGTCCACTTCCTTGAGCCGCTCGTTTGCAACCATGAGTTCTTCGCTCTTCTGGTTTAGGTCCTCAACAATGCTTATCAAAGCAGTCCGGCTGTCCTTAAGTTCGACGGTGCGGTTTTTGACCAATTCTTCGAGATGTTCACGGTATTTATTAAGTTCTTCTTCTGCTTTTTTGCGCTCGGTGATGACGTTTGCAGACGGAATCAGGAACACTATTTTGCCCGATTCGTCCCGCAAGGGTTGCAGCGAGAAATCAATCCAGGCAAGCTGACCTTCGGCGGCGCGGATTTGTTCATCATACCGCACTGCTTCGCCGTGAGCCGCGCGTTGAATCGCCGCGCGCAGTCGTTGACGCACAGTGTCAGAGTAAGCAAACCAATATGTCTCCGGACAAGGTTTGCCGTAGACATCTTCCGGACGCAGCCCGGCAACCTCCATAGCAGGCCGGTTTGCCATCAAAACCACGCCTTCTGTATCCATCAAACCCACGAACATCTGCGGGCCCAATCCGTCCATCACCAGTTTCATGCGCGCCTCGCTCTCACGCATCGCCTCTTCCGCCCGTTTGCGTTCGGTGATGTCTTCGCCGATACTTGCCGTCCCGCTAACATGGCCCTCGGCATCACGGAGAATAGTATTGTTCCATGCAATATGCCGGAGTTCTCCTTTTTTTGTGCTGATAGGGTTTTCAAAATGCGGCGTAATTTCACCACTCTTCAAGCCGCGTAAAAACAGTTCCTTAACTTCCGGGAGAGCACCCGGGATCATCCGGTCAAACCAATCGGAACCGTTCGTCTCCTCCCGCGTATAACCCGTGAGGTTCAGTAAATACTCATTACAGAAGATTACTTTGCCATTCACATCAAGAAGCAGAGCAATAAGTTGCACATTTTCCAATAATTCACGGAACCGCTTCTCAGACGCTGCCAGGGTCTCCTCCACCCGCCTGCGCTCGGTCAGGTCGCGCACAATGGCCAGATAAGAGAGATCATTGAGCCTACGAGCGCTGACTTCGCCCGGAAACGTCGAGCCGTCCTTGCGTATATGGTCCCATTCGGCCAGGTGAGGCACGCCGGACATCATACGAGGCGGTTCAACAGCCAGCCGCGCCACCTCGTATGGTGCAAGCACATCAGCAACACTCATTTGCAGGAGTTCCTCGCGCGTATAGCCCAGCAGTTCGAGGCCGCGATCATTGGCATCGAGGTATCGGTTTTCAGCGGCGATGACGTAAATGCCGTCGTTCGCCTGCTCGAATACGCTGCGCATGCGCGCCTCGCTCTGACGCTGAGTGTCGTCAGCTGCACTGCGTCGGGCAAGCAACAGGGCCACAATCCAGAATACAGCCACGCCCATAACGCGGTTCAGAATGGCCAGCTTTATGGATACGCCGGATGGCGAGAGGAAGAATCCCAGAACCGCCAGGCCTGTGAAGACAGCAGCGAGAGCGAAAGGATTGAGCCGTTGATCCGCCCGATTGCCGAGCAACAGCGGAAGAAGATAAAACAGCCACACTGCCACACCCAATGACGTGAACAGGTCAAGGATGAAAACAATTGCGGTCATGGCAACCACGGCCTGAAAAAGCGGGCTTAAAAAACGTTTCATGCTGTTATCCTTGCCCCCTGCTGCTTGCCACTTTACCCTCTAACTCTTTTATCTTTTCCTTCAACTCCACCACCCTCAATTCCCTGCCCACAAAGAGCTTGTTCATGCGCTCGATTTCGGCGATTCTTGTTTCGAGTTCAGTAGTGCGCTCTTTGATCCTCTGTTCGAGTTCTGCATTAAGTTTGCGGATTTCGTCCTCTGACTTCTTACGTTCAGTGATCACTTCGGAAAACAGGATGATGCCACCGATCTTGCCTTCGTTCTCCTGCCAAGGGCGGATTTCCCAACGCACCCAATCCATGTTGCCGTCAGCGCGCAGGAAAGGGTCCTCTTCTGATTTTTCAACTGCGCCGGCCAGACAGCGACGGTGGAGAGCTTTCCAGCGCTCGGGAATCTCCGGAAACAGCTCATAATGTGAGCGGCCGATGACATTCAGTTCACCAATATTATAATCCTTGAGAAAGCGGCGGCTTGCCACTATATAGCGCATATCGCGGTCAAACATGGCGATCGCCGCTGGAGAATTTTCTACAAAAAGACGAAGCACATGTTCGTTTCTCCGCAGGGATTCTTCCAAGCTCTCGCGTTCGATGGCAATCCCTGCCAAGTGCGTTGCCCGCGCTATCAATTTAAAATCCTCTTCCACGGGACTGCGCGGTTCCCGGTAATACATGGCAAAGGTGCCAAGGACTGTTCCTTCAGAGCTCATGATCGGCGTTGACCAGCAGGCCCTCAATCCGTATGGCCTGGCTAATTCACGGTAGTCAGCCCACAAGGGGTCAGTCTCAATGTCGGTAACAATGACAGACTCGCGGCGATATGCAGCGGTACCGCATGACCCGGCTTTGGGACCGATCTCTGCACCCTCAAGCGCGTGGTTATACGCCGCCGGAAGGCTTGGCGCCGCGCCGTAATGGACATGGAGGCCGTCAGGGTCAAGCAGCAGGATAGATGCAATAGTTTCGTGCGATAAAGACTCTATGCTTAATACGATCTTTTCAAGTATTTCCGGCAGAGCCGCCCCACTTGAGATCATTTCGAGGATCTGCCGCTCGGAAGCCAGTATAAGTTCAGCCTTCTTGCGCTCGGTGATCTCCTCAACACTCGACCAGATGCACTGTTCGCCGCCATGCTCAATGAGAAGGCCCTGAAGCCGCACAGGCACAAGATGGCCATCCTTGTGAATATACTCCTTTTCGTAGGGACCATAATGTCCTGTGGTTTTCAGACTTTCAAGCTGCTGCCCTTCCTGCTCCGCAAACTTTTCCGGCGTTATCTCCCAATAGGTCAGTTTCAGCGTCTCCTCAACTGTCCTGCCGAGGATTCCGGCAAAGGCCGCATTGACATCAATCAGCGAGCCATCCATGCGGCAGAGGGCCAAACCTATGGGGGAGCTTTCAAACAGCGTGCGGTTGTATTGCTCGCTTTCCAGTAAGTTTTTGTCCGATTTTCGTGTTTCAGATACATATCGGCTGATAAGCCAATAAAGAAGAACGGCTGTCACACCCACATAACCCCAGCCCTTCATAATTGCAATTTTGATATATGTTTCAGGATCTTTGACGAGCGCCATAAGCACTGTATCGGAAAACAAAATCCAGAGTCCGCCGATAACCGAGTAGAAGATGACGATTTTAAGAGGTGTAAGTCTTATGTTCATGCTATTTCACGCATCCGCTTTTTCCCCTGCCCCCAATAGAGCTTCGTCGCATGGTTTACTGAAATCAGCCCCATTATACAGCATCACGATAATGAATAAGCAGAAAGCTGCTGTCACCCTCTCGGTCTGGCAGCAGGCGCATGGGTAGAACTCAGAATTTTGTGTAACAAGCATTCGGCATGGACAATCTTGGAGGTCGTTATTGATTATTGACATCTGATGCGCATTAATTTATCATCAATACATCATGAGAACGACGATAGACATTGACGACCCGATCCTCAAAGAGGTAAAGAAACTTCAAAAAACCGAGGGCAAATCCCTTGGCCAGCTCGTCTCCGACCTGCTTGCACGGGCTCTTCGTGAGCGCAAACCCGCCGGACAGAAACCAAAACCCTCCAGTTGGATATCCAAAGGCATGGGCGCCCGCATTGACTTGGGCGACAAAGAAGCCCTTTACTCTGCCATGGAGCGGCAGACTCCTGCCGGAAAAAGAACTACCACTCCATGAGTTTTGCGATTGATGTAAATATCCTTCTATATGCCTCTGATGCTGACTGTAAATACTATAAGAGCGCAAAGTCCTTTCTGGACGATTGTATAAAGCAGGAGAAGCTTTTTTTCCTTGCCTGGCCGACAGTAATGGGTTACCTGCGAATCGCAACCCACCCCTCGGTTTTCAGCCAACCATTGACCCCTGACGAGGCTATGGCAAACATCGGAATGCTGCTGAGTTTGCCGCATATTCGCTTCCTTTCAGAAGAAGAAGGGTTCTGGGACATATATAGGAAGATGACCGCAGAGGTCCCGACGCGAGGCAACCTCGTGCCTGATGCACACCTCGCCGCCATTCTGCGCCAGCATGGCGTGAAGAAACTGTATAGCCATGACCGCGATTTTCTTAAGTTCACGTTTCTCGATGTCCGCGATCCGCTTGTCTAACCACTGATTTCACCCCTCTGCCTTTTGCGTTCCATTAAGCTTTATCACTCGCCCCTTCACGATATCACTTCTCCATTCCACAACATTGCATTGTCCCCTCCTGCATCAGACTATGCCATTGCCGAATGCAAGGAGTGCTATTGCCTGGTGACCGGCAAATGCCGATTCCTGTTTTTGCAGATCGGAAAAGCTGAGGAGCGCTGTTGCAGATGAGCGCGTAGCGCGCATCAATGGCCGGTGTCGTTACTGTCACAGCGAGTTCCCCCGTAAACAGGAGGGTCATCTTTACTATTGGAATCATCAGCAGATACCTGATGTCCCCTTGCAACGTACCCCCTCAAAAAAGAAGTGAGCATGCTATATCAAGCCGGTTCTTCCGGCGTCAATACCAATCCGCAGGCTTGAGAAGTTCATTCTATTTTATTGCCATTTTGACGCCATTTTTGCTAACATCGACCTAAGGAGATACAGAATGGCTATTACAAAAACAGAAGAAAGAATTCCGGCCCGAATGCCCCACGATGTTTATGAACGCATAGCGGAGGCAGCCAAAACCGTTGGCGCAACGCTCAACCAGTTCATCGTTCAGTCAGCCCTCGAAAAAGCCAATAACATCATAGAGCTGGAACGCACCATTCACCTTTCCACCCAGGCGGCAAAAAACATCTTTGATCTCATCGAAAACCCGCCCCGGCCAACCAAGCAATTGAAAAAGGCCCTTCTGCATAGAAAAAATCTTCTGTGCTTAAAATAGCGCTGATTTCCCGTGAGCACGACCGCGCTGCCTTTGATTGCGGCGTTTCTGAACTGAACGCCTTTCTCAAGGCCACAGCCCGCCGGCATGGAGAAAAAGGGCTCTCCCGCACCTTTGTCCTTACTGAAAGCGACAAACCAGCAGTCATTATTGGATTCCTTTCCCTTACGCTTTGTGAGATCACCGCAGAACAGCTTCCTCCTGCTTACGCGGCCATGTATCCCAAACATAACCTTCCTGCAGTGCGCCTCGCTCGCCTCGCAGTATCGCTCCGGCATCAGGGCAAGGGATACGGGACCCTTCTGGTCGCAGAGGCGGTCCATCGGACCATTCTCATCGCAGATCAGGCCGGGAGCATAGGACTGTTTGTGGATGCAAAAAACGACCGCGCCCGCGATTTCTACAAGCACTACGGCTTTGTCCCTCTTCCGGGCCAGAACAAAACCCTATTTCTGCCTTTGAAAACACTCCGCGATGCAATAAAAGCTCAATAGAATACCACAAGTATTTCCATCAGAATAATATGGAGGGCTCTCCTTTTTGGCTCAACTATTACGGAATATATTCCATTTCAGTTATCTTATCAAGACGTTGGAGCACCAGCACTACTTACCCTTTATCTGTGCAATATTATTCTTCCGGCTCTTCGCTTAGTAGAGCGTGACATTTCGCCCCCTGACCGCTACGGGTCGAAAATTGTGTTATAATTTTATTACGTTTATCAGGCAGTTCCGGATGCAAATTGGCAGACGGATGCTGCAATTTATATAGGTTACTAAATTGAAGTCTTTTTTGAAGTCTGTGATACTGCTCACAGGTCTGTTTTTTCTTCTCCTGGCCCCTTCGACAGAAGGCGGGAATACATCTGCCAAAACCTCTCCCAATGAACTGAGGGTGCCGATTCTCCTGTATCATCGCTTCGGTCCTTCTGTAGCAGACAGCATGACCGTGACAACGCCTGTATTTAGGTCCCATCTTGAATATCTCAGGGACAAAGGGTTTACTGTCATCCCTCTTAAGCAGCTAATCGATTACTATCTGGGTAAGGGGCCCCAGCCTTTGCCAGGGTCGGTCGTGATCGTGGCTGACGACGCGCACAAGTCTGTGTACACGGATATGCTCTCTCTGGTGAAAGAGTTCCGCATCCCGGTCACTCTTTTTGTATATCCTTCTGCCGTATCCAATGCCTCCTATGCCATGACATGGGACCAGTTGAGAGAGGTCAAAAAGACCGGATTCTTCGATATTCAGGGCCACACCTTCTGGCATCCGAACTTCAAGAAGGAGAAGAAGCGGCTTGCGGCTCCCGAATACGAGAAGTTTGTGGATATGCAGTTGAGGAAATCACGGGAACGGGTGAATAAGGAACTTAATGTCAATATAGATATGCTGGCATGGCCATTCGGCATTTATGACGATGAGTTGATAAAAAAAGCAGCAGCTGCAGGATATAGGGCTGCATTTACGATAGAGAGACGGCATGCGGCCAGCAATGACCATGTCATGAAGATCCCGCGGTACCTGATGCAGAACTCGGATAAAGGCAAGGCCTTTGAGCTGATCCTCGGCCCGCCGCCTGCCAAAAGGACTAAATAAATGAGAAAAACCACGCTATATTTCGTTTTGTATGTAGGGCTGATTTCCGCCATATTTCTCGCAGCTCCGGCAGCTGCTGCTGATTATGTCAGCGGCAGGGTGATCGATTTCTCGACCCGAAAGCCTATCAAGGAGGCCATCGTTACCGGCAATAACGAGATCGTCCGCACTGACATGAACGGTCTGTTTACGATCAAGAACGCATCGGGAAAGATCGGTATCAGGGCTTACGGATATGCGCGGGGAGAAATAACATTCACTGCCCCACGGCCCAGATCGCCCCTCGACGTATATCTCAAGCCTTTTGTGCCGAGAGCGCTTTATCTTACTTACTACGGGATCGGCGACAGGCATCTTCGAAATTCTGCTCTGGACCTCATGAAAGAAACCGACATTAATGCCCTTGTCATTGATGTTAAAGGCGACAGGGGTATTCTCACATACAAGAGTAATGTCCCCCGCGTAGAAGAGGTGGGCGCTCAAAAACAGGTCATAATCAAGGACGTCCACGGACTGATAAACTCCATGAGAGAGCGGGGCGTATACACCATAGCTCGTATTGTTGTCTTTAAGGATAATGTCCTCGGTGCAGCCCGGCCTGACCTTGCCGTAAAGACCCAGGACGGAAAGACCTTCTACGACAGGGAGCACCTCATCTGGGTCGACCCTTCCAGAAAAGAGGTCTGGGATTATAATATCAGCCTTGCTGTCGAGGCAGCACAATATGGCTTCGACGAAATACAGTTCGACTACGTGCGTTTCCCCGATAAAAAGGGCCTTCAATTCTCGGTGCCGAATACTGAGGAGAACAGGGTCAAAAACATCTCAGGTTTTCTCTCTGAGGCAAGCAGGGCTCTTGCCCCGTACAACGTATTCGTTGCGGCTGACGTCTTTGGCTACGCATCCTGGAATCTTGACGATACACAGATCGGCCAGAGGCTCGATGCGATCACTCCTCATGTTGATTATATCTCTCTCATGCTCTACCCATCCGGCTTTCAGTTCGGTATCCCGGGGTATCGCAACCCTGTAGCGCATCCTTATGAGATCGTCTCACTTTCCCTGAAAAAGGCCCGGGAGCGCACCGCTATTGCGTCGGTCCGTTTCAGGCCCTGGCTTCAGGCATTCAGAGATTATGCCTTTGACAGAAGACATTTTCAGGCTCATGAGATCAGCAGCCAGATCAGGGCTGCGGAGGAATTCGGCTCTAACGGCTGGATGCTCTGGAATCCGAGAAATGTTTATACGTCGGAAGGGTTGAAAAGAGAACCGCTTTCAAAGAATAATAAAAAGCAGGCTAATCCGACAAGCTGAGAAAGCGGGAATCAGAATTATGAAAGCGCTCTTTTTCTGTCTTACGGTATTCTGTCTTCTGTATGGACACGTTGCAGCAGCCGCTGTTCCTGGGCAGTCTGCTATAAACCCTACCCTGAAGTTAGAGTCCTCCAAACTGATATCTATTGCAGATAGTGTTGAAAAGGCGATCCGAGATAACAAGACTCCCGGTGCTGTTCTGCTTATCGGAAATCAGGGGGAAGTTGTTTACCGCCGCTCCTTCGGATACCGTTCGCTTGAGCCGGAGAAGATACGGATGACCGAAGAGACTATCTTCGATCTGGCATCGCTCACAAAAGCAATAGCAACCACCACTGCGGTTATGCAGCTTGCTGAGCAGAAGAAGCTGAATATCGAGGCGCCGGTTGCCCGTTACTGGCCCGCCTTTAAGAAAAACGGCAAAGGGTCTATTACGGTGCGGCAGCTTCTGACCCATTATTCCGGGCTCCGGCCTGATCTGAGTCTTCAGCCCAAGTGGTCAGGCTATAAAAAGGCAATGGCCAAGATCATTGCCGAGAGACCTGAAATACCGCCTAACAGCGGATTTATATACAGCGATATCAACTTTGAAGTTTTAGGCGAACTCGTGCGCAGAATAACCGGGCAGCCTTTAGACAGATATTGCGCTGAACATATCTTCAAACCGCTGGGCATGAAAGACACCGCCTTCAAGCCTTCACCATCCCTGCTTGACAGGATAGCTCCCACGCATTTTGCCCCGCAAAAACAGCGCTGCGGAGTGGTCCACGACCCCTCCTGCTTCAATATGGGAGGCGTGGCAGGACATGCAGGACTGTTCTCGACTGCAGACGACCTTGCTGTTTTTGCCCGGATGCTCCTGAACAAGGGAACGCACCGCGGCAGGAAGATCCTCAGCGCAAAGACGGTTGAACTGATGACAACTCCCCAGTCACCACAGGGGATGAAAAGAGTTCGGGGATTAGGATGGGATCTGGAGGCGCCTTTTTTCTCTAATCGTGAAGCCCTGTTGCCGCTTGGTGCATACGGACACCTCGGCTATACCGGCACATCACTCTGGATCGATCCTGTCACTGAGACCTATATAATTGTCCTGACAAACCGCGTTTATCCTGATGGCAGGGGAGATATAAAAGAGTTACGCGCTGAGATCAAAAAGGCAGTTGCCGATGCCTTCGGACCTGCCACCTGCAGCGAGGTTCTCGAAAAAAGACCCGGGCTTGGTGGCCGTTATCATTGTTTGAAAACAGAGACCCCGAACGAGCGTATAAGCAGAAAAGTGATGACCGGCATTGATGTCCTGTCTGCGGAAAACTTCCTGCCACTGAAAGGCTTGCGCGTGGGCCTCATAACCAACCATACCGGCCTTGATGCAAAGGGACAGCGCACGATCGACCTGCTTCGCAGTGCCCCGGGCCTGAAACTGACTGCCCTATTCAGCCCCGAGCACGGCCTCACAGGCACGGTCGATCAGCGAGTGAACTCCACAACAGATCCCGGCACCGGACTTCCTGTGTACAGCCTGTACGGCAGCGTAAGAAGACCTACAGAGGAGATGCTCAAAGACCTTGATGCCCTGGTCTTCGATATCCAGGATGCCGGGGTCCGCTTTTATACCTACATCAGTACTATGGGATATGCGATGGAAGCAGCCGCGAAAAAGGGGATCGACTTTTATGTGCTCGACAGGCCAAACCCGCTCAATGCCTCAGTCGTGGAGGGGCCAGTGCTGGACAGGGACCTGCTGTCGTTTACCGGTTATTTCCCTCTGCCACTGCGCCATGGCATGACCGTAGGGGAACTTGCAGAGATGTTCAATGCTGAAAACATGATAGGGGCGAAACTGCATGTCATCAAATTATCAGGTTATGACCGTAATGCCTGGTTCGACGAGACAGTGCTAAGGTGGGTCAATCCTTCTCCGAACCTGCGCAGTCTCACCGAAGCAATCCTCTATCCCGGGGTCGCGATAGTCGAAGGCTCAAATCTGAGCGTAGGCCGCGGAACCGATACACCCTTCGAAATCTTAGGCGCTCCGTGGATCAATGCTGAGAGGCTTGCTGAGTATCTGAACAGCAAGAATATCCCGGGCGTAAGTTTCAGGCCTGTCAGGTTCACACCGAACAGTGACGCATATAAGAATAAGACGTGCCAGGGGGTCAGGATAACGCTTACTGACAGACAGACACTGAATGTTGCGGATATGGGGATCGAAATTGTCAGTGCACTCCATAAACTGTATCCTGCGGATTTCCAGCTTGATAAGATACTCGGGATGATCGGATCGAAGAGAGTGTTACAGGATTTTAAGGACGGCCTCGATCCGGGATCGATCGCTCTTCAGTGGCAAAGCAGCCTTTCACAGTTTCTTGCCCTGCGCTCGAAATATCTTCTTTATTAGAGTACCACCAAGAGATAGTCCCCATTACAATTCATTATTGCCAGCCGGTTATTTGCCTTTTCGCCTTTTTAGAGCAATTTGCCTCTCTCAAGCTGCGTTATGATCGTTTCGATGAACGGATTGATGGCTCCCTCCCGCGACATCTCCACCTTGGTTCGTGAAAGGTAGGACCAAACAAGTGTTTCACTGCGTACATCATAGATATTCGTGACCATGGTAAAGAATTCTGCATCATAGGCTCTGCCGGGCACAGCAACAACAGAAAACGAGTCAGCATAAAAGGAATTCCAACCGGAATAGTAACTCACCGGCACCAGATAGACACCACCCGGAACGAGCTGAGAGTATTCATCTTTGCTGACAGCCCGTATCACCACAACGTTCTGAACACCCAACTCCTTGACCTTTGCCGCAATAGCCTCACGGGCAGACTTCGATCCCAACTGCGGGATGACCTTATTGCTCGCGATTGCCTCGATGCCAAGGTCACTCAACCGCCAGGCAAGCATATTTTCTGCATGATCCCGCATACGATCAAGTTCAGCTACAGCGATGACCAGGGTCTTCCCAAGCTTTTGCGTATGCTTCTCATCCTTCCAGACATGCAGAGTTTTGGTCGAGGCACACGAAGTCGTAAACAGTGTGAGCGCCAACCCGATCAAGAAACTTTTTTGCAATAAGACGTTCATTTAATTGACTCTCCTTTTTTTGTAAAATTATACCGGCTCTCCGTCAGAACGTCCTGCCGAGATAGAAGTACCCTGCAGTCCGACCCTCGCCTGCATGCCCAAGGCCAAGGTAAAGCGGGCCCAGGATGGTATCGTACCCGACAAAGACACTTCCCGCGACCTCAAGGTTGCCAAGGGCAAAGTCCTTCTGCCAGACATTGCCTGCTTCGAGTGATCCTCCAAGATAGAGGGAACCGATGAACGACTCACCCACTTTGTGGTATGAGATCACCCTTCCAAGCACCATATGCTGGCCACGAAGCTGGTTGGACTGGAGTCCTGAGAGATTGAGAAATCCGCCGAGATTGAATTCATCGTAGTACGGGAGTTCATTGCCGATGTGCGTGCCGGCCTTGACAGACACGAGAACAGTCTGCTTTTTGAAGGTGAATACACCTCCGCCGCTGACTTCAACCTTATTATAACTGTCATCTGAACCGAGCGCTTTCAGCGAGGAGATTGCATCAAAACGGGCCCTGTAGCCCTTGTTGGGGAAATTCACGTTGTCAATTTGATCAAGAACTCCCCGGGCAATAACTGCCCCTCTACTGATCTGATCTTTCGAAAGGTCAGCGTCACCGATCCGCTGATCTGCCCTGAATCTGCCATACTGAAGGCCTATCCTCGCCTCGCCATATCTCCCCGGCTGGAAACCCAGATCAATCCCGCCGACATAGCGCGATACGTCGAACTGGGCAACCCTTTGATTTCCATCAAAGACCGTGAACGGTTCCCGCTTATAGCGAACATAGGGAGATACAAAAAAAAGACCTTTGGTCGTAAGAGGCTGATAAAATTCAGAGTAAACCCCGCTTGGTGAGCCGATATCGATCTCGGTCTTCCACTCCGCGCCCAGACTGTTCACCCACCGCCGGGTGTAATCAAAAAGGATGTTGTATCTGCTCGTTCCTTTAAATTCACTCTCGAGGGCCAGGCCAAGGCGGAGATAGTTCGGCCCCCAGGATCTTTCCCTGGCCTTCACGACAAGCTCGTAACCGTCCCGCTGCCTTTTGACCTGCAGGTCAACCCGCTCGAAATCTCCTGTGCCATATACAATACCGGCTTCTTCTTTCAGTTTGTCGACATTGACTGTGTCTCCGGGTCTGATCGAAAGTTTATTCGCCACGACATTCGGAGAGATATAAGACTCACCCTCCATCTCGATCTTTATCGAGGCAACCTTCACCTCATTCACCTGCTCAGCATGATGGCGTGCAGTGAAAGCAGCATAATCGGCATCAGAGACCGAATATTTTTTCAGGCTGTCGATCTTTTCCCTGGCAGCCTTTTCACCGATAGCGGCGATCTCTGCAGCCTTGTCAAAGTCTCCGGAGTCAAGTTTTCCCAGTGTTGGCTTGATATAAACATCCTTCGGACCGAGGGTCCTGATCTGTTCCTCGACATTCTGACGTATCATGATATCGAGCATCTGGTTCATAATCGAGACCGGTCCTCCAAGGTCCTTACGGGTCAAGAGCGGCTTCCCTACATCTACACAGATTATGATATCAGCCCCCATTTGGCGAACGATATCAACCGGTACATTCCTGACCATGCCACCATCAATAAGGAACCGGCCGCCCAGCTCAATAGGGGGAAATGCGCCCGGCACCGACATGCTCGCCCGCGCTGCATCCGCAAGACTGCCGTCCTTAAGCACGACCATCTCGCCCGTTTCAAGGTCTGCAGCAACAGCCCGGAAAGGTACGGGTAATTTGTCGAAATTTTTGACATCAGAGGTGTGGAGCATAAGCATTTCGAATAACACGTTTACCTTCTGGTCTTTGATAAGACCTTTGGGCATTACCAGTTTGCCATCCTTTACGCCCAGAGCAAGACCTGAGAGGATTGTATAGTCTTCCCGTTTCCTGCGGAAATCGATATCCTGACGGGCAGGATCTCCTGAAAAGACATCTTTCCAGTCGATTGTGGTGACAACCTTTTCGAGTTCAGAGGCAGAAAGACCTGAGGCATAGAGGGCCCCAACAATTGCACCCATACTGGTGCCGGCAATATAATCAACCGGGATCTTCTGCTCCTCCAATACCTTCAGCACCCCGATATGGGCAGCCCCTTTTGCCCCGCCGCCGCCTAATACAAGGCCGATCTTCGGGCGCTGAGACTGTTTAGTCTCAGGACCCTCTCCACCAAAAGAAGGCAGTGGTGCGAGCACCAGAATCAAGAGCATAATGCCAAGGACACCGGCTAACAACTTACCTCTACCTCTCATCTCCCCTCCCTGACCGCCAGTGCCAGCTTCACCAAAGCCCAGTATGGTGCCTCATAGCCGTGTTTCTTTTTATAGTTTTCAGCTTCAGCAGCAAGACGCTCCTCAATAAGCTTATGTTTCTCCATGTATTCCCGGCTGCGCAGCGCTGCTGCTGCCGGCATGCCCTCCGGTATCGGTCCGGCCTTGCCGAATTGATTCAGCAGCATGCTGTATGCCTTGGCAACGTGTGCAAGGGGCAGCAGGTACAAATGATAACCGGGCTCATCGCCCTTTTCCGCACCGTCCAGCATCACATCGGTAACGGCATTATCAATGCGGTCCTTCTTCAACGTCTCAGGGTCACGCCATTCTGCTACCACGCGCAACTGTGGATCGTATTCGAGATCAGAGGGTTCCTGTGTTTCGTCGAAATGTTTCACACCGAAAGCGGCCAGCCACCTCCTCAGCCCGGGGGAGGAAATATGTGACAGACCTGCCCAGAGATTAACATCAAAGCGCGCATACGCTTCCGACGCAACTTCAGAGCAAAATAGTTTTGAATGGTCCCTATAGTCCATTGAAAAATCATAGGGGATATGTCCTTCAGTTGCCCGCTTGTAAGCATATTCAGCAGCCTTGTGCGGTAACAACGGATCCTTCACCATTTGAGAGAGGTCCATCCGGGGCCTGAGCAGCATCACTCGCAGTTTCTTGTCTGTGAGATACTGTTCGGCTGTCGAAACAACAACACCCACTTCAATATGCGCCTCAACGATCTTTGCCTCTTTTGTCATCGGATCGACATAGACAAAGGCTATATGAGAAAAGTTGCCGGGATAGTCGTTTCCCCGCGCGATCAGCGCCGACGTCGGGGCGCCGCCGCGGGAGACAAGGATGTCGCCACTGTGAAGGCGAACATTTCGAACGTCCGCAAACGGTGTTGCAGAAGGCTCATCAGTGCCCCTCATCAAGGCGGGATATGCTCCTGCAGGCGCCTGCATAAGGATCTCTTCTACGGCCCCACGGGCCCCATACAGCAGACGATACAGTGTGATTCGGGCCGCCTCACTTTTCATGCCCCAGCGTTCCGACTGCCGCTTCACCACTGCCCGCATATCAGCAGCAAAGTCGAGATACTCCGCAAGGCCAACGTTGCATGCGCTGACCAGCGGGGCAGACTCGAACATGCCCCGCTCCAGTTTGTCGAATTCAGGAGCGTCGGGGTTCAGCTTCCGGGCATCAATGTAAGCGAGAAGTTTTTTCAGGCCATCAAGCCGCAATCTGATATCTGCTTCGACTCCTTTGCAGCTTGTCTGTCGCAACTCTGCATATTTTGACTCAAGTGCCATCCAATAGGAATCCTCATTCCAGACAAAGGCCTGCCTTATTGCAGGGGAGGACTGCGTTGCTGCCTCAAGGCCCGGGCAGTCAAGGATGGGCGGCAAAAAGGTGACCGCAAGCAACAGAGCAAGTAGGACAACATGCCTGATCATACGGCGGCATGTCATGAATAAGAGTGTCCTCCCATCAACCACGGATTACTTCTTCTCTTCGGCCTTTTTCTTGCCATGGGCTTCGTCCAGGCGGGTGCGGAACTTCATTGCCCAGTAGTCAAAGGCGTCCCTGGTAAATGCCCATGCCTTATAGGACTTGAAATACTGCCCGTATCCCTTTGTTACCGCTTTGCCCACACCTTTGCTGGTATCAATGTCATACTTCTTCGGATACCTCGTCTCAACATACGAGAAGACCTGCTCCAGGGTCATGCTATCGAGGCCTTCAACCTCAATTGCCGTGCGACCGAGATAAGGCGCGCTGCCCACACCACCCTCTGACACGGCCCCTGAGGCAAGATCAGGAACAGTTGCAAAGGGAATAGCCAACGTCGCGACGCTCATTGCAGGCTTTGTAGGAACAAGGTCTGTGATCGCAATCCTCACCCTGAGCACGTCCGAACCGGGCTCGTTCACCAGCAGATATTCATTCCCCAGCTCCCGCTTGATCGCTTCCCGGAAATAGTCTGTCAGGGCCATCATCTCTGCAGGGTCAAAGGCCATGTATTCGGCATCCTTCTGCAGCACCACCACAATCCTCTCAAGCTGAATCTTGCGGTATTTCTTCATATCTATATTCGAGTTTCTGTATTTCTTCACACCGGATTTGTCCGGGTCTGCCTTGAGCTTCGAATAGTCGCTCAGGTAGCCTGAATATTTCGGTGCAGCAGCCTCTTTCGCAAATACGCTTCCGGCAAGCAGCAGAAACAGAACCGGCAGCATAACAAGACATTGTTTCAGATTCTTTGTCATTATGTTTTCTCCTTTTGAATTCGATACAGATTATTCACTGTTACTTCTTCAGTCCTACGTCCTTCAGCGCCTGTCTGCAGCGGCCGCTCACCTTTGCGTCATTCTTCTCAATGCAGGTGAGGAGCCTTCCTTCCCCCGGCTTTATGTTCGCGCAGTTGGCCTTGAGGTCATCCCTGCATTCGTTGGCAACATAGCTCAGAGATGTCAGCGCACGTTCCAGCTGGGATGCAGCATCATAGACCGCATACTCGCAGCGTGCCGAGATTTTATCGCTGTGTGCGTACAAACAGGCCAGCAGCCGGCCATCTCCGGCCTTCACGTCCTTGCAGTATGTCCCAAGCTCAGCCTTGCAGCCTTCGGCAAAGGTCTCGATAATCCCTTTTTCTGCTGCGCCAACAACCCCAGAAGACATCATCAATCCCAGAACAACAAACACTCCCATCTTTCTCAGCATATTAGCCCTTTCCAAAGCGTTATTGTAAACGGCATATAAAGCCGTCTCATATCAAATCACAATAATTCTTTCTTCCGCAAACTCGTTGTTAGGGATAGGTTGTGCAGGCCCCGAAAATAATAAAAGCCGCATCCCATCCGGCAAAAGATGCCCTCATATTTCCTGTAAAGCGATCAATGGCAATAGTCCAGCCAAGCCCTACCTCATATCCCTGAAGAACGAGCTGGTCCTCATCCTTATCCATGGAGCGGATCTTTGTTGTCCTCAGAGGGCCTGCAATCTCATTTTTTGCAAAATCGATGCGTACGAATTTAGGAGCTCCCATGATCTCGGGGATACCTCTGTCGCATGCCTGCCCGGGATCACAATCAAGCGCCTCTATGCTTGCGCAGAGAAGCGGCTTTGTGCCGTCAATGACATCTCCGGCAAATACAGGGGAAACAACCACACATAAAGCGAACAGGATCAAAACGGCAAATATTCTCATTTTAGATTTCCTCCCTATTTAACCAGATAGCCCCGGCCTTCCATACATACGCCAAAGGCCTTGTTGAAATGTTGAAGTGTCCCGGCTTTTGCCTGCTCAGCCTGCTGCTCCTTTGCGGCCTTGTTCTTTCTCGCCTGCCTGCCACCGGCCATGGTCCCGGCTACGGCACCTATTCCTGCGCCCTTACCGGTATCACCGGCAATGGCACCGATCGCCGCACCTCCAAGCGCACCCCGTGCTGCGCCACGCACCCGCTCACCACCACCCGCTGCAGCGCCAGGCTGCTGGGTAGGGGCACTTGCCACGGCCATAGGGTCGATCCCGGTCTGCTGCTTTGCCCAGCCAAAGCATTCACCTTCATCTTTGCCCTGCTGCGTTGATGACTGACCCTTCGAGGGATACACCACTACCCCGAGGGAAGATGACAAGGACTGTGCTGACGCATTTCCCAACATAGTGCTGACTGCAAACAAAATGGTCAAAAGACCGAACATCTTGCTGACTGCTCCACTTTTTTTCATATATCTCCTCCTACTTGAATATCATGTCCACGAGCGCTGCTGCAGGACATCCAGGTTGCTGAGAATTGCGCATATTCGATAAAGCATCCATCTCTATGGGAGCTCCTTCCATGTCTTATCCGGGTCGAACGCCTTGATTGCCTTTACCGTCTTCGCAGTATTTTTGCCGAGGTCTTTCTCATAGACTATGCCGTCGTGATTGACGATAAAGGTCATCACGCCCGAGTTGCCGTATTTTGCAGGAGACGCAACAACGGCAAAACCGCCGATCATCTTATTTTTCACGAGATACTCAAGTTTTCCGCCTATTGCATGTCCTCCCTGCTTCCTGAGTATCCTGAAGTAGTATCCATGATACGGTACAGGGGCCTGTTTCGCTCCGGTCCCGGCATACTCGTCAAACCGTGCACCAGACATGAATTCACCCAGCGGGCTCAGGTCCTCGCCTTCCTTCGTTTTCCAGTAGAGGCCATTATTCTTTCCCTGATCGCTCCGGAAATTCTGGGCGTAATCATTAATGCCGTTGTTGTCACGATCGAACATTGCATATTCGCGCTGGGCATCGACAATCGCGAGCATGGTCTGTATGGTGTCCAGCTCATTCGCACCGACGCGGCGGTTCAGGATCTCATCCTTGCCCTTGTCCGTATCGAAGAACCAGGCATCTCCTTTTTTCGCAATAGGGATCGGGAAAGGCCAGTCATGCTTGCCGATCACAATGACCATGCTCTCTTTTTCGGGAACAAGACTATACTTTTCATCATATAACCTTATAAACTGCTCTCGCCTCTGTTTGTCGGCAACAGCATCTCCGGAAAAGATCAACTCTTTTGCTGAAGGGCCAAAGAGCGCAATAAGTTCCTTGTCGTCATTATTCTTCGCAGCAGTCACTGCAGCTTTCACAGCCTCCCCGGCTGAAGAGAACGTCTTCTGTTTCAGTGCTGCCTTTGATGTCCCGCCAAATGCCATACCCATTGTCAGCATGAGCAGAACAGCAATCAGCAGGCCTGACCACACCGGTATATTTTTTTCCTTTATCCTGAGAATCATTATTGTTCCTCCTTTATAGAATCTGTGATGAGCTCAACTTATCTGCGGCCGCCGCCTCTGCCGCCGCCGAAACCGCCACCGCCGCGGGACATGCCTTCACGGCTCGCCTGTCCCCGTCCACTGGACTGTCTGACAGCGCTGCCGCCCCGGTCCATTCCCTCGAAGGCGCCGCCCTGCTTCATGCCAGACCGATCGCCGTCAAATTGTCCCTGGCCCTGCCTTCCTTTGAATTGATCGGCTCCGCCTCTGGAGAGCTCCTGTCTGCCCTGCTCAGCACGGCCTCGGTACGCATCCCGTGACTTTGCGGCGTCGCCCCCGGTTCCCCTGTTATATTTCTGCGCTACGGTCTGATTTTTGTAAGCCACGCCGCCACGATGACCTGCATCATGCTGCCACTGCCCCTTGCCTTTCCCCTGATACAGCTGCTTATATTTATCCCTGTTGATGTTGTTGTTTATGTTTATATTTTTGTTAATGTCAATATCCACATCGCCGCCATGCCAGTTGGCATGTCCCCATGCATAGCCCCATGCTGCGCCGACAGCAACACCGGTTGCAAAGGCGACATAAGGAGCTGCCACATAACCCGGCGGATAGTAGTAATAAGGCGGATAGGCAGGGTACCACCACGAGCCGTAGATGATCGTCGGATTATACGCAGGCACATAGACTACCTGGGGATTAGCCGATTCGATGATAATGATCTCCTTTTCAACAACCACCTTCTGTTCCTTGGTTGTTTTCAGGTTGCCGGCAGCCTGGGCCTTTGCCCGAAGGTTCTGGACTGTTGCCATCACATCCTTCTGCTGGGCAAGGAAGGCATCTCCGAGCTTCTGGGTCCAGTCGACCTTCTCGCTCATCATGATCAGCACCTGCGGAAAATTCACAAGCGACTTGACGCTCGGATCCCAGGGCTGGGCCTCAAGGGCCTTTGATAGGGCGTCACCTTTTAGCGCCTTGTTCTGCTTTGCCCAGCGATCAGCCTGCACGACCTCCAGCGGATATGTTGAGCCCATCAGCACCTGGGTAAGCAGGGAGTCAGGATAGAGCGCGACCGGCGCAAGCAGCTGGTCCAGTTCCTCCTGCTTGAAAGTCGGTTTTCCACCGGCATCCTGGGCAAATACGCCTGGCGGAACTGCCATGAGCAATGCAAGAAAAACTGTTAGTGTCTGCAAAAAAAGACTCTTGATCTTCATAACTCCTCCTTAATTGTTGATTCCTGCATATTGAATGTCCTATTTTCTGTCACTCCCGCTTGTCGGGAGTCCCTTCCCTAAAGGATTCCGGATACCCAAACATCGGGCACAAGCGAGCCGGAATGACAATGCGTTTTCAGATTTGTGGAATTTATACATACACCCTATTTCGGGAACAGGAAGGTCACACCGAAGCGCAGACCCCAGTCCGGGCCGCCGTCAGGCGCCTCTGCATAATATTTGCCTCCTACCTGAAACTGGATCGGCATCCCGCCGATCTTCAGCAGCTGGCTTACGCTCAGATTTATCGGCACTGTCCACTGACTGTTTTCCCAGTCATACGTGCTTTCCGTATTCAGACCAAAGGTCGTAACGGTCTTCGTCGTATATGACACAAAGGGCTGAAGAAAGGTGGCGCTGATATCATTCGGTCCGGAGCCTGAGAAAGACCAGATATGGTTTGCCAGCAGGCCATAGGTCCAGCCACTCTCCTGCTTCAAAAGTACAACGGTAGGTCCGGCTCCCCACTGATGCGCACTCAGTCCGTCTGTCCCACTGGGATAGAGGATCACAGGGCCTGCGCCCCATATCCAGCCGCTGCTTGTCGGCGCCTTTGGCGAGAAGAAGAAGCTCTGCACTATGTCGCCGAGGCCGCTTCTGTCGTCACCACCTTGTACCGGTGACTCCGCTGAGATGACCGGCACGATCGTGCGGGTGATGAGGTTCCAGTCCTTGTTCAGCGTTATCGGAATAACCGGCTGTACATTGAGTGTATAACGCAGCGCGTCCTCAGGCCCGATGCCAAAATCCCAGTTGTTCTGAAACGGCACACTGATCAGACTCGCAATCGGATTCGAAAGTTTCTTGGCCAGTTCGGCATCATCCTCTGCCCATGAGACAACAGTCATAGACAGCAGAACCATAACAATCGCCACGACATAACCGCTTTTTTTCATAATTCCTCCTCGAATTTTTTCATCTCTCTTTTTCATGTCCCCTCTAAAAAACCAACTGCAGCCTCAGCCCGAGGACTGTTGCCGTGTCAATTTTTTTATGGCTGATGAGAGAAAGCCCGTCAGCGCTGACACTGAGCATCTCTTTCTGGGCAGGCCTGATGACCTGAATATCCGGCGTCAACTTCAGCCACGGTGTAAGCGCGATATTGTAGTAAGCCTCAACCCCATATTCATCCCTCAGAAACTCCCTGTCCCTGAAAATGCCGGTAAGCTTTGGATGGCTCATATCCATATAGTAATAGCCGAGGCCAAAGGCGTCGTTCGGACGGCTCTTCATGGCTCCCTTGCCGCCGATGCCAAGGCTGTAGAAATAGTGTACGGGGTTTGCTTTGCCGTCAGTTGCGCCGAATCTTCCGAAGATACCGATGCCCTGCCCCTTCTTCGGCTCATACAGATACTGGTCAAAGTTATAGTACAGTGCCCAGGAGTTGTCCTCCTTCTCTGTTTCGAGGGTCCCGTTTTGGACAATGCCCTTAAGCAGCAATAGAGAGTTTTGCTCAAGGGATGCGAAGTCCTTGGTCGAATGGGCTGCGCCCAGAAGCTGGTGGCCGGTCATCCCAAAGAGGTTAGTCTTCACCCTGCCCTCGACAGCATAGGTATTGTTGCCCTCAAATGCAGTGTCAAAGCCGCTCCTGTTTGCCTTGCCGTTTGAGTCAAAAACCATGGCGCTTATGATCGCCTGATTAGGGTCCTTGGTCGGCAGTATGATAACACCAGCGCCGAGCACTGAGTTCGGCGAAGTCAGCAGAAGTGCAGGATTGAGGTTGAAAGCCAGATTCATGAACTGCTTATCGCCCTTGCCATGCGCAAACTCGTTGGCATCGCCCGAGGTCGTATCAAGTTTCCCCAGGACCACCCCGAAGTTGTGCGAAAGGAACTGCATGAACGTCACAGCCGGAATGTTCAGCTCCTGATCGCCCGGCATCGGAAACAACTGATTGGTATTTGCGGGCATGAGTGCGCCGGAATCCAGATTAACAGACCTGTTGTAATTGCCCTCGACCTCCACGGTCAGGAACCCTCCCGGCCACAGACCTAACTTCTGTGAGTCAATGTTAAGCGTAAGGTTGCCCCGCCCGGCATACTCCCAGCCCTGCTGCTTGCCGCCGCTCACCACGCTCATCCCGGTCTGGGTCAGGTTCATGTCAAAGATAACACCCTTCTTTGCCCAGTCATTGCGCAGGCCGCCCCAGTCGCCTGTGAGCGTGGAACGGCTCCAGATGTCGCCTGAATACGTCTGGGCCGGAGCTGCCTCTTCAGCCCAGGACAGCGCCGCTATAAAAAGACTGAACAAAAAAATGAACATTATAAAAACTGATCGTTTCATACATCCTCCTCATATTTAATGTCGTTACTCATGAGCCTCTTGCAAATGTCTTCAACGGAAAGATTGCCACGTCGCTCCGCTCCTCGCAATGACAGCAAAGACGCCATTTGTCCTTAAGGGACCTGCTGTTGGTCATTGCGAGCGAAGCGCGGCAATCTCGCTTTTTTGGACTTTTGCAAGAGCCTCTCATCACTGATTATTTTTTAATCTTCGCTATCTTCGATCCCTGCAGTCCTATGTTCCATTATTTTTATCATATCGCCTGCATGAACGTAACTCGTAAAATTACGAGTGATCAGGATATTCCCCGCCAAGGTAGCATTGACCCCGCTTCACCTTTCATAGCGCCAGAATCAGGGCAGCAAGGGCAAAACCTCCCAGAGCAGCCAGCAGCACAGCCACGACAAAGGTGATACTGACCTGGCGGCGCAGGCCCATGGCGTAGAGCTCCTTCACATGCACCCTGTGCTGAAGAGCGGCCCCTATAAGGGCCAAGGTCCCGAGGATCACAAGGAAGTGGGCAATCTCTTCGGCGCTCACCACGCGGATCTTGCCCCATGGCCCCTCTATCTTAAGGTTTTTAATTACCTGCCCGAGCTTGCCAATGGTAAAACCGAAGCTGATCATGGAGAGGGATGTCCTGATCCAGGCCATAAGTGTACGCTCGATCGCCATGTAGCTCCGATTCACCGCGAGGTCTGTGCGCTCATGCGCAAGCTGCGTGCCGATGTCGGTTGTGCCGGCCCCAGAGTCCTCTGAATTGCCATGACCCCATCCAAACAGAGACGCAATACGGCCAAGCATCCCGAGCTTCCCGGCCTTTGTGGCCAAAGCGGCTGCAGATGTCTTGCCCGGTTCCGCCCCAGGCGCTTTGTTATCAGGCTCTTTGTTCATTTTTTGCTTCCTTTCCCAACAGTAAGACGGTTAACCGGCCCCCGAATGAGCAGATAGGGAACAAACGCCAGAAGCGCCGCGGTAAGGAGCGCCTCTCCGGGATAGAACCACTTAAGCACTATATACTGGTAAACCGCGTCGATAATGATTGCGAGCATGAAAATCTTGCCGACCGCCTTCCAGCCATCATGCAACAACTCCCGCCTGTGCCCCGGGTCTGTGAACAGCGCCCACCCATAGGCCGGTTTCCCCTCCCGTGCGTCTTTCAGGCCTGCGCGCACTGCAAAGATGGTGGCCATGAACGGCTGCAGGATCAGCCGGAACTTCATCGGCCCGCTCACCCTGTCGAGCAGGTTCTCAAAAATTCTCGTAAGTAAATCCTCCATATTCTTTCTCTCCTTTCTTTCGAGTGTTCGATTTATAATCGCGTGATTACTCTCCCATACCGCACTCTCCCTTTATCCCTCCCCTTAAGGGAGGGAAACTTTCTATCCCTCGCCCCTTGGGGGAGAGGGTTGGGTGAGGGGTATTTTCGAGACAATGACAACATTTCTTTTGATTCAATGACGTTATACACGGCCCCTGTTTAAGAGACATTCTTCTGTGTACTCCCTCCTTCCGCCCCCTGGCCGGATTCCTTTGCTCCCTGCCATGGCCAGCGGCCCTCAATGTCAACGGTCAGTGTCCATCCAAGGGCTGTTCTCACCACCACGAGGCCGCCTAACAGCGCGAGGCCCTGCGGCGTTGTATCAAGAACAGTGCGGATTATGTCAGCCGCAACCATCAGTTCGAGGCCTATCAGCAGAGATTTCCCCAACATAACTCGATACCTATCATAGGCCCCCTCAATCTTCGTTGCAGAATGAAGAACCCAGCGCATGGTGCCGTAGAGGATGAAACAGACCATGAGAACCACCGCCAGTATCTCGACGCCCATGGCAGCGAGCTCCATCAATTCGTGTATTTGTAACATTTTCTACCTCCTCCCCCGAATGCCGGGTATTGTTTTTATTAACTGTCTCGTAATGAGAACCCCTACCCTTCGACAGGCTCAGGGTGACCGGGCATGGTGAGCCTGTCGAACCATGTGGACACTATTCTGAGACAGTTATTGCCTCTCGTCATTCCTGTCATCCCTGCCTCCTGAGCAGTGCGATCAGGGGCCTCGCACTGAGACCGTGAAATACGATGCTGAGCAGGATGGTGCAGACAACAGTGGCGACCAGCGGCACCCCACCGGGCAGATGTTCGTCGAACACGATCACGCCGAACACTATGCTGGCAAGGCCACGTGGTCCGAACCAGCCGATGAACAATTTATCGGCAGTGCGCATCCCAAAGCCTGCGAGCGCCAGGAAAACAGGCAGCATGCGGACCAGAGTCAGGCTGAGCAGAGCATAGAGCATTATCTGCCAGCTGATGTGGTCAACAGCGCGGGCTATCACGACAGCGCCGAACACCACCCAGGTTATCAGGGCCAGCGTATCGCCGGTGCCTTCGGCTGCAAGCAGGAGCGTATGCTTGCGCTCCCTGGCCATCCAGCCAAACAGCAGGCCGCCGGTGAAGGCGGCGATGAAGCCGCTGCCGCCGATCCACTGCGCCATTGCGAAGCAGGCCACCGCCAGAGCCGGAACAGGAAGCTGCCTCCAGCTTTCGCTGATCCATCCCCGTTTGGCAAACTGCCTGAAGAGCCAGGCGCCCAGCACAGTCAGGCCGAGGCCGACACCAATGCCCAGACCGATCTGGCCGGCTACCAGTTTCAGCGCAAGCATCGAGACACCGCCCCCGCCAGGCTGCGCCGTGATAGCGAGCAACAGAAGCAGGATCGGCACGCAGATGCCATCGTTTAAGCCGCTTTCCTGGTTCAGGCCCTCGCGAATATCGGCACGGACAGACTCGTCCGTGACAACAGCTTTGCCCAGCGCCGCGTCGGTCGGCGCCAGCATGGTCGCCAGGATGGCGATCTCCAGCAGGCTCAGATTATCGAAGACTAAAACACCAACGCCAATACCGAGCAGGATAGTCAGCGGCAGCCCGAGCAGCAGCAGCCTGCCCGGGATGTGGAAACTTTGCCTGAGTACGCCAAGATTCGAGTTGGCAGCGTCAGTGAACAGGACCAATGACAGAGTCAACTCTGCCAGAAGGCGGATCTGTTCCGCACCCGTGCTCAGGTTCAGGACCCCAAGCCCGAGAGGGCCGAGCGCAAGGCCAAAGGAGGTATACACAATCGCCCCGCTTATCGGCGACTTGCCCAGCTGTCCGGCAGCCAAACTGTAGACAAAGATGAATACTGCGATGATGGTCATATTTTCATACATGGCGCTTACCCTCCTGTCCATGTGCTGACTGCCCCTGCCAAGCTTCCAGAGCTTTGCGCAGATTAAAAAACATGCGCTCGTGCCCCAGGGCCGCCCCAAGCGGTGAGCGCTCTATTATTTTCAGCAGATCGGGATTGACTGCTGCCAGCCACAGGGTGATGCCGCGGCTGCGCAGGTTTTCCTCTGCCTCGGTCAGCATGAGCAGGGCAGTATATTCGATGTCCGGAATCGCGCTGCATTCCAGCACCATGACCCGCGGCTCTGTCTGTGCCACGAGGGCCTTCATCTTATCACGGGCATTCTCAGCGTTGGCAAAGGTGAGACGTCCTTCTGTCCGCAGCATCAACAGACCGGGAAAAGTTTCATCGCTTTCATTGTCGCCTGCGCGGCGGAAGATGCCCTTCTGCCGGTTGTAGGCAACAGCATACACAGGAGGATGATTGGCCTGATAAAAGAGCGTCAGGATCGAAATGGCCACAGCGATCAGGATGCCTTCGAGGGTGCCGATAAAGATGACACCGGCCAGGGTCACGAGCGCCCATATCAGTTCCATCCTGCGGATGCGAACAATAGCCCGGAAGGTCTCAGGCTTGATCATCGAGACTGAGGCCACCAGGATCAGCGCACCCAGGGCCGCCTGCGGAAGCAGTCCGATCACACGAGACAGGAGCAGCAGACTGAGCAGCACCACTGCCGCATTAATCCATTGCGCCATCTGGCTGCTCACGCCCGCCTTGTCCGCAACAGCTGTCTGCGACGCGCCGCCACCGGCAGGCAGACCCCCGACCATTGCCGAGGCCACGTTCGCTGCCCCTATTGCAAGCAGTTCCTGATTGGCATTGACCGGCGCGTCATTACGGGCACAGAAGGTGCGCGCCGCCGCTGCCGATTCGGTAAAAGACATCAGGGCGATCCCAAGCGCAGCCGGCCATAACAGGGTGACCAGTGAGAGGTCAGGAAGCGCAAGCGACGGCAGGCCGGACGGCACTGTTCCGACCGACTTGACACCCAGCGCCTCTAATCCGAATACAGCCGAGGCAGCTATGCTCAAGGCCACCCATATAAGTGGGGCGGACAGTTTAGGAAACAGACGCGGCAGACTGATGAGAACCACGATCCCGATCAGTGCCACGAATGCGGTTACCCCATGGACCTGCGGCAAGAGTCCAGGCAGTTCCAGCAAGGCGCCGACTGAGGTCTTGCTCGTCACATGGACGCCCAGCACTGATTTCATCTGACCGATCAGGATGACCACTCCCACGCCTGCTTCGAAACCGATAAGCACAGGTTTTGAAATGAAGTTCGCCAGGAACCCCAGCCTCAATAGCCGCGCTATGATCAGCACCCCGCCCACCAGCAGTGCCAGGGTCGAGGCCACGGCTGAGGCGCTGGCGCCGGTTTGGGCCGTGGTGATCACCACGATCTGGGCGGCAGTCAGCATGGCAATGGCAGAGGTGGTGGTGACGCTCAGCGGACGCGAGGTTCCTAACAGAGGATAGATCAGCATCGCGGCAAGGGCAGTGTAGAGCCCTGCCTCAACAGGCAGACCTGCGATGACCGCATAAGCCATCGCCTTGGGTATCACCACGGCGGCGGCAGTCAGTCCTGCCACCACATCAGCCCGCAGCCAGTCCTTCTGATAGCTGGGCAGCCAGCTCAGAAACGGTATGTATCTTGTTAATATGCTATTTGCCACGGTAATTTTTCACTATATCCTCTCTCATCTCTCTACAGGATTCCGCCGTATTCTTCATCTTCATGCTCCTGAACATTTCTTGCGGCGCTTTGAGCGCGCTTCACAAGAAAATAACTGAAGGCAAGGGCCAGCAGAAGGCTGGAGAAGCCAAACAGTATCAACGGCTCAATATGGTGCAGATCGATTTCAAGGACGTGCCGGCCCATGGCGATCAGGCCGACCAGCAGTATCACCTCGACCCTCACCGTATGCTCCCGGAAATAGACCTTGACCGTATCTAACAGTTCAAGGCCAAGCAGCACCAGCAGTATCCCTGAAAAGGCGCGCAGCGCAGCCTGCTGCAGATCAGCAATGTCTTCGATCCCGGTTACGATCGTTCCCAGCCTGCTCACAAAAAGGTAAGCCACAACTCCCAAAATAACCGCTACGATCACGACCAGCAGAAGGGCAAGCGCAGCAACAACGATCCCCTCGAACTTCTCAACTAATGCTGTCCAGGGTAATTTTTTCCCCTCTGCCATCAGTTATCTCCGTTTTTAAACGTTGAGTATTGCGGGCTCACAGTCCAATCAGCCTCATAAAAAACTTTTCAGTCAGCTCTGCCACAGGATACTTCATAAGAAGAAGCGGCAGCATCGGCGCCAGCGCTGCCATTGATAGGTCCATCGCCAGACGCGTACTCAGCGGTACCCAGCGCATATTGCGTACCACGCCAAGGCTGTTGCCCAGGTCTGCCAGGGACTGCAGATCCGCTGTACCTAACAGGGGCTCTGTTGGGGCGGTGTCTGCATGCAGCCATTTCCTGTCAAAGCCGTTCACATAACTTGCCGCAAATTCCATATATTCACTCAGGCCCTTCACCCGGCAGGCCCAGAGCCTGGATGAGAAGATAAACAGAGGCCCGATAAACAGCAGCGCATCCAGCACGAGAATAAGCGCAAGCGACGGGTAGATGGCCTCAAAGGCCATAGTGCCCGAGGCCAGGCCCTCAGCGAACGCTGCCGACTGGACCGCAGAGAGCGCAAAGACCAGCGACGTGAAATGTGTCTGCACAATTTCGAGATAGCCCAAACCTGCAGCGCTGTCCGGATGTGTAGGCACAAGGTTGAGCTCGATCTTCGAAACGCGCCAGAGGAACCAGCACCAGAGGCCGAGCCGCCAGAGCCAGCGAAACATAAGAAAGCGGAAAAGCGGCAGGCAGATAAACCAATACCACCAGCTGGCCAGGGAACCCTCGGTTAGGGCACGGCTCGGGTCATAGGTCGCTGTTGCTCCTGCCAGGTGCAGCTGTGTCCCGAGCAGCGGCAGCAACGCAGCAAACAGCAGGCATATCACCTCCGGCAGGTACGAGTCCTTCCATCTGATCACGCGTGCAATTTCAGATTTTAGGGTCGGAATTGCGTTTTGAGACACAATCCCTGAAATAACAATATTGCGGACGAACTCTGCCATCCGGGGGACCACCAGTGTTTCGCACAGGAAAAAGAGCGGGATTGCCAATAGCAGGCGCACATGAATGCCGATTATGGAGATAGAAGAGACCTTATGGCCCAATCCCTGCATAAGCGCCAACAACAGAAGTACACCCCAGGCCGACAGGCCGAGCGCCACCCCCAGCCTGACGGTGTTCGTTTCTTCGCGGACCAGACCCAGCCCGGATCCCAGCCGGTGAAGCGGCCCGCCAAGCAGAGAGAAGTCAGGAATTTTGGCTTCTTTTTTCATCATGTAATTGCTTTCCGTTTCTCTTTAATCATTCCAACAACAATGACTTTCATCTTTTTTCTCAATCGCTTCCCCGCTTATAGCCCGGCGCCAAAGGCGCCAGATCCCTATTGAATTTATTTTGAAGTTCGACCATGGCCTGCTGACTCACCCGGATCAGTCCCTGCTGCGGACGGTCGAGGTCAGCGATCAGGAACATAACACCCGTAAACGAAAGGACCAGCGCCAGTGAAACCATGAAACTGCGCGAGCCCACCAGTCCGGCCCGGTACCCCATCATAAACATCGACATGGCCGCAAGGAAAAAAAGAGTGCCCCATATGGTGACGGGAACGCGGTTTCTGATTGCAACGGTCAACCGCTTGAGATGTAGATCGATCAACTCGTTGAGGGACTGTATGAAGAGCCCGGTCGTTATGGAACCCGGGCTCTTTTGCCCGGCCTCAACAGCCTGTTCCCAGAGCTGGTCCTGCAGCGCTTCAGACCGGACCACGGCCTGCTGGAGTTCTGCCTTCCCCAGCTGGGGAGCCTTCACGCGCAGATCCACATAGTCCCGCAGAAGCCGGCGAACCTCCTCCCTGTGGGAATCGGGAAGGAGCGCTGCGCGGAGGTACGTGGTCCCTATAGCATTCGTTTCCTCAAGGAGCATATGCTTTCGCGAATCGTGCCGGGACGCTGCCGACCCGAAGGTGAACGCCAGCATGAAGGCAAGCAAGCCCGCAGTTGCTCCGGCCATGGCGCTGACAGACGACTCCAGCGCGGGATCTTTCTGGCGATGTCTTCTCCCCAGGAGATAGCCCACCTCGATAAAGAGAAAGACAAACGCCACCGTCGCTAAAAAGAATTGCCATAATGAGAAACTATCAATAGTAATGCCTGACATCATGATATGTTCAATGCCCCTTTGGTCTCTTTTTTGTTTCTTGATTCGCTGCCGCGCCCGCCGCATTGCAGCGGCAGGCGCGGCTTGTTAAATTATTTCACCAACTTGATATCCGGCAACACCCAGGTCCGGTCAAAGTAAGGCTGCGTCGGGGCGTAGAGGCGGAAATAGGTGAACCAGCCTTTGCCGGGCAGGGTCTTGATCCAGTTCTTTGCCGGCTTGCCGACAGGTGCTTTAGGCCCGAAATACAGGTCTACGGAGCCATCGGCGTTCTTGACGATGTCGTCGCGTGAGGAGCGGTCGGGATAGCTGCCGGTGTCGATCAGGCAGCGGCTTTCGTTGTCATAGACAGTGAAGGACCAGAACTGGCCGACTGGCGCATCCTTCGGCACATGCAGCGAGTAATTCTTGCCGCCGTCGAGCCACTCGCCGCTGCTGTCTTTCTGCGATTCGAGATAGAGCTGTCCGGCACCCACGGTGCGCCCCATCATGCCCTCGGTCACACCCACCGCCTCGTAGAACCACGACGAGCGCTCATCTAATTGTGTGTAGTTCGGCTTCTCCTGATTGGTCTCGGAAAGGAAGAGTGAAATCTCCCACTTCTTGCCCGGCCAGACAATCGCGCCTTCGAAGCGCTTGGCGTAGCCGTTGGCACGTGCCATCAGCTCGCCGACATTTGCAGCTTCCTCGAGAAGCTTCTTCTGCCTTGCATCGGGATTGAACGGTTTCCCCTTCTCGATACCCAGGGGGACGAGCATGGCGAGGATGATGCGGTCGCGCTCGATAGCCGGTTCCTCGTTGATGAGGCGGGCCAGACCCTGCCAGTAGGCGAGGCCGCGCGGCTGTTCGCCCGTCCACTTCCTCCCCTCAGGGCGGATATGCCGGGTTGCCGGTGGATTGTCGCGCTGCTCATACGGGTAGATACGCAGTTTTCCGAGCAGCTCCGTGGCCTTCGCCTTGTCGGCATCAAGCCCGCGAATACCTGACCAGACGTTGTTCGTCGGGCAGCGGAAGACGAAGTACCCATCCGGCTTCATGTCAGGATGGCCGGGGCCGAGAATGAGGAATTTGCCCCCCTGGCCCTTGTCCGGGCCGATCGCGCCGGTATCGGTCAGCGGTCGCTGCCAGAAGTCCACGATGCCGCCTGCCATGGCGCCGGCGGGGATCTCAAAGACCAGCGGGCCGGTCTTTTCCAGATTCGGAAACGCCATCGCATAGGGTGTCGTCGCATTGGCGGTGAGCAGGCCGAGTTTATCCTTATAGTCGAGGTAATCCACGTAATCAAAATTACCCGCTCCAAAGGTCTCGCGCTGTTCGCGCTGCCACTCGCCCATCCCCATGTACGGCAAGGCCCAGATGTACGCCTGGGTGGCGCGCTGGAAGTCGAGGGCGTCATAGAGCTTGGTAACGGTTTTGTCGGTCGGGTATCCGTTCTTGATTTCGAGCGTGCCGATTGGCGATTTGATGGTGCCGGTGGTGGGCAGTCCTTGCGCCTGCGCGGTTGTGAAGGCCAGCGCGCAAACGAGCGCAACGGCGATAAGGCTAATTTTACATACGGTTTTCATTCTTCTCTCCTTTTCCCGGTTAATTAGTGTCTGTGTATAAACTGCCTTTTTTGTTTATAGCCGTCATTGACCCGAAAATACCCCTCTCCCAACCCTCTCCCCCAAGGGGCGAGGGACAGAAAGTTTCCCTCCCTTGAGGGGAGGGATTTAAGGGAGGGTGATATTTTCATGCTCTTTTGTGAGCCATTGGCTCATGTCGATTCCCGCGAAGGCGGGAATCCAGTTTTTTCAATATGTTCTGGATCCCCGGGTCAAGCCCGAGGATGACAAACTTCAATTTATGGACAGACTCTATTAGCTTGTTCATTTCACCTTCTCTACCTGCGGCGGCATCCAGGTGCCGTCGAGGACGGCCTTCTCCGCCCAATAGGCACGGATGTAAAGCGAGAACGTCCCCTCCGGCGCAGGCAGCCAGTTGCTTTCTTTTTCTGCGCCCGGCGATGTGGCGCAGGCATAGAGCGTCAGCGACCCATCGGCATTGTATTTGAGAGTCTTGTTTTTGGTGCCGAGCGAATAGCGGTTCAGCGGGTTCTTGTGAAAGAAGTGTTCCTCGTTATAGAGGGTGAGCGACCAGAAACCTTTCACCGGCGGGAGCTGCCCCTTCGGGAAGGTTATCGAGTAGAGATTCTTGCCGTTCAGTTGCTCTCCCTGTCTGTCGAAGTCGCGATAGAAGTATTTGGTCTCCTCCGGCGTGTTCTCCAGGATGTTCGACTTGGCGGTGGCCGCGCGGTTGAGGTAGTCAGTGCCCCACTTGGCGTTGTTCACCGCCGAGTTCCAGCCGTTTCCTGCGTCCCGGCCGTTATGGCGCCATTGCAGAAATGATTTCATCAGCTCCTGCTCGGCAGCGATGGCGGTCTCCTTGAGCGTCTGGGCAATGACCGGGTCCTTGGCCGCGGCATCCAGCACGCTGCCAATCCACTGGTAGAGGGCTTCCTCGCCCGGCAGCGGCGGCACGTTCTTCAGCACGGCCGGCAGTTGCTCGAAGAACAGCTCCGGAACGACCCATTTGGTCTCGCCGCCACCGGAGGATGACGGAGCCGGAAAGACCGGGACCTTCTTCCAGTCCTTGGGCTGCATCTTGCCGGTGTACTTAGAAAGCGGATAGAAGTTGATCTGATTGATCAGCGGCTGAATGGCCTCTCTATCCTCAGCCGTGTCGTCCAGGAAGACGCGCGGAACAGTAAGCACCATCTGTGTCGGTGAGTGTAAAACCGCCGCAATGCCGGCCGGAGCTTCGCCCTGCCAGCCCGGGGCGACGATCAGGTAGAAGCCGGGTTTGGTGCCGTAAGCCTTGCCGATCTGAGAGAATTCGTCAGTGCGCTGGTCATAAAGGGCATAGACCCAGAATCGGTCGCCGAAATCCGGGACCTGGAAGACAATAGGCTCCATGTCCAACTGGCTGACACCGAAGCCATAGGCAACATCCTGATTCGGGCAGGCAACGGCCCGTTGGTCGGGATTGACATAGTCAGTCAGCATCGTCGCCCCGTTAAAGGCCGCCGGCAGAATGCCGCCGATCAGGCCGGGCTCGGGCAGCTTGCTGAAGGCTGTGCTGCGGTTGCCCATGTTGACCATCGGCCAGCCCCAGACATAGGCCATGCGTCCGACCATCTGGACATATTCCCTGGTCATCGTATTGCCGACTGCGGGGCCGGGCACCTCAGCAGCGGTTTTCGGCTGCGGTACTTGTTGCCCTTGAGCGTGTTCAGTTTTCATTATTGTCTCCTTTTCTTTATTGTATGGTTTGTTCATTTCACTTTCTCAATGTCCGGCAACGACCAGCTTTTGTCGAAGTAGGCTTCCGTCGGCGATGAGGCTAAGTTTGCATCTGTTTTTCATTGTTCTCTCCTTTCCTTGTCTAATCTCATTTGACCACCCGGTTAGGCAGCTGTTCAAAAACCCACGACCTTGAGCCCGGCTTCGATGCTCCAGTCAGAGGATCTACCATTTCCCCAGCCGATGCCTGGCTTCACGTATCCGCTCCAAACCCCGTTGCCCGCGCGTCCCAGCAGATGGCCGTAAGTGAGCGTGGTTATGCCAATGAGTTGGTCGCGGTCCTTTTCCCAGTTCCACGCAAACGCCGGGTCCAAGATGACCCATTCCTTCAGCGAGCGACTGCGCCAGACAACATAGAGGTCGCACGTGCTCAGGTTCACATCCGCCCGCTTCGAGTCGCCGGCGAAGCTTACCGTCTGCTTGAACGACGGCGCGACAATCCACTCCTGAGACAGGAACAGGATCACGCTCGCACTGGGTTCGAACGACCATTTGCCCGCGCCCAACGCATCTGCTGTCGCTGTCGGCGCCACCAATCCCAGGCCGGCGGCAAAGGCTTTGCTGCGATCGAGATACAATATCTGACCATAGCGCATTGTCAGGTCGGCCAACCCGGTGTCTGTCTGGCCGGTCACATCCGTCCCTGCGAAGGGAAGCTCCAACGAGAATCTGGCACGACCGTGGTTGATGGGTTCGAAGTAAGTTAGGGTAGTCGTGTTGAGGTAAGCGCCGCCGTGGGCAAACGCAATGTACTCATTTGAGAGACTGAGAGTTCGTTGGAAGTTGCTGGGGTCTGTCCCCGTTTTGTCGGCTGTGCGAGTTTCCTGCCCGGCCTCGGTCGGCAGGGGAGAGGGTACTGTTTCAGCGCTGGCTGCGACCACGAGTATCAGCTCAAGAGCAAACACAATGAAAACGACGAAACAGGATGCTTTGTATGCAGTTTTCATTGTTCTGCCCTCCCTTTGATTGTTTGTTTTGACTATCCCAATTCCGTCCATACCCGTTAAACTTTTGTCCGTTTGCACAGAAACAGGGCTCATTAAGGTTTTTTCTTGCAATATTCCTTGATAATCCTTACTTGACATTGCGATTTTCAATGTTATATATTTTATCAATGATTCCACGTCCTAACGCGCTCAAGCGCATTACAGATGTCTTCAATGTTCACCCAATCGCAGCCCTTCTGGGACCCCGCCAGTGCGGCAAGACCACCCTTGCCAGAATGATTGCAGCGCTTGAACCTTGCACCTATTTCGACCTTGAACACCCTGTTGATGTCCGTCGTCTGGAGGCCCCTCTGATGGCGCTGGAGGGACTCTCTGGGTTGGTCGTCATTGATGAAGTCCAGCGCCGTCCCGACCTGTTTGAATTGCTCAGGGTTCTGGTGGATAGGCCAGGGAACCCGGCCCGGTTCCTTCTTTTGGGTTCCGCCTCCTCCCATTTGGTCAAGGGGGTATTCGAATCTCTCGCCGGGCGAATCGGATTCATTGACCTCTCGGGGTTTGACCTCCGGGAAGTGGGCGCAGAGCAAACTATTCCCCTCTGGGTGCGCGGCGGATTTCCAGGCTCGTTTCTGGCCGTTGACGAAGCTGCCAGCATGTCCTGGCGCGAGGACTTCATACGCACGTTTCTTGAACGGGATATTCCACAACTCGGCATTACAATTCCGGCAGAAACCCTGAGACGTTTCTGGACCATGATCGCCCATTATCACGGACAGGTTTGGAATGCCGCGCAATTTGCCCGATCGCTCGGAACATCTGAGATCACCGCCCGCCGGTATCTTGATATTCTCGCCGGCGCCTACATGGTCAGAATCCTTCCCCCCTGGTTCGAGAACCTTCGGAAACGGCAGGTCAAGGCCCCCAAGATATACATTCGCGACAGCGGGCTTTTGCACACGTTGCTTCAATTGCGCACCATGGCTGACCTCCGGTCTCATCCAAAATTCGGGGCCTCGTGGGAGGGGTTCGCACTGGAGCAGATCATCGCGCTGCTTGAAACCCGCGATCACTACTTCTGGGGCACCCATGCCGGAGCCGAGCTGGACCTCTTGGTGCTGGCCGCCGCCAAACGTTACGGGTTCGAAATCAAATACGCAGACGCGCCCGGACGAAGCCGCTCCATGCATACTGCCATCCAGGACCTTGGTCTTGAGCACTTGTGGGTGATTTATCCCGGCCATCAGGAGTACCCTCTCGATGACAATATCTCTGTCATTCCCATTGATTCTCTCCCACGTATTGTGAACCGCCTCCATTTACTAAGGAGTTCATAAGTAAAACCTCATAATGTGTCATTCCCGCAAGCGGAGCGCGTCGGGAATCCTTCTGAAAACAAAGAAAGATTCCGGATACCCAACAGTAGGCCGGACGGAGCCGCCAAACATAGGGCACAAGCAAGCCGGAATGACAGAATGAGCGGAGATGTCGCTTTACTTTCGATCTCATTAGTAAGTTAGTAGTTATTAACGGTCTTATAATCGAATGCGCATTTGATCGGAAAATTAATGTCATCTTACTTTTGCACATATTAGTTAATTGGTTCATCATCCCACCTTGATCGCCCGGACCTCTGCTGCGCGCTCATCAACCGGGATCAAAGGTAATTCTCCTTTATCCTTGACCGGCAGGCTGCGGAGGTGATCCATGATCGCCTGCCATTCTCTGTGTCCTCTGTGGTGAATTTTTGCAGTTTTATTTCTTCTCCTCTTTTCTATTAGTCTGCTCATTTCACCTGTGTTGCATCGAACACCACTGGGTCAAATTAACTAAAAATCTCCTATCCATATGTAGTAACCGGCAGCCCGCCTGGGCTGCCGGTCCTGATTGTTCTCCCTGAATTGCGACGACCACGTTCATCGCGCATTCATCGGGGGTAAGCAGCTTTAATCAAGAGCAAAGGCCCCTTTGGCCAAAGTCTCAAGGTCGAGATACTGGGCCTTTTCAGTGGTCACTCCGACGAACAGGATTTCGCCGCCCTTGAACTCGCCTGGCGTCTTATAGTCTTCGCTGACGGCATCTCCGCTATCGTAACCGACGCACAGACCATCACCCGAAAGAGTGAATTTCCCGGGCTGCGTTTTCATCGGGCCTTCAGCAACGACCTTCTCATTGACATAGAGCTTCGTCTTCCCAAGAGACTCATGGTGCGTGCCTGCGCCCTCCCGGACGAACTCCATACCGAGCGTGTATTTGCCGGGCTTAAGTTCAGGGGAAACGAATTTCTGCTCCGGCTTGATGCCGAGGAAGTTACTCACATAATGCAGCTTCTTGTCCTTTATGAACATGGAATGACCACCGAAACGCGAACCGTGGGCAAAGATAACGCCGGAACAGTTCGGGTCCTTGATCTCAACATCGGCGAGGATCTTGTAAGAACGGCCACGGCAGTTGACAGCAACTCCTTCAGGAACCGGACCCGTCCCCGGATAGTAAATGTACCTCTCGCGGGGCTCCTCCTCGGCAGGTCTTTCAACATTCAAAATCTCCACGGCCGAGCGGTCGTCGAGCGGCAGAACCAAATTTATCTCTGCCTCCTCGAACCATGCCTTGACAAGCGCCTCCACCTTTTCAGGGTGCTCCTTCGCCAGATCCTTCGACTCGGCGCGGTCCACGTCCACATGGTAAAGCTCCCACGTATCCTTATCAAAATTACCCTTGCCGGTCAGAGGAGCGTGGAGTGCGGCGGCCTTCCAGCCGTCCTCCCAGATGGCGCGAGTGCCAAGCATGGAATAATACTGCCGTTTTTTCATCGTCGGAGCGTCCGGCTTGGCATCAAAGGAATACTTCATGGAAACGCCCGAAAGCGGGTACTGTTCAACGCCCTTGTATACCTTGGGCATTTCCAGCCCGCAGATGTCCAGGATTGTCGGCACGATGTCGGTGCAGTGGTGATACTGGTTACGGACCTCACCGCGCGCCTTGATACCCTTGGGCCAGGAAATAACCAGCGGATCACACGTGCCGCCCGCGTATTCCGAATACCGCTTGAACATCTTGAACGGCGCAGACGTCGCGACAGCCCATCCGGTAGGATAGTGCTCATAGGTGTCTGGTCCGCCAAGAACGTCAATAAGTTTCAGGTTTTCAGATAATTCATCAGGATAACCGTTGAAGAATTTATTCTCATTGACCGAGCCATTTGGACTGCCTTCTCCGGAGGCGCCGTTATCAGCGGCGTAAATGACGATTGTGTTTTCAAGCTGGCCGGACTGTTCCAGATAGTCAACAATACGACCCACCTGAGCATCGGTATACTCCGAGAACCCGGCGTAAACTTCCATCAAGCGTGAAAAGAGCCTCTTCTCGTCGGCATTCAGCGTATCCCAGGGGCGCACCATATCACCCGGGTTTGCCACATCCTGCGGCAGCGGGTTGATCGGCGTCAGTTGAGTGCCCTTAGGCAGGACGCCCTTGGCGATCATGCGCGGCAGGACCCACTCGCGATAGGCCTCATAACCGGCATCGAACTTGCCCTTGTACTTGTCGATGTATTCCTTGGGCGCATGGTGCGGGGCATGGTTGGCGCCCGGATTGAACCACATGTACCAGGGCTTCGACGGATTGCTCGCCTTCTGGTCACGGATCATGCCGATGGCTTTGTCCGCGAGGTCCTTGGAGAGGTGATAGCCCTCTTCAGGAGAGTACGGCTGTTCAATGAAGTGATTATCTTCGATCAGATCCGGATACCAATTATTGGTCTCTCCGCCGATGAAGCCGTAAAAACGGTCGAAGCCTTTTTGCAGCGGCCACTCCTTACGGCTCGCCCCGGAACAAACGTCCTGTTCCGGCACATTATGATTCTTGCCCAGCCAGAACGTGCTCCATCCTGCATCCTGAAGGACCTGCCCGATCGTGGCGCACGCATCCGGAATGCGGCCTGACCAGCCAGGAAAACCATTGGCCCCTTCAGTGATACACGAACAGCCATTTAAGTGATGGTTCCGTCCTGTCAACAGCATGGAACGGGTTGGCGAACAAAGCGCCGCCGTATGCCATTGGGTGTACATGACCCCATTGTCTGCCAGCTTCTGCAAAGTCGGCATATTAATGCCGCCGCCAAAGGGCGACCAGGCGGCAAGGCCCGTATCGTCATACAAAACGAACAGGACGTTCGGCGACCCCTTCGGCGCCTTGGCCGGAATAAATGGTTCCCAGTCAGCAACAGAATCACGGATGTCGAGTTTGATGACACCCTTAAACTTCTTCTTTTCCATAATGCTTCCTCCTTAATTTTGTCATTCCGGCTTGTCCGGAATCTTTCTTTGTTCTCGATGTACTACGCCGTCCGATCCCCGACAAGCGAGGATGACGGCTTGCGATATTGCATAGTTAATAAGTGACTTGTCACTTCTACTTCCCATGACACTTCTTGAACTTTTGTCCGCTCCCGCAGAAACAGGGTTCGTTCCTGCCCGGCTCCTCTTTCCTGTTTTCACCCCCTCTCACTTTCAGTTCCTTCAGTCTCATGATCTCCTCAGCAAGCCTGCCCTGTTGGAGGAGTGTCGCCATGATATGCATAGGTTTATCTGCATGCTTGAAGAAAGCCTTGTACCCCTCACAGAGATAATTCAACCCTGCCTCTCCATCAGGCGTTTTGATCAATCGGTTCTTGGGACATTCGCCGTTGCAGATATGCACGAATTCACACTTGAGGCAGTATTGCGGCAGAGTGTCCCGCTTGTCCTGTCCGAATTTCCGCTGTTTAGCAGAGGCCACGAGCTCGATCATCGGCGTCTGCAGGATGTTGCCGAGAAGGTTATTCGGCCCGACAAAGTGGTCACAGGAATAGAGATCGCCGTTGTGTTCCAAAGCCGTGCCCTCGCCGCAGGTCTGCCCGAAGATGCAGACCGTTCCTGCCATTCCGAGCCAGCCGGCTAATGCCCCGTCAAAATTCAGAATGAAGGTCTTGCCAACATCCCGCTTGACCCATTCGTCGAAGATATCGCTCAGGAAGCGTCCCCACTGCTCAGGCCGCACAGAGCGGTCAGTAACCACACCCTCCCCTTCATCCCCTCCCCTCACCAAAGTAGGCGTTTTAAGCGAGGGAGGGGAATAATTTGAGACATCCTCGCCCCTCGATGGAGGTGCGCTAACATTACCCTCTCCGCTCAACAGCGGGGTATTATTACCCTCTCCCCTGTCGGGAGAGGGCGAGGGTGAGGGGGAACTCTCCGCCCGCTCAACAATCGGGATAAACTGGATATAATTCGCCTTGAGTTCGTCCCTGAAGAACCGGTAAACATCTAAAGGATAATCAGCGTTCTTACTGTTGACCGTGCATAGGATGTTGAACTCAACCTTGTGTTTCTGCAGCAGCCGGGCGGCTTTCATGACCTTGTCAAAGGTCCCATTGCCACCTTTGTCCTTCCGGTAGAAGTCATGAAGTTCTTTGGGGCCATCCATGCTCAGGCCGATAAGGAAGTTGTTGTCTCGGAAGAATTCGCACCACTCATCGTTTATGAGAATGCCGTTGGTCTGAAAGGTGTTCTCAACGCGGGTGCCGGGTTTCTGATATTTTTTTTGAAGATCAATTGAGCGCCTGAAAAAATCGAGACCCATGAGCGTCGGCTCGCCGCCCTGCCAGGCAACAGTCACCTGCGGGACCTGATGGGCTTCAAAAAGCTGCCTGATATAGGCCTCATGCACGTCATCCGCCATCCTGAAATTGCTGCCCGGATAGAGCCCTTCCTTTTTCAGGAAGAAACAGTAGTCGCAATTGAGATTGCAGGCAGAGCCGGTCGGCTTGGCCATAATATGAAACGCACGCGGCATGACATGTTCAGGCATGCTCATCAGGTCCTTTCCCCTCTCTGATATTCCCGGATGTCTGCACGACCGACGGTGACATATAGATCTCACCCCTGAGGACTGTCTCAATTGCAGGAACAAGATCGCTCACCGCGGTCCTCTTAAGCACAAAGCCCGAGGCCCCTGCCACAAGACATTCGCCTACTGCCGTACCTTCATCATGGATACTCAACATGATCAGTTTGATTTCGGGGAAGGCTTTTTTCAACCGCCGTGCGACATTGATTTCACTTCTGACCGGCAGAGAAAGGTCTGCCACAATTAAATCTGGGCTGAGCTTCTGCACCGCCTCGATAAGCGAGGCTTCATCAGCCACCATGAATACCGTTTCAAATACACCCTCCAGGAGATTCCTTACGCTACCAAGCATACTCTGATGACTGTCAGCCAGAAGGACTTTAGCTTTTTTCATTTTCCTCTCTTTCGCAGTCTGCCGTGAATCAATAACATCCATGATCTCCTGCTTCAGACTGTATCACGGAAATCTACACCCGGCATTTGTACGGCGTTATAAGTTTAGACAGGGCCTTACGTTGTTATTTATATCAGGGTTAAGACAAGGAGGGAACTCGTAAAATTACGGGGTTTTTGAGATATATTTACCAGCGGGCTTGTCGCCGGCAGGCGTACATGAATGCTGATTGTTTACGAAGCCATCATGTTTTGTTTGATTATTAAATTATCGTAATCCCTTCACTTCCCCGCCTTATACCAGGTCGCCTTACCCGTTCCCTGCTGAATCAGGTATCCCTGTTTGACCAAAGCCCGCAGATGTACCTTGGCTGTATTGCGGTTGATCTCAAGGAGCGTCACTGCTTCTCCTATGGTTATCCTTCCTCGTGCCCTGAGCAGCACAAGCATACGCGTAGCAATGAGCGGCAGTTTCTCCAACTTTTGCTCCTGTTCAAGCTTCCTGAGGAGGCCATCTTTTTGCTGCTTCAGTATGCGCAGGAAATAGAGCACCCAGTCATCCAGGCGCTCCTCGTTGGTCCTGATGCGTTTCTGAGATGCGCGGAGTGTACGGTAATAGGCGTCCTTATTTTCCTCAACAATCCTCTCAAGAGAACTGAAAGGAACATAGCCATAGCCGCAGCGCAGGAGCAACAAGGTCGTCAGAATTCTGGAGAGCCGACCATTACCGTCCTGAAAGGGATGGATCGCCAGAAAATGCACCACGAAGGCTGCAATCACCAGAAGCGGATGCAGTTCCTTGACTGCAAGTGCATCAACGGTCCAGCGCACCAGTTCAGTCATCAGACGGGGAGCATCAAAGGGAGAAGCGGTCTCGAATATCACCCCCAGGCTTTTACCTTTATCGTCAAACGCCTCAACATTGTTAGGAAGCTTTTTGTACTCTCCGCGATGACTGCTGTCTTTGCTGCTGTGCTTCAGCAGCATGCCATGGAGTTGCTTTATATGGTTCTCGTCAGGGGGAATGTCACTGTAGGATTCAAAAATAATATTCATTGTCTCTGCGTAACCCGCAACCTCTTCCTCGTCACGAGAGCGGAAAGATCTAATTTCCAGATTGGACAGCATAGTCTCCACCTCGCTATCAGAGAGCTTTGCCCCCTCAATACGTGTGGAAGAACCGACAGACTCAATAGTCGCTACCCGCCGCAGAGATGATAGTTTTTCCGGCGCCAGGCGGCCAAGTGCCTCCCACCTGCCCTTAAACTCATCGAGTTCAGAAATCAGCTTCAGAATCTGGGTATCAATAGATATGGAGCGACTATGAATCATAATTTGTCCATTTCACCTATAATTATACCCATAATTACCCATAAACACAACCATATTAATACCCGCATTTACCCCCGCAATGTATTCTCCTTTCTCGATGGCCGCGATCCGATTATCTAACCTTAAAGATCAAAAATCTGCTTCTGCCCCCATCCTATGCGAGCCTTTGAGACCATTCGAGCAATGAAACAGCCTTTTGCCGAAGAGAAACGTCCTCAGCCTGCTCCAGAATGTGAAGAGCCAGGGACTTAATCTGGGCGGCTGCGCGTGTCTTGAGCGCCCTCGCTGCAACAGAGCTCACCGGGAACAGGCATGAAAGTGCCTCGGCAAAAATCTCTTCATCCCAGGCGTCCATAATTTCTAAGGCCCACTGATAACAAAGCAGGGCTCCGGGCGCGGGGGTCTTCCGCAGCTGCTCCTCTGCTGTCCTCAACGCCTCGTTGACCTTGAGCTGCATGCCTGCCAACCGGTCGATTATATCGGCTGCCACAGCCGTCCCCTCAAGCTTGTTGCGAAAAAAAGAGAGCAGGTTCGACATATTCCCTTCGTTCAGCGCGCGGTCGAGCCAAAACTTCATTTCATCTGTCCCTTCCGGAGAAACTCCGGCCAGACCAAGATAGAATTCCGCAGTCCGCGTTCTCAGGCCAATAGCCCTGAGCAGGGCATCCTGAAGCCGGTCTCCAACCCCACCCTCCGGAAGATATGCATTTTCGAGCCAGCATTTGTAGAAGCTCTGCAATGAATCTATTACGCCGGTTGATCTGGGAAGTTTGGGCATATAGCTGTTGGCCCCAAGCGCATAGGCTGTATTGATTACTCCAGGGGATGCCTCACTGGAAAGAACAATGACCGGCGTCCTGCGCCAGAAAGAACTGGTCTTCACCTCCCTGATCAGATCCAGCCCTGTCCCATCAGGCAGCTGCATGGCAGAGATGATCAGACCAAGCGCTTCATGCACTTTTTCTCTTTCCCTCAGCAGGTCCAGCGCTTCCCGCACAGATGCCGCAGTAAGCATGGCACCGGGGAATCCAAAACTGGTAAAGGCCTCACGAACGAGTCCGGATACTATGTGGTCGTCCTCTACATGCAGTATAGTCAATTCTTTGGCGTTCAGATTCACCGGATGCGTCTCCTCGGCCGGACAGAACAGCTGACGATAAGGATAACCGGTCCGTGTATTATTTATATCAGGTGAGCCATACGAAAGGAACTCGTAAAATTACCAGTCTCATTACCCTGACAGAAATTATTTCCCGTCGGAAGTGCCGTAGGGATTAATTGGCGGGATGAAGGATTGACCGGTAATCCCATGCCTGATCGCATATTGGATCAGATCAGCAGTAGTCTTCAGGCCAAGGTCATCCATTATCCGGTATTTGTGGAATTCTACTGTCCTCGGTGAGATATTGAGAATAGCAGCGATTTCCTTGGCAGCGCAGCCTTCGGCAAGCAGCTGCAGGACTTCCCTCTGACGAGGGGTAAGCCTTATAAGCTCGTCCCGGTGATTAGGCCTTTCTCTATGGAATTGCATAAGTTCGCCGGCAATCAAAGGCGTTACATAGGTTTTCCCCCTCAAAGCGCTCTGAATGGCAGTGACAAGTTCTGACGGCGCCGAGTGTTTGAGGACATATCCCAAGGCCCCTGCTTCAAAGGCGCTTGCCGCATAGGTCACATCAGGGTGCATGGTCAGGAAGACGACCTTGATATCCTTATGAGTTTTTTTGATCTGACGGACAGCGTCAATGCCATTTAAAAGAGGCATCGAGACGTCTGCCACGATCACATCAGGCCGCAACTTTTCCGCAGCCGCAAGCAGCGCGCGGCCGTCCTCAACGATCCCGACGAGTTCGAATTCAGGTTCCAGAAGGCTCCGGAGACCCTCGGCAACGATCCGGTGATCATCTGCAAGAAGAATGCGCGGTCTCTTCACGCACTGCTCCCTGCAAGAGGCACGCAGACGTTGATCACCGTGCCATTTCCGGGCTGAGATTCTATTGAGTATTCTCCCCCTACAAGAGAGACCCGCTCCCGCATACTGGAAAGGCCGAGGCCGGGCCTATGCCGAACTTCGGCAGGATCGAAGCCGACGCCGTTATCCGCGATTGTAAGACAGATACCGTCCTCCGTGCCCCTGAGAAATATCTCGGCATCCCTGGCGTTCGAATGACGGACAATATTTTTCAGGCCTTCCTGCACTATGCGGTACAGGCAGAGGGCAGCATCTTTGGGAATCGCCGCAGAGACTTCGAAGAACTCAAATACGATCTCAAAGTTATCCCTCCTCATGAGGGTTGCACACTCGGATTCGATCGCGCGGACAAGCCCTAAATCGTCAAGGATGGTGGGATGAAGCTGGCGGGAGATGGCGTGGACATCTTCAGACACCCTGATAAGCTGGTCTTTTATCTGAGAGACCTTCCGACACGCTTCGGGCAATTTGCCCAGTTCGACCTCAAGTTTACCAGCCCCGATCGCAAGCACAGCCAGCCGCTGCGTCAGATCATCATGGAGTTCCCGTGACAGTCTGCGCAGCTCTTCTTCCTGGGCAGAGATCAGCCTGCCCGCAAGCCGCTGGCGCTCGGTGATATCACGAAAAGACCATACCCGTCCCATGACCCATTCCGGCAGAAAGATCGGTCGGGAGTAGCGTTCGAATATGCGTCCATCCTTAAAATGCAGCAGATCTATGTCCTCGGCGTATGAATCGTAGAGAGCCCGCACTTTGCTCAGAAAGTCCGCCGGTTTGGACAGCTGTCCCATCACATGCGACAAAAGGGTATTATCGTCAGCGTCGGGCCCCAGTTCAGCGGGGATGCGCCACATTTCGTTAAACCTGGAGTTCCGAATAATCACCCGCCCGGTGCTGTCAACACCGAGGATGCCGTCAGCGGTCGACTCCAGAACTCCGCGAAGCCGGTTTTCGCTCTCCCGCAGTTCTTCTTCTATCCTCTTCTGGTTCGTAATATCAATGGCCACGCCCATCATATGGCGGACTGGATACGCGGCAACAGGATGGGGCCGACGCCTGGCAAGGATCCAGCTAACGCTCATGTCAGGGCGCACGATTCTGTATTCGGTACTGGTTTCGATTCCCGACTGCATGGTTTCTTCCCAATCCCGGAGAAGCCCCGCACGATCGGCTGGATGAACGACATTTAAAAAGTCCTCAGCACATATCTTTCTGTCCTTTGCAAACCCAAAAAATTCCCTGGCCTTATCAGTAATCCGGATGCAGCCTGAGTCCATATCCAGGTCCCACAAGATCGCCCCGACTGAATCGGCCGCAAGTGTCAGGCGCGTCTCGCTTTCGCGGAGGTCGTCGGCCAACTGCGCGGCCCGTTGTGCCTCCCCGCTTATTTCGTAAGCCATCACAGCGACAATAGCCATGAAAAAGAAACTCGCCGTGAGCGGCCAGTGGACAATTTCCCAAAGCACCAGTAACGCCTGCACTGTTCCGGCCAGCACAAAAAACACAATGCTGCCACCATTTACCAAAGCCAATCGACGGTCGCCCCGGCGCCAGACGGTGATCGTAGCGTCCGCGACAAATACAACAAACAACACCAGACTCAGTTGACCGACGAGCATCCAGGGATTCGCCACCCCCTCGGCAACTGAGACGGATTCGCCAAAGAACGGGATATGCCGCAGACCGGTGACCTCGCGGTAGTTGAGGTTCTGCCCTACCAAAAAGTTGAGCAGCAGCGAGCACGTCCTCAGGACGCAAACCGCCCAAGCGAGCCAGTGCCGGCCAGCCCGAAGGTAAATGAGCACGAAGCCGACCAGCGCCACGATAATTGCCAGGACTGGTACATGGAGCCAGCGCAGCGCCGTGGCAAATTGCTCGGGCGTCTCCGCCCGCATCATCCAAAGCTCGCAGAACGCCAAACCGGCAGTTCCGACTGCCGTCAGGGAAAAGAACAGATTGTCCCACGCCGTGCGCTTCCTGCACCAGGTAAGCAAATGGATCGCCGCCAGCGTGAGACAAGCCGAGGCGACCATGGACCAGATGATGGTGACTAAATTCATGGTATGTTGAAACTCCATCTGCTATTCCCGGGCATGGCTGAAATTATAACACTCCAGAGGAATTTATTAGCTCTCAAGTAATATCCACTACCCTTTGACAGGCTTCCCCACAAGGGGGACAAGCAGGGTGACCGGCAGGGTGAGCCTTCGGCATGAGCTCAGTCAAACACCTGTCGAACCATGGGAACACTATTTCCGCTCTGCTGCGTTATCTTTCCGTCATTCCCGTTTTTCTTTCGGAAAGAGGGGTGACAGTATTTTCACCGGCAGGTTCAAGGTGCGCTTCATCATGTTTGCAAGATTTGAAACAGCAGCTGAAGGAGAGAGGTAGGTAACCTGCGGGTCAGCCGGGGTTCCGGTCACCTTCACAGGAACCGAAATCAATGAACCGCTGATCACATCGCCAATAAGAGGGATATACCGGACAATCTTATTCACCTGCCTGAGCGGGGCGACCATGACATTCAGGTCGAGCCGGTTTTCAACGAGATTCAGAGAGCCTTGTGCTACGACCCCTAAGACAGTACTGTCAATAGTGGCTTCATCGAGAACAAGGTACCCTTTGCCGACTGAAGCAGTGACCTTGAGCAGGTCATAAGAGAGCTCGCTCTTATCAAGATCAGGCATCTGGCCCCTGAGTTCCTCTCCCTTGTTCAGAAAATCAAAGACTGTATCCAGTGTCTTGTAGCGAGAGATGGTCCCCTTTTTTGCGATAAATTCAACCTTCCCCTCAACGACCTTCTTAAGATCCTCAGCCCTGCCCAGACTATGCAGACGGCCCTTGAGCGTAAACAGACCAGTAGCATCGCTTTTCCCCTTCGACAGACAGAGAATGGTCGGCTTCAGTTCCTGATCTGTTGCATCGAAACGGAGATCCATCCCCATTTCTGAAGCGGCTTCATCAGCTGAGAGACTGATATCACCGGTCATCCTGACGCCGCACGGGCTGGACTCCCGGACCCTGATGTCCGTCCTGTCGGTATTCATCACAATGTCGGCATGGAACGGCGCGACTTGAAAGCCGTAATAGTCGAGAGAGCCTGTTTTCAGCCTGACAACGCCCTGAACCTTCTGCGGCTTTCGTTTCGTTTTTGATTGTCTTTCAGCTTTCGCGATGTCGCCCTCGGGCTTCACAACGTCGTCCCACAGGATATGGTCAGAAGAAAGATCCATATCCACGAGCAAGCCTCCGGCATTCGCTGTAATGTTCCCCTTCATAGAGAATGCGTTAGCGCCGAGCCTTAGCCGGGCAGAATCAACGAGGACGCTTCCCTTGTCAGCGCTCAGTGACGCTGAATCGATCGTAAGCGGCATTTCCTTCTTCCAGGGCAGAACGATCTTTTCACCCCCCAGCCTGCCCTGGGCGATGATACCAGAGGGGTCCCCTTCGTTGAACCCGACAGTGAAATCGCCCTGGAGCATGCCGCCCTGTACCTGCGGGACAGCGATGAGGCTGGCTGCCGTATCTGTAGAGAGTCTGCCTTTGAAGCTCAGCTGCTTTTTCTTTTCCTGAAGATCAATTCTGAACGATGCCTTTGATACGGTATCAGCCACATCGAGTCTGCTGATCGTCAGATGGTCCTGGTCCTTTGCAAGCTCCATCACGACAGACTGTCCGGCAGCGGTCTTCATAGCTCCCTGGAATGCCATGTCTCCCCTTTCCTGCCAGGTCAGACGGGCGGCTGAAGCAGAAATCGTCTGGTCAGTCCTAATGTATTGAGGAATACTGAAAGCGTTTTTTATCCATTGCAACGCCTTTGGTCCAACTGTCCCTGAAAACCGGATATCACCCTTGCTCGTACTCTGAAGCGACGTAATGAGAGAACCTGAAACCAGAGAGGAAGCATCAAGGAAGTTAGTATTGGCATCTGAGAAAGTGAGCTGACCCATCCGGGCTTCAAACTTGCCGCTATTCACATGCAGGGCATCGGGCAACAGCGGCGTATGTATTATCAGTTTTTCTGCTGAACCGTACAGTTTGAAGTTCCAGGTCTGCGAATCCATTACCAGCCCCTGAAATGTCAGGGAAGAAAAATTAAGCCTGCCGCTGAGCGAACCGATCTTGCGGAGCGGCTCGCTCAGTTTTTCATAAGACGAAAGCCAGCGATGCACCTCAGCCGTGTCAATGCCTGCTTGGCCCGACAGGATAGTAAGATGGGTTTTGTCGCCTGTCCGAAGCTGCGCATCCAGGCCTGCGAAGAAAGATTTCCCTGCGGCAGCGTCAAGGCCTTTTACCGCAGCACCCTGTTCATCATACGAGAAACGACCCTTCCTGATCTCAAGAGGATAGGGAATCCTGTCATACTCAGAGATAAAATTCATGGCTTTTATGTCAATCCTGGGAAATACGCGGGCAAGACTTTCGCCAAGCACCAGTCTGCCTTCAGCCTTGCCGTTTATTGAGCGAACATGCTCCAACTCCTCCAGGAACTCTTTGTTCTTGACGAATTTTCTCAAAATAGCATGGACATCTGTCATGTCAGCAGAGACTGCTGCATCTGCATGAAGCAGAGCATCCTTCCCTTTAAGGCCAATCCTGAGCATCCCGTCACTGATCCGCGAATGCATGATCTCACCCTTCAGATTATGGCCCAGCAGAATGCCTTCAGTTATATCACAATCTCCGCTGACACCCCTGAACATCAGATCAAGACCGGAAATCACGACCGCGCCCTTATTCAGCCTTCCTTTGATCTTTATGTTCGCTGCTCTTCCCAAGTCCCCAGGAGAACTACCGGTGCTCTGAAAAGAGATCTGTTCAATATTACCGCCCCTGAGAATATCAAAGATATTCTTCACTACAGGGATATCACCTGACAGGTCAAGGGCCGCCCTCCTCACTGGATCAATATCCAGATCCTTTCCTTTTGCCTCAAGGCTGATCATAGGGGCAACGGGATTGACCCTCAATACAGCAGATATGGAAAGGCCGGGGTCTTTACTGTTCAGCCTGTTAACGGTAAGCAGAACTCCTTCTTTCGTATTTGCCAGATCAAGACTTAGCCCGATCTCCTTAAATGATACAGGCGATCTATTGAGTCTCTCAAGAATGATACTCCCATGATCTACCCTGAGCCTGATCTCGGTTGAACCGAGTGAGAGTGAACGCAGTAATGCAGCGATCTCCTCAAGAGACTTTACTTTGTCATCTGTTTTGGCAGGAATACGAAGGGTAAGGGATGGCCCATTGATCTGTATCTTCGCAAGCCTCACCTCGCCACGGAACAGAGGACCTAACTCAGGAAAGACCGTGACTGTCCTGATCGTTCCGCTCACTTTTTCCGGAATATTCAGGCTTACATTCCGAATAATTACGCGCGGAAGCGGAAAAAGTGATATATCAGCGTCCTGGAAAGTGACTGTGCCGGAGATCTTCTGAGAAAGAAGATGCACGATCTTTTCCCTGACCATTTCCTTGTTTATGAGCCGCGGCAGGAGTAATAATGCAGCAGCAACAGCAAGGAGCAGGACCGCACCTGTTCCCATGCATAACCATCTGATTCGCTTCTTATTTCCGATAAAAGGCATGAAGGGTCTTTATTACAGGATCAGGAGGAGATCCTGTCAATTAGGGCCTTGGATGATTTTACAAAACAGACACCCTCCGGCAAACTGCAATTACCCGCCTTCTTCTGACCAACAGCATCTTGAAGAGGGGTAAGTTCTGCGATCATCCTATTTATATCAGCAACCATGGCGTTCTCCTTTGGAAGACCGGGCATATCAGCGGCATGCGCCTGCATAAACTCATCTGCCCCGCCCCTTACATCGCGCACGCTGTTTGTGAATGCCTTACAGGCACTACAGAGAGGGTCATGCTGCTGATTTGCGAGCAGACCCGCAATAAAGTGGTAATAACGCAGTCTGGCTGAAATATCCATGATATGATCATCCTCTCAACTACAAGATAGGCTGCTGATTTATTCAATTATAGAATGTTTAATACCCGGATTGCAGATATTTTGGTTTCAGAATGTTTGCCTGTATCAGAACAGTGAATATGCTAAAATGTATCCAATTCTTTATCGCCACACTGCACATGCATATGAAAAAAGAGAATACACAACATACGGTTCAGGACACCTTCACCGAAAACAACATTGACAACATACGGAAGGCGATTGCCCAGGGCAAGAATATCCTGATATGCGGTGTTGAAGGAGTCGGCAAGATCACCAATACGGTCCAGGCTGTCAAGGATGCCACCAATGTCTATTACCTTGGTAATCCCCTTGACTATGAAGGCAAGATGCGGCCCGGCAGTTATGAGAAGTACCTCAAGTACATCCACTCACTGAAAAAAGACATCAAGATCATCGAGGACATTGAGGGCTTTTTTACGATCACCCAGCCAATCATCCTGATCATTGATGAAGTCTACGGCAGGAACGAAGCTGAGTACGCCCAGATCAGCAGACTGCTGGACATGAAGAACATCCAGGTCATACAGATCACCGGATGCATCAAGAACATGAAGCGCCTTATTGACAAGATCGACTTTATCCTCGAACTGCATATCGAGGGGGCCTTCTCTGTAGAAAAGGACCTTGCTCAGGCGATCTGCAGAATTTTAGGCAAGGAAAAACCGGTCAATAAGCTCTTTTAAAAAAAAAGGCCCCGATAATATCGGGGCCTTTTTCGCTATTCTGAAAGCAGCTCTTAAACGTTCTCGACCATCTCCCAGACGCCGCACGGGCAGATGCCTGCGCAGAAGCCGCAGCCGATGCATTTGTCCTCATCGACCACATACTCATATGCCCCGCCCTCGAAATCTTTTCTGCTTATCGCCCCCCAGTAACAGGTTGCCTCGCACATATGGCAATCCCGGCAGGACGCGCAGGAAAGACACTTCTGACCTTCCCGTTCCACCGTGAAATCACCGGTACAAGTGTCATAATATTCCCGTTTGATCCTTTCGTAGGCAATGGCCTGCTTGATCTCAGGGGCACGCGGTGCATGGCTGATCTGGTAATGCACGGTCTCAGCCACCAGCCTGCCCTGGCCGATGGCATGCGTTACCAGTCCAAGTCCTGTCACATCGCCTATCGCAAAGACCTTCACGTCAGAGGTCTGGTTGATATTGTTTACGCTGACCCAGCCGCGTTCAGTATGGACATCAGCCGGCAGGAAATCGAGCACAGGCACATCACCAACCGAAATGATAACGACGTCAGCCTCCAGGGATGAACCGTCCTTGAAATGGATCTTCCTTCCGGCAGCATCATAGCGTTCGGTTATCTTCGGGTAGAGTATCTGTGTGCCTTTTGATGTTGCAGCCTCCATCTCCTTGCCAAAGGCAGCAGGCTTCTGGATATCTACCGCAATGACCGACTCTGCGCCAAAGTTATACGCCTCGGACGCCACATCCATGCCGACATTGCCAGCACCAATAACAACGACCTTTTTGCTTTTCAGGTCATGGACCTTGCCGCTGTTCGTCTCTTTCAGGAAATCATAGGCAGTAGCCACATGCTCAGAACCCGGAAACGGGATCATGCGGCCCTTCTGGGCTCCGACAGCAACGATTATGATTTCGTGGTCCTTATAAATAGCAGCGAATTTTTTCCTGTCGATCTCGGTATTCAGCTGCACGTTCACCCCAAGTTCTGAAAACCTCGACAGTTCCTTTTCGAGGATCTGATGAGGCAGGCGCTCACGCGGTATGCAGTGTTCTATCTTCCCGCCCAGCTTCCCGGATGCTTCATAAAGATCAACGCTGTGGCCCTTCAACGCAAGCTGCCACGCAGCGCTGAGACCGCCCGGGCCACCACCTATGACCGCAACCTTATGCCCTGTCGGTTTGTCCTTCTTTGGCGCAGGAAGATCAAGGGCCATGCCTCCCAGTTTGTCGATCGCCAGAGGCTTATCAACAAGTCCTCTTGTGCAGCTGGTCATGCAGAGGTTAGGACAGACCTGTCCGCATACCGTTGCAGGAAGCGGACTATATCTCAGCACCAGTTCGAGGGATTCCTGGAGCAGCCCCTGTCTGATCAGCGTTGCCCTTTTGTGCGAGGGAATCAAGGTAGGGCATGCATATGCACAGGGAGGGTTATATTTCTCGTTTGCCCAGAGCGGCTTGTTCCTCCTCTCCCTGCCGGTTGTAATATAGGGAAGGATTGTAAGGTCATGATCAAGGTACTCGGCAAAGATGCCACCCTGCCCCACACCCTTTTCCCAGTTGTTTTTTCTGAACTCAGTCGTAGACATCTTGAATGTCTGGCGTGACCGCTTCTCCTGAGGAGTATACGCCATCAGCTTCTTCCAGTCAGAAGCAGAACGGGCAAGTTCTTCATAGTGCGCCATGCGGTCTATTGCTCCAAGGTAGGGCTTCATATTCGTTGTCAGCCATTCCCAATCCTGATCCGTAAGATCGAGGAGCTTCACGTCTTTTTCGCTGTAACCCAGGATCGGGCCGCGGAAATAGATGGTGCCTCCAACCATGCCGACGCAGGGCCTGTACCCGAGGATATTTTCAGGATTCCTCGGATTTACACCACAGATGACCGCAATGCCGCCTGCCTTGAACTCGGCAAATGAATCACCGACATTTCTGAAATACCAGGACTGGGGTGGTTCAAAACGGGGGTTGCGCTTGGTCATGGTGTCGCAACGTGCGCCGCCGCTGCCCTGTACATAGAGCACACCCTGAGCAGCTGCATTGAATGCTCCGTTGGTGACATCTCCGAGCACCGTAATCTTTGCGCCGCAGTTGATCCAGCCGGCATCATCAGATGCGCTGCCTTTTACCACGATCTCCGTACCGTCCATACCCATACTGCCGACACGCTGGCCTGCAGTGCCTTCGACCGTGATCTTTATTGCCTGTTCTGTCGGCCAGATACGGCCACCGATGCCGTGCTGGCCGTCAGCAACCACACGGATTTCCCTGGCGCCGTTCTTTATGGCTTCCTGGACCTGCTCCTCAAGGATTCTGGAAGGGACGCGATTGCCACTGACAGACCCCTTAATCGTAATGATCTTATCGTTTATGACATTCATCGTGTCTTCAGTCTTCTTTTTCCTGACTGCTGACTGCTTACTGCTTACTGCTGTCTTCTTCTTAGCACGCATAGCTTATTCCCAGCCTCTCTGCTATTGCTTTGTCTTCAACGCTCAGCCCGTCTGACATGCCAATCGGCAGTTCCGTAGACCTGCCCATGGGAGCGAAGATCTTTTTAAGCTCCGTGTCAGCTGCCTTAAAGACCTCCACAACGCGCTCTGCGACCCTGTCTGAATCAAGCCGCCGATACAGTTTAGGGTCCTGCGTTGTGATGCCGCGAGGGCATTTGCCGACATTACAGAGGTTGCAGCGGTTATGCTCATCGCCGAAACAGTCGGCAGCTGCCTGCATAATATACTTGCCGATCGCAACGCCTGAAGCGCCTAACATGATCAGGGCTGCCGCATTTGCAGCAAGATTGCCCTTCTTGCCGACGCCGCCCGCTGCGATCAGCGGGAGTTCATTCTGCTTGCCCTGCTTGACGAGGTCAAGATAGCACTCCCTGAGATTCGATGCAATGGGATGTCCCATCTTATCCATCGATACGTTATAGGCTGCACCTGTCCCGCCGTCTTCGCCGTCAATACAGAGGCCTGCTGCATAGGGGTTCCTCGCCAGGTTGTTGAGTACCGCCTTTGCAGTCTTTGAGCCTGAGATCTTCGGATAGACCGGCACTCTGAAACCCCAGGCCATGGACATGGACTGGATCATCTTGGCAACCGCCTCTTCGATCGAATATTTCGTCTGATGTGTAGGCGGAGAGGCAAGATCAACAAACTGCGGAACGCCGCGGATCTTCGAGATAAGCTTAAGCACCTTCGCAGCCATGAGAAGACCGCCGTCACCCGGCTTTGCGCCCTGGCCGTACTTGATCTCTATGGCAGCAGGGTCCTCGACCATGTGCGGAAGCGAACGCACGATCTCGTCCCAGCCAAAATAGCCTGATGCAATCTGGATGATAAAATATTTCAGATACCGGGACCTGAGGAGTCTTGACGGCATGCCGCCCTCACCCGAGCACATAACAACAGGCATGCCTTCGACCTCGTTGAGATAGGCTACACCCATGGCAAGACCTTCCCACATGGGAGGAGAAAGCGCGCCAACCGACATGGAACCGATCATGATCGGGTAAATCTCCCTCACCGGCGGGATGAAAACATCACTTTTCTTGTCCATCTGGAGCTTGCCGTCAACCACCTTGAGCGGCATCTGCTCAGGTGCGGTTACCCTGCCCAACAAGGTCCGGATGCGGAACTCATGCCTGCCTGCATCAAGGGCAGGGTCAGTGAGCATCGAAATCCTCGTAAATTTGAGTTTATCGAGCGTGGATACGGTCGGATCGTTTCTTCTTCCGCCCCTTTTATACCCATCGCCCCCCTTATTCTTATAATGGAGCATCTTATTCTGAGGATTAAGCTCAGGCTCGATCGCCTCATTCGGGCATACCAGAGTGCAACTGCCGCAACCAACGCAATGGCGCTCCATATCCTTTACCTGCTCAACCATCTGAACCACCGTGCGGGACGCTGCAGGCGTCGGAACAGGACCTTCAGACCTGATAGTGCGCATAACCTTTACCGTGGCCTCGATCGCCTTCACCGGGCAGACAGCAGTGCATCTGCCGCAGCGCTTGCACCGGTCGTCCCTCCAGCGGACGATATAGGGGAACTCTCTCAGCGAGAGCTTGTGATTATGGTCTAACCGTGAAGCTGGTTCCATACTTTGACCTCCTGTGCATCAGGCGAAATGATCACCATGTCGTATTTCATCGGGAAAAAATCCTTTGTCCTGTCCCTCTTCGGGACAGCACTGTCAACACCGCACTCCTCTGACATCAGCGCATAGCGACCCTTGACGCCGCCCACTGCACCGGGTCTGAGCTTTTTGGCATCATGAACCATGAATACCCTGCCATCAGGCGTAAACCCTATCACCATATTCGGTCCGTCAATGCAGAGCTGCCTCATGGACTGCTTTATCAGCCGCACCGCGTCAGCGTCAGATCTCTTTTCGATCTCCGTGGCCTTGAGCGGGGTTATTACGTCCTTGTAATAATGGAGAGGAAAGCCCAGCTGGCGAACGGTGTAATGAAGGATATGGGTAAAGACCTCGCTGTCGCTGTTATATCCCGTGTAGCCCGGGAATCCCCTGCCCGAGAGATACTCTCTGATCGGCACAAATGCCGTATTCTCGCCATTCGTCATGGAGCAGAACCCCTGAATAAAGAAAGGGTGGCAGGCATAGAGATAGATCGCATAATTGGTGTTCTGCCGGCCCTGGGCAAAGATGATCTTTGCCTTTAGGCTGTCCTTGTCAAGACCGAAGAACTCTGCAACCTGCAGCGGATCGCCAACCTCTTTGATCGTGATCACATCAGGATAAAAAGAGAAGGCAAAGATCGATTCGTCAGACTCTCCCAGTTTGCGCAGGGCCAGACGGGTATGCATAAGGAGGTCTTCCTTCTCCTGCATGGGCTTCTTTCTGAAAGCCTCGGGGTAGTCATAGGCACGGGCAAAATAGTGGTCGCGGCTGATAATAGCGTCAACAGGCCGCGTCTTCGGCTTCCACTCATGCTTGAGTTTGAAGCCATGTCTCTTCATATAATCGTCAAGGACCTTTCTGCCGTCCCTGGAACAGATGCCCGAAAGTACAGGATACTTCTTCAGTTTCTCGAATTCACCGCCAAGATCCTTGAGCGTTAAGCCAAGTCCTGAACCGTCGTGTCCCTCTTTCATGGTCTCAAGGGCAAGGACAGGCTCCATGGGCGAGATATATTCTTTTGATGTAATCGCGGCAAGTCTGCACATGTCTGTTACCTCTACCTTCTGTTCTTTAAAAATAGGCAAAAAAAGCGTCTCTGCCGTATCTCTGGCATAAGACGCCCATACGTTAGCCGCATGCCGTCTTTTATTATATAAAAGTGCTGATTTTCATTTCAAGGCAAGTCGGGAATAACTGAAACTAAACCGGGGTATCACCACAGCAACCTATATATCCGGCTGCTGCTGGGCAGCCTGTTTTTCCTGATACAGGACCATATATTCTGATTCCAGAGATTCGAAGCGCTGAATAGCTGCGGATAGTTCTTTCTCTTTTGCCTTGATCGATGCCTCGAGTTCCCTGACCATCTCCCTGAGATCTTCGTTCTCCTTCAGGACCTCTGCCGGAGCTTCGCTGATTGCTACCGGTCCCTGCTTCTTAAGCCGGTCAAGCTCCTTCTGCCATCTGCCGAGTTCCCCGACAAGGCGTTCATTTTCATTCTCCAGCGTTGTCACACAGAGTTCAAGCTGCCTGTAGTTTTCCTGGAACTCGGCAAGAGGCTCTTTTATGACCTCGCCTAAGTCTGCCTTATGGGCTGCATCAAAAAGCTTCTGCTCAAGATCCCGGTTCTTCTTTTTTATAGCGTCGAACTTCTGCTGGGACTCTGAGATCACGTCCTTAAAGCTCATCAGAAAGGCTATCTTCCTGGCCTGCTCATCAACGAGAGCCTGAGAACCCCTGAGTTCCTCGCTTATACCGCCGATCTCCTCAACCTTTTCCTGAAGGACATCAATCTCATCAAGGGCGGTCTTTTTACCTTTCAGCACCAGCTTGAGCGCATCATCAAGGCCCCTGTAGATCTGATTCCAGAGTTCAGGCATCTCTTCCCCCGCCTTTTTGGGTCCTGCAAGCAGGCCTTTAAGAAACAAGATCCTTGCTGATTGAAGTTCATTAATCACCTTCGAATCAGCTGTTGCGCCTTCCTGCTCTTTTTTTTCGTCAGCGTCAAGCTGCTTCAACTTCTCCTCTGCCTGCGCCCGGATGAACTTCCCGAATTCCATCACCTTTTTCTCAACCTTGAGCGGCACCTGCCTTCTCATCCGAAAATAGAGAAACAGAAACCCGGCAACCCAAAGAACTGCGGCAACCGCATTGACTATAACCATTAGTACCCAGGGTGTTTTGTGAGCGGTCGGCTCCCCTGACCGACCTTTGGCCTCATGCTTAGCCTCAGCCCTGGAGTTGATGACTTCTTCATGGCCCTGCTTTTCCTCTGTTAGGACTTTTGCAGCCTGGCTGGAGGATACAGCGTTAAAGAGATGTTCCTGAACTTTTTTTAATCCTTTACCTTCGGCTATGACCCTGACCTGGTAATCGCCAGCCTGATCCGCCTTAAACTGGCAGGTATAAAGACCGTCTCCGGCATGGGCATCGCCATCCAGCCCATTATCAAAGAGTGCCTTGAAAAAGCCGCTTCCATCAGGCTGCTTTACATATGCTGACATCTTAAGGTGTCTGATGAATTCAGGACTGCTTATAACTGACTGGGATTTTACGAGGCTGGCGGTAACGATCATAGAGTCGCCCTGTCGTATCTGGCTGCTCCGCAAGGCGCTCTGCAGATCTATCTCAGGTCCGCTTTCCTGTCCAAAAGCCGTTGATCCCTGCAGGAGCATTAACAATGCGATCAGGACAAATAATCTTTTCATTTCAGCCAGATATCTCACTTTCTTCACGTTCCAGGCCTTCATTAATGATCATCGCTTTTCACTAAGCTACGTATGCGGCCTCATCTATTACTTGTCGGAACATAATGAAAAAGAATTTAGCATAATTGCAACCTGCCAGAAGAGAGGAATAATGCAATGACTATCGGATCAGTTCATTCTCACTGAAGTTCAGCCCGAATTCAGAGAGTCTCTCTTTGTCCATTATTTTCCTGCAGGCGCAGACCGAAATTCTCAAGAGGAGAGAGGAACAAACTTCCGATAACAAGCGGCACTGCAAGACGACTTTCGAAAATATAAGCAGCATACCAAACCATTACTATATAAGGCAGACTGAAGGCTAAAAAATGAAAAATCAGACGTCTATTATAGGCCTTTGCCAGTGCAACAAATAGACCTATCGCCGTCAGCCAAAAGGCAAAGCCGGATATATTTCTGTGAAAAAATCTGAGATTCAGAAGAAGCACCATGTCATGGTGTGTTGCGTGCTCAAAACCATAGATCAATCTCAGAACAATATAAATACAGAGGTAGCAGAAAAGAGGGAGCAAAATTGCAAGGTATGGTCGAATTTGCTTCAATCCGAAGCGCGATATACTGACCGTTGCAAAAAAAGATAGGCCCAGGGCCGCTGTTTCCCTATTCATGGCAGCAATTGACGTTAAAACGCAAAACCAGAATAAATGGCGCGGCAGGGGATTATTAACATAGAGCAGACTGATATAGATAGCTGACACCAGAAAGAAATATGCGCTGCAATCATACGGATTTACCGAAAACTGAGTAATCCCTATTATAAAGGCAAGCACCAGGTTCAGACTTGCGCCCTCCAGAGAAGAAAGATTAAAGAAGCGGTTATCCTTAAACAGAAAATAGGCAAGAACGGTCGTCATTACCATAAATATGGTGTTCAGCAGGAAAAGACTTTTATAAAAAACCACGTCTCCTTCCTTATCTATAAAAAGCACTATACGCCGGTCCTCTGCCTTATTCCAGTCAGCATATTTATCTTCATGGCCTGAATCGATTTTTTTATCGAAGATGCTGTCAGCCCTGGAGACAACATCGTGAAGCGGGAACAATAAGGCTTTACTAAAGATCCTGTATCTGTAGACGTCCTGATCGTACTGTCTCTTGAACGTGGCCCTGGAAAATACGTCCTCAGCATAGCCTGTAACAAAACCGAAATATACCGTATACATGATGATAATAGGGAAGAGCACGGCAGAAAAAAGAAATATAAAAAAGCTCCGTGCGTTCATTTTGCCAGGATGAAAGATCTATCTTTCAGTATTTGCATTTCCGCGTCCCTTTCGGGATGAGCCACTAATTCAACAATACCCTCCGGAAAGGGAAAACTTATGTTAATTCTGTCACTAATCCAGTCAAGCCCAATCAGGTAATCAGCCGAATTCATCCCTGATTCCCTGAACATACTTCCTCCGATCCTGCCCATTACCCATAGTATAAGAGGCACCGCCTTCGTGGTCCTAAGAAAATCATTTTGAAAGAAACGGACATAGTTTTCTCTGGATTTTTTTCCAAGTTCAAGTGCCAGGGGGAGGTAGACCGGGAAGAAATGAACATGCTGGTGAGAGTTTATGCCGTCCGGACTCCTTCCAAACAAGACAGAAAATTTGTCCATCTGCCTCCACCATTCTTTTCTGACTTTTTCCCTGCTATTTCCACCTGTAAAATACGATTTCATAAAATCGAATATTCTTGAAAGTTGTTCTCCTCTTCTTTCTTCCCTGCCATCGATTTTTTCCGGAAGTTCAAGGTGGAGGTCCAGTTTCACGCCGGAAGCTGCGAGTCTCTCAATATCCGCGCCTTCAAATACACCGTCAGCGAATACTGCTACTCTTTGAATCTTCCCGAGCAGCGCTAATTCCAGAATCGCCTGATTGGCCTTGCGGCTTAATCCAAAATCATCGGCTGAAATCACCAGATTCATTTTCCCCATCGGTATACACCTTTGAAATCATTGACACGGATTTTGAAAAGTGCAAAAAACATTGTGAAAGGATCAACAAAAAGTCTGACCGTGCTGGCGCGGGGGTTTTGCAGGGTTATGGGCAGTTCTTTTATGGAATACCCCATTTTTCTCGCGATAAAAATTACTTCGGAATCAAAGGCAAAGCGCTTTATCGTGGCTGCGGAAAATATCCGGACGGCCGCTTCCCGCCTAAAAACCTTAAATCCGCACTGCGTATCCTGGACCTCCCAGCTGTTGAGAATCAGCATCCGAAGCAGACGGAAAACACGTTCCATTATCCGGCGATGCCAAAGGACAGGTTCGAGAATTCTAAGCCCCGGCACAAACCTGGACGCAATAGCAATATCTCTGCCCTGTTCTATTTCTTCGGCAAATGCTCTTAATTCCTCGATAGGGATGGCAAGGTCGGCGTCCAGAAACATGATAATGCCGTCATCTCCGCTGGCAGCAAGAACTCCTTTCTTCACCGTACTGCCCTTACCCTCATTTTCCCTGCTGTCAATGATAACCAAAGGGACTTCTTTTTGAACCAGGCTCAATTCTGAAACGGTATTGTCCTTACTGCCGTCATCAACCGCTATAATTTCAAAATCAGCAAAATTGGCTGTCAGGTAATTATGAATTCTTTTAACATTGCCGGAAATAGTCATCCCTTCGTTGAAACAGGGGACTATGACTGAAACCCTTTCGTTTCTCATGTGCGGGGAAAATCAGCCCAAGGGATAGTCAATCGCAGAAAGGCTAATCATTGAGATGTACAACCGCTACGCCATCGGTATTGCGGCAAACTACCAAGCTCGCGTGGATGTCTTTGTTATAAGCTGACATGATACCGTAACCGCCACACTTGGAATTCAGAGGTATTATCTGATCGCTGACGGTTATTGCATCTCTGTCGAAACTTACAAAAGATAGCGCTGTATCGTGCGTAATAATCAGTCTGCCGGCATTATTAGTGCCAGTGGAACTGATCTTGTCAATATGCACAGGACTACCCGCCGGCAGCCTATATCTTTGCGCTACAGCAGCAGCTCCACTGGTTCCTATCGTGATTACTTCCAGTTTCGGATCAGCCGTTCCTGAGACAGCCGCAATATACGAAGTTTTTGTAGGAACATCGTAATACAAGGGAACTGCATAAGCGACCTTCTGCTCCATGGAAGTGGTCAGGATAACTGCAGGCGAAAAGGACGCACCTTTGTTTCTTAATAACCAGACGTTTGGTTCAAACGTTTCAGGGATGATCAGATCTGCATAGCCATCGTTATCAATATCACCCACACTCAGGGTCTTTGCAAAAAGATCAGCCTGCTGAGCATTACCGGTAAGATCAACCTTCTTAAGCTCAAAATTCAGGGGGCCGCGGGACGTATATACATAGACCTCCCTGTCCATAGCGCCAACTACAGCGATATCGGTTATTCCATCGTGATTAACGTCAGCCAAAGCCATGTTAAAACCATAACGAGGGGCATTCAAGTGAAGGCCGCTGTTCGTAAAATGTCCACTCCCGTCATTTACTGCAACCCCAACAAATTTTTCTGACGTTGCAGCGATATCCTGAATACCGTCGCCGTTAAAATCTCCCACAGCCACGGCAGTGGGCATTTCAATGAGGTCCCTGATGATCAGCGGTGCAGAAAGGTCCAGATGACCTTCCCTGTTAAAATAAACGTAGATGCCTGCATATTTGACTGCAACTGCGGCATCCAGGCGTCCGTCCGAGTTGAAATCAGCATAGGCCACGGAAAAAGGCTTGTCCTTTAGCGGTACAAAACTGTCAGCGCTGCCTGAAGCCGGCTGGCTGACCTTACTGCCACCACAACCGAGGCAAACAAACAGCGATAGTGCCGTTATTAAACCGCACACCTGCATCTTTGCAGAATACATCACTTCAACAAATCACTTTTCAATTTCAGGTTATATTCCTTTTGCAGTGATAATGTTAGATCACTATTAGCCTTAGCGTTTTTTCTGGCTTTAAGCTCATTAGTGACAATCCCTTTAACAGCAGAAAAGTCCTTCCTTTCAGCGGGGAATATGGACTTTAATACAACAACGGTGCTTCGCCCCTTACTATGTACTATTTCAACGGTATTGGGTAATAGCTGAATGAATTTTTCGAGCGCTACGCCTTCAATATTCGGCATCGTGCGTTGGCTCGTATAATAATTCGAAATTTTAGATTCTCGTATGAATAAGTCGGGATTTTCTTTCTTGATTTTCTCAAGCTCCTGTGAGGGCAAGGGCTCCATGCCGCCTTCCATTACTGATAGCTTTATCCTGTTTGCGAGCTGCTCCAGCACATTGGCGGGATCTCCAGCAAGTTTGCCTTCGGTATCAGAAATAGTATAGAAAAAGCCGCTATACAGGGTAGGGCGAACAAATTTACTCTCATCTTTTTCATAGTAATCACGAATTTCATTTTCATCTAATGTAACATTCTTTAGCTGATCCTCAAGAACTGCATCGATCAATATTTTTCTCGTTGCAGCTCTGATTTTATCAGTAATGGTTGGCTCTTTATCCAGACCTTTTTCGAGTGCTTTTTTATAAAATAATTCAGCGACAATTCGAGCCTGAAGCATTTCTATCTTCTTTTCAAAAGTAAGCTTATAACCCTGTTTCTTTTCTACCGCATTGATATCGTTCATGAAATCTGAAAGCTTAATGCCACCGCCATCGAATACAGCAACATATTCGTTCACAGTTGTTTGCATATCTTTATCCATCGCATACAACATTGAATACATTGCAAATACAAGCATTAAGACTGCTAAAATTCTGGCAATAAAACTCATAGCTACTCCTTCATTGGGAATTACAGTTTAGATAATCTATAGTCTTACACTATCTTCGGTCAATCGGCGAAAGTCGTCATATAGGCATACGGGATAGACTATGACCAGAACTGCACGAACATCTCAAATACTACCAATAGGTTCCAGTCAGGCCGATTATAACGTGATACCATTTGCCATCAATCCTTTCCCACAGATCGTCAAACTCCTGCACTCTATCGCCTTCGGGCATTTTCATATTCATTGGTGGCCAACTTCCTATCAGCCTCACCTTGACCGGTGTAAAGCCTTTTGCATGGCTTCCTTCTTTGCCTATTTCGATGATAGTAAAATCCTTTAGCGGCATTGCGGCCTCTCTTTGAATATATTGCCCTCTATCCTTATTGAGATCATCTGCATTTTTAGAAGCTATTGATCTTCTTTCAAAATACCATGCTTCCTCGATTTTCTTGTCTTTTTTTAGCTGATAAAAATTGCTTACCGTCTCATCAAGGGAAGCAGATGGAAGCACGCGTTTAGACTGAGACGCGCACGAAAAGATATTAACCATTACTATTAGCAGCATTATTGAAAGAGCTTTGTCATATCGCCTTCTGCTCATTGTTTCTTTAATCTCCTTTTATTGGCAAATGAAAAGCGGGAAGCATCACAGATGATGCTTCCCGCTTAAGTCCTTCAGCAAAAACTATTATGAAAATTTAAGGAACAAAGGTAATTGCCTGGAAGCCACCAATTACTGGGAGGTTGATGCCATCCCAAATTGCCTTCTGCTCTGCAATCAATGGATAGATATCTGCCCATGCTGCTGATTCTGTGATAACAAACCCTAAAATAGGGAAAGGGATATTGAGTCTTACTTCGCCAGCTGCGATGCTGCCGTTATGGAGTTCATTCAGGCCTGAACCGAAGTTTGTGAAGCAGACTTCGTCAGGACACACTGTTGATACTGAACCAGGAACCTCTGCATCATCAAACATCTGATGTGCCTGGCCAACAAGGTGATCATACCTGTCAAATCCACCAGCAGAAGGAGCGTGTGAAAGATCCGGGGCAACGGTTACCAATACAGTCTGGTAATCAGCGTTGTCATTAAATCTTGCCCAGTACCTTGGTCCTGCAGGAACAGGTCCGCCTGAAGTGTAAGATGCGCCGAGTGCATTGGTAACATTACATGGCACACCAGCACCAGAGTTGTGAAGAATATCAGGAAGAACAAGTGACTCTGTGACCAAAAGCTCATACCAGTCAATATTGGGGTTGCCTACGCCATCATCAATTGATGAGAAGGTATCAGTTGCATCTAAATCCATGTTCATAAAGCAGCCAATACCAAGTGTATTGGTAGTTTCAAGCAGGCCATCTGTGCCGAAGTTTGCGAAGTTCTGCAGCATCGCAGTATTCATCGCCATGGCAGCAGTAGGTGATACGAGAGCCATCCTCATGAATATGCTGTCAGGCGCTTCAGTTTCAAGAGTCGCCTGGCTGTACTGGCTCGCGCCCATTGCTGCTGCGCAAGACGTTCCATCCGCTGAAACTACGGCAGTAATATACCCATAAGCAATGCCGCTTGTTGTATAGGTAGCAAACGTAGCAGGGAACCCTGGCGTTCCAACAGAAGGAACGCTATTGCCTCCAAAACCGTCGCTATAGTCGTTGATCACTATGCCACCTGTTGCATCGGTAGCAGAAATAATAACGCCATAGTTGTCGTACGGTGTAAGGCAGGCTGACCAGTCATAGATATGGTGGCTTTCGCCGTCCCAAACTGCAAAATGCACTTTTGTAAACGATGAAGCAGATACGCTCTGCACATTAATGAGGGCATCCATTCCAGCGCCAGCTTGTATATAAGTTACTGCTGCGCCACCAGGAACGTTGTCAATCTGGGACTTCGCTGCCATTGCAGTGCCAAAACTGAGCACTAAAACACAGAGAATTAAACTGATAAATACATTTTTCTTCACTTAAGACCTCCTCTTTGCTTTTGTTGTTTTTTTTTGATGAGCCTATGGCTCACATCCGTCATTCGTCATTTCACTTACACTCAATCCTGACAACTGTTTTTCGCTTAGCTCTCTCACCACCTTTTTTTAGAATTTTCAGTAGTTCTAAATATTCATGCAGAGACTGCATAAATAATAACTGATAGATGAATAGAAGCTTTTTTCTGTCACCCCCTTATATCTTTAGTGCTAAGTGTAATCAAAGACTCTTCCTTTGTCAAGTCTTTTTTATCCATAAATTCATCAACATACAAGGAAATATTTCCATCCTCGCAAGGCATTTTTCCAGATGAGAACGAGTCATCATTTCTAAGCCTCTCCGCAATAAATCTGGATTGCGTCTCAAAAGTCAAAACCAATGAAAATTTAAAGCAAATTTAATGCCATCCTCTATATTATGCAATATCATTGGTTTTATTGCTTTTGTCTTCGATTCAATTGTTTTAATCACACAACACTGTGTTTGATTTGCACCGGATCTGCAAGCAAACATTGTGATTATTGCTGCCGGACAGGAGTCTGAGGAGCCGGAATGTCAACCGAATTACCGGCCGCAGCACCCTTATCACGGTCCCTGCCATGCATCTGGAATTTCCTCAGATCATTATCGACCCCCATCATCCTTTGGAGATACCCGGAAGAAACCTGCGCAGCCTCAGGCTGATTTCTGATCACATGAGGAGTAAGAAGGATGATGAGCTCCGTCCGTGTCGAATCATCAGTAGTATTACCGAAGAGATGACCGAAGATCGGTATCTTGCTGAGCAGAGGGATGCCGTCCTTTGACTTTGTGGTATCTTCCCTGATAAGACCGCCAATGATGATCGTCTCTCCGTCCTGGGCAACCAGATTCGACATTACCTCTATTTTGTCAATGGTAATGTTCCTTAAACCACCGACATCAACCGTCACTTCACCTATCGAAGATATCTCCTGAGAAAGCTCAAGCGAAATCAGCCCGCTGTCGTTCACCTGGGGTTTTACCTTCAGTATAATCCCTATATCCTTATACTGGACCGTACTGGTTATAGATGGGGCTGTTCCCGTCGCCGCTGTGGTTGAGGTCTGTGATGTGGTCAGCGGAACCTGAGATCCCACCTGGATCTTCGCCTCACGATTATCCGACACAAGGAGGTGTGGCGCAGCAAGGACTTTGGCCTTCGATTCCTCAGAAAGCGCTGTAAGCACAGCCCTTGTTATGCCTGTCGGATCTTTGGCAACAAAGGTGAACCCTTTTGCCGAAAGGTTCTTCTCGGCAGTTGCCGGGCTGTTCACATTGATGTCGCCGCTGAGGTTTATGTCATTCCTGAACGGTTTTATGTTCGTTATGTTGACGTCCGTATTCACAGACCAGGAAAAGCCGAAGCTAAGATTATCTCTCAGCTTCACCTGAACGATAAGGCCCTCGATCATAACCTGTCTCGGCGCCACATCGATCTTTCTGATTGTCTCGGCAATCAACTCATAATCTTCACGGGTCGCCAGAATTATTATCGAATTCGTAATCTCATCGGGAAATATCTTGGTGATCTCCGAGACCATGGATCCGACACCGGAAGGGGTTAGTGATGAAGATGCCGCAGGTTGAGCTGCTGACGACTTTGATGCCTGCGGAGAAGACTGTGGCGTTGTTGAAGGCTGCGCTGATGATGCAGGCTGTGCCGGAGTTGAAGGCTGCGCAGTTCTTGCAGCGGTTGTCGACCTTGCGCCCAGGAATAATTCCTGCAGAATATATGCGACATCGACTGCCTTGCTGCTCTGAACAGGGTAAACATATACCTTTGGCCGCGCGCCGTCAAATATTCTGTCGAATGTTTCCACCCATTTTCTGACATAATCAAGTTGTGCATTTGTTGACGCAACCACAAGAAGCGCGTTCAATCTGTAGATTGGAAGCACCCGAACTTTGCCATCCTTTACAGAAAGTCCGATAGCGTTTTCAAGGTCTTTCATGGAATCTTTGAGGTTCACATTCTTGAAGGTAAATAACTCCATGGCGACCTTTTCCGGGTCCTTCCCGACCTGGGAATAAATCAGTTCTCTCGACACATCAGTAATAGGGACTATCCTGTAAAGGCCCTCTTCCTCAACGTACCCGATACCATTGAGCCGCAGTATAATCTCCATGACAGCAAGAACTTCACTACGGGGAATAGGCGCAACTGTCCTGAAGTTGACCCTCCCGGTAACTTTAGGATCTATAATGTAATTCACCTTAAGGACTTCTCCAAAGACCGTCTGGGCGACCTCAAAGATATCAGCATCATCAAAAAAGAAGTTGATCGACTCACCTATGGCGCTGATCTGTGGCGCCCTCGGTGTAACTATCTCTCCAGACTTACCGGCAGCAGGAACTGACGCATCTCCCTCGGGCTGCTGTTGTGGTGTTGATGATTTTTCAGGCGCTGTGCGAGGTGGCGTGATTGACTGCGGCGGTTGCTGCTGTTGCATCCTGATAACCTCTTGCAGCTGTCTTTTCTCATGCTCCAGCATCATACGGCGAGCCTCTTCATCCATACCCTGAGATGAGACAGAAAAAACAACAAAAAAAACAGAAATGAGGTTTAGTAAAGTAATAAGCGCTATTTTTATTTTCATCTGCATTCCCTTTATTCAAAACTAATGTGAATTAGGATAATTAATTTGTATGGTCAAGTCAAGGAAGCGACTTGCAGGAGTTTCATAAAAAAAGAACCCGTGGGGAGCAGAATATGCTTACTGAAATACTTAAAAAAATTCCTTGTCCGCAATACTGCCAGATAAGAATTTTTCTTCTTCCAAGGAGCGAACAAACGTTTATATTTTGTTCCCATTAATTCTTCCTGACGCAGCGGTATTTATTTTTTTGCAATAATTACATTTTGATCAAAGCTTTTATGCTCGTCATCACACATATAATCGACAAGAGAATAATGTTGCTTCCAATGTTCAAGTGCATATTCCCTTGGTATGGCTGTTTCCCCATAAAAAGACGTGGACAAAACTCCGCCGCCGCCGGTTGGGCTGTGACAAAAACTACCGTTGTCATAATCCGATAAACAATCATTGATATTCTGAAAAGAGGCAACCGCTCCGTGCTGAAATTCCTTAACGTCCTTTCTATTCCTCAAGGTATCGCATTCTATGAGAAAATGTCGCGGCCGCGTCGTTGCAATAACAATACCTCCAGGCTTCAGGATACGTTTAAATTCCATCAGCCACGCCATATGCGCCTCTTCGGAAAGGTGAGAGAATACAGAATATAAATATATGGCATCGAAATAATCATCAGGCAAAGTAGTTGGAGGCATTACATCAATAGATTCGAAGTTACATTTCAGGTTGGAATTATTACAGATGGCAACAGCCTCCTCATAGCAATCAATCCCCCAAAGTCCTCCCGGTTCAATATCCTTCAGAAAAAACCTGATAATTCTGCCCCACCCGCACCCAAAATCCAATATTCTGTTACAGGATCGAATATCTTGGTAGTGCCTGCCAATTATCTCCTTAAAAAGGCTGAAGGCAAGAAAGGCCTGGTGTAATGTTTCATAGCCACTCCGTCCCGTCCAATTAATCTGAATCTGCTCATCCGGCATTGTGGGCAGCAAAGATAGTAAGGCATCACTGGAAATGTGTGCATGACCTTCTGTCAGAAGCCAAAAATAGAATTCGTCGGAAACATTCTCAAGCAACTTTTTAATTGATATAGTCGATGAATCCTTCACCATGGTCAACGAATCCTCAATCTCACGGAGAAGCACTATATTTTCTTCTTGGCGCTTCCTGCAATTCCATATCTTGTATATTGAGTCCTCTTCGCAGTCCCCTACTCCTAAGGTACCATTCGCATTACGGAGGATCTTTTCTCTCATCTCAACCAACGGATAATATTTCTGCAGTTCTTCAAAGGGCCTGCCGGGGAAAAAGTCGTTCCATTGCTTCTGCAGGTAACTCTCCCATTTATGGCAAAAATGCTCATTAAGCGCATAATGTTCAAATATGAAGTCCTGAACCAGCAAGAATTCATGGAAGAAATTTTCCATTTTCTTTTCCGTCACGGTCCTGCCAATAACGCTTTCCGCATGCCTTCTGTGATAATTGAGTTTGGCGGCATCATAATATATCTTTCCGCCCATTATGGTGTTGACCACAAAATACCAATCTCCGGCAATCCTCATGCCCTGGAGCATCTCCCTGAACTTTTCATCTATTAGAGGTTTCCTGAAGAGAACTGCGCTTATATTTAAAATGGTATCCTTAACTCCGAGGCATTCATTGATCTCCGCTGTTGCATCAACCAGATAGTTTTTTTTCCATTTGGTTTGAGAGAGCGATGTCAGGTACTCTCCACTCTCATAATCTCCGGTAATCTTGTCATTCTCATCTATTACGTGTGAATTTGCGTATGCCAGTTTCACCTCCGGATTATCAAAAGCAGGGAGCAGGGTCTCCAAAAAACCGGGATCACATATATCATCCGATTCGGCTATCCAGATAATGTCAGCCTTCGCAAGGTCCATCCCCTTGAGCCACTGCCTGAAGGGGGATTCTGAGTTTTTCGCATTTCTCTCAATCATGACGCCGGCATGATCAGCGTATTTTTCAATTACCTCCATGCTGTTATCCTCTGAGGCGTCATCCAGAATAATTACTTCGAAGTCCGCGAAGGTCTGGTTGAAAACGCTCTCGAGCCGCCTCACCAGATAGCGGGCATGGTTAAAGTTTGGGATGATTACCGATACAGCCGGTTTTCTTCGCGCCACCATGCGGCAGACGGAGAGGATATGCGGGTTCGTATGCTCTGTGGTAAAATGCGAGAGCACCTTCGTTCTGGCTCCGTCACCCAGTTTCCTTCTGAGGCCTTCGTTATTCTTTAACATTGCAACCTTTTCGGCCATGGCCGAAGCATCCTCATAGGGGACAATAAACCCGGCGTCTTCGCCGATAAACTCCGGCATTCCGCCAGCGTCTGCAAAACATATTACTGGCAGTCCGCATTCGGCAGCCTCCAGACCAACCAGCCCCAGCGGCTCTTCCCTTGAAGTCAGAAGAAAAATATCGCCTGCCTGCAGATACTCCCTCGGATTATTTTTGAACCCAAGAAAGGTAATATGGTTATGCAGATCATCTCTCTTCAATGAAGCAAGATAATCACCCCAGACACCGAATGCGTCATCCCGCTCCTTCCTGTCAAACTCGCCTATCCAGTAAAAATGAAAGTCCTCGTGGCCTTGTCCCTTGAGGATTCGGGCTGCACGAATAAACAGATCGGCACCTTTGCGGAAGGGCATGCCGACGCCGCAGCCAAATACAAGACAACGATCTTTTTTTAAGCCAAGCCTCTTTCTTAGCGCCTGTTTCTCCCTGTCATCCAGTATCTTAAGGGAACATTCAGGCATGATGCTTGAATACACTGTGCTGATTTTCGACCGGGCCACTCCGTGTTTTTCGGCAAGACTTTCTCTGACAGCCCCGGAAACAGCGATAAAATAAGAAGAGCCTTCCACTACCTCGTCTATCCACGAGGACGCATATCTCTGTATGCTCATCTCCATTTCATGGAAGTGCATAAGCAGAGGAGCTTCCAGCAATTTCAACAGGCGATATTCCCTGCCCGAGGCCACAGAATTGCAATAGACCAAATCCGGGGAACCATTGCAGAAATCCTTAAGTGTTCCTGACAGTTTGTCATCAGCCAGTCCCTTGCTTCTCAGTTCGCTCAGGACAAGCGTCTCCCCCAATTCCCTGAAGCGGGGCAATAATTCTCCACCCTCTATGCAGAGTATTTTCAGATCGACAAAGGTATGCCTTTTAAACCAGGAAATTATGTTCAGGATTACAGATTGCGCACCTGCCCGGCACGCGTCATGGGACACAAATAATATCTTCCAGGAGTCCGGCCTCTGTTCTGCAGCACAACAGGAAGGCGCAAGGGCTTCAGCCGTCGCCTGCAGGTATGCATAGCCATATCTCCGGTCCGGCTCCAGATAAGCGCTTTCGGCCCATTCATTCCAGGCATTGATAAAGATCAGTCGCTCCTGGGGCTCAAAATTCCGTATCGTGTAATCACAAAGCCCCCTAAGCCATCTCTTGTACGCCTTCGGGGTTGAATTAACAAGCACCGTGCCCCTTCCCGGCCTCCGGGCTTCATTGTCCCAGCCCGGACATACTCCCCTGAATTTCTTGTAATGGGGTCTAATCTGATGCATGCTGTAATTGATAGCATCTTCATAATCAAGGGGCACTCCCTTATAGTCCAGGTTTATTATATTCAACCGATCCGAGATATCGCTTAAGGGGAATGTATTGGGAGGGAATTCAATCGCAGCATCGAAACCGATGGTTTCCGGCTCCACGTGCTCAAAAGAATGTGTCAGGGCCAGAAATATTTCCCCGATTCCGTTATCCCGGCACCACTCCCTCCACCTGCGGGCAGTGGCCAGCGGATCAGGGAACAGGGAGGGCCTGTATATTATCAGGAGGGGCTTTGAATCAATCCTGATATACTGCTTTTTTCTGAGATATCCGGAGACATACTCTATAAAGTGGATATCGTCCTCAGGAGAATGCTTTTGAGCAATCAGAATTTCGTTGCTCTCCCCGTCCCATCTCCTGGTCCAGTTTTCATTTGCCCAATTTATGCAAAACGGAAATTCATAATTTTCGGCAAACTGTCTTATTGGCCCCTCAAGCAACGTCTTTCCGTTAAACCAGTAGAAATGGAAACAAAAGCCAGAGACGCCGTATTGCAGTGCCAACTCTATCTGCCGTGCCTGCACCTCCTTTATCCGTAAATCATAAAATCCGAGTTCTCCCGGAAGATGAGGCTGATAATGTCCGATAAATTGCGGGATGGCACGTGAGACGTTGTACCATTCAGTAAAGCCCTTGCCCCACCATTCGTCATTTTCAGGTATCGGATGAAACTGAGGCAGATAGAAGGCAATTAACCTGATGTCTGTCTCAGGCAACTTGGGGCTGGCAATAGGAACATATTCTTCCCCTTTTTTGACGTTCATATCGAATAAATATCTGAAATAATCCGTCCCAACTGCTCCGGAAGCATGCCTGGGAGCCATATCCGACGCAGCTCCGTCACGCAGCGCAGATTCATCAGAGAGTTTCTGCTCCACTTTTCTTTCTATGGTCAAAGGGTCAGTATTCCCAAGGTGATAAATGAATTTTTTGAAGTTCGTCTTATTGATTCTCCTGAACAGATCTTTTGGGTTAAGAGTTGCCCTCAGAAGCAACTTCACAAAAAGTCTCCTCCTGGTGCCTGAGGGCAGGAGACGGTCTCTTATACGAAAGTGTTTGGTCAAAAGCCTCCACCCGCGGCCTGAGTGTATCTCGCTGATGTATGCCTCTCTCTCGCGCAGTGTTCCATTCAGACTCGCAATCTCAAAACCCCTTTCCTGCAAGGTATGAGACAGTCTATCAATATCCTGCACTTTGTCCTGCAGAGCGCGCTGCAGCCCCTCAATCGTTTTATTTATCTTTTCCTCAAAATCGATCATGGAAATTCCGACTTCCCCGAAATAGGTCTTTAATATATATCTCATATTGACAAAAGCAGACACATACTGGTGTATCCGGGCTGCGGTGATCTTGCCAAAATGTTTATTCAATACCTTCAAATAAGACCGTTTCATAAAATCACTGTCATTGTTTTTCTGGGAAATTTGCAGGACACTGTCCCATTGATTATAGTTGGCCGATATTTTCCTGATATGCTGAAAAGGGTATTTACTGCCGGCCCTCAGCAACAGATCCCAGTCCTCATACAGATCAAAATTCTCGTCAAAACCACCGACTTGAGTCAGAACCTCCCTGCGAAACATAAGGCACATCAAAGGGATGTAATTCTCAAAAATCAGTTTGTCATAGTTGAAATCCTCAGAAAATACAAGTTCACTTTTATATTCTCTAAGTTGACCGCCCTGAGGATCATAGTCCTTATAGACCATCATTGAATCTGAGTAACCGACACTCAGCTCAGATTTATTCAAAAAATCAGCAAGCAATCCAACATGCTCCGGATACAGTTCATCATCGTCGTCGAGAAAACCTGCGTATGCCCCCGTCGAGTTCTCAATGCCAACGTTCCCTGCGTGAGCCCGCCCGCTGTTTTTTTCAAGTCTTATATACTTCAAGACAATTTTGTCGAGGATATCATTGATCTCTGTCATGTCAAGGTCGCACCCGCCGTCATTGACAAGAACAACTTCAATGGGCCTATAGGTTTGCTCAGCGATGCTCTGCAGGGCTCGTTTGAGGAGGACAGGACGGTCTTTTGTCCTTACGATTATCGAAACCAGGGGATTTTCACTCATTTTGTTTAATTATACAACACATGATACCAAAAAACATTCTCTGTCAATACGCTCCCTGACGCGTTAATACAATCCTCACGGTTTTAAGAAGGATAATCACATCAAGCCACAAATTCCAGTTTCTCACATACCACAAATCAAGCATAATTCTGAACTCATGACCCGAATTGCTTCTGCCGTTCACCTGCCATAAACCTGTGATACCGGGAGCGACATTGTGGATACTGTCACTTATGGATTCAATAAATTCCCATTCACTGGGGAGATACGGCCTTGGCCCCACGAGGCTCATCTCACCTTTGAGGACGTTAAATATCTGGGGCAGTTCATCCAGGGATGTCTTTCTCAGGAATTTCCCGATGCGGGTAATTCTCGGATCATCCTTAAGCTTCCAGAAGGTCGTCCACTCTTTTTTTCTCGCGGGATCATTTTCCAAAAGAACTTTCAGCCTCTCTTCAGCATCAGCATACATGGTCCGGAACTTATAGCATCTGAACTTTCTGCCATTTTTCCCGATGCGTTCCTGAAAAAAAACAGCCGGCCCTATTGAATCAAGCCTTATAAGAGCAATCAATACAAGCATGGGGAAAAAGAGCAGCGGCAAAAGTAATGCACTGATAACCATATCAAAACATTTCTTCAATAAAATATTGACCGGTCGGTAAAGATTACTATTCATCTCGAAGGCAAAGGCCTCTTCATAGAAAAAATGCCGCAGGTTCGTCCCTAACACCGCAATGCCGAATATATCAGGGACAAAAAGGATATTCTTGACCTTATGCTGCAGTTTATTTATCAAGGTCTGAAGTTTTTCTTTACCCACCCCCGGCATTGCAATAAATACATCTTCAATATTGCATTGGTTTATGTAGTTCAGAGCCTTGTCCACTCCTCTATGAATTTTTATACCTTCTATCCGCTTGCCGCATTTTTCAGGGTCATCGTCCAGAAAGCCGATAATGTTATAGCCATAATTAGGCTCTCTCATCAAAGCTTTCAGCATCAGCCTGCCTGTTTTGCCGGCACCCAGAATAAGAACTCTCCTTTTTAAGAAACCAAACCGTCTCAGTGTCTTTTTGAATTTCATCCTTATCAGGGGCAGCAACACAATCGCTATTATTCCCATAAGGATTACAACGGTGCGTGATATTTCATCGCCTATTTTCCCTGCTGAGGCAATCGTAAAAATCCCTATTGTTGAAAGGAATGAAACCCTCCATAAAATCCTTACCTCATCCCAGTATGAAAATATCCTGGTATAAAGCCCCTCATAGCACAGAAAGAAAATCCATATCAGGCATACCAGAACTATATACATTGGATTATCAAATGGATGATCAACAGGGAAACCGGTATAGATTAAAGGCAAAATATCCGTCCGGATAACTCTTGACAGGAGAAATAATAGCAGGATAGAAATCAGATCCAGGGAAAATATCAATAAAATCTCTGCCTGTGACCTAAACCAATTATAATGCTCTCTATGTTTCATTTTGTTTATCACTCGCAGGACGACCTCGAACCGTATAGGAGACGTTATCGCAGACAAAACCAAAAGAAGGGCACAGGGTTAGAATGTTTTAATAAAAAAAGGGGCAGGTATTGAAAACCCTGCCCCTACTTTGTGCAGTCTTCCTATAAGTCTATGCCACCGCCTGTGCCATCAACGGCTACAGTGGTTGGTGTAGCAGGATCATCAGAGTTGATGAGTGCTGTGTCTGCGAAAAATCCAGCTGCTACAGGTGCAAACCGGATAGCAAAGGTACATGTGGCAGCCGGTGCCACAGTCGCGCCTGAGCAGGTGTCACTCAGAACACTGAAAGGAGCCGCAAGTCCGGTAATGGTCGTAATATGTGCATCCGCCGACCCATTGTTAGTGACCGTGAAGGTCTGATCAGTTGTCGTGCCTATGTTTTGCGTACCAAAGTGGAAAGGTAGCGCAGGGCTGGTAACAACAAGCAATGGAGATGCCTTTACCGTTACAGGACCGCCCACAACAGGATTGGAGGCAAATGACTCTGTTGGTGCGAGAGTCGAGGTAACGCCAACATCAACGGTGTTAGCCTTGGTAAGGCTCGATTTAAAGGTCTTTGAGCCTGTCCCTGCATTGAAATCGTAGGTCAGGACAACTTTTACAATCGTGCCGGCAGGGACTGTAAGCAGCGGTGCTCCTGCAAAGGTCACGGGGCCGTTGTTTGCCAAAAAGGTCTGTGTGCCACCGATCTGGGTCAACTCTCCGGCATCAATGATGCTGTTAGTATTTGCATCATTCCATATCGAGAGCTTTGCAGCGGCTACATCTGTCAGTTCATTGCCTGTACCAGATGTTGTGAACTTCATCGAAGTCACGTTAATCGCCTCAAACGGGCTGGCTTCAAGGTCAAGTCCCTGAATCAGGGCCTGTGTAGCGCCCCAAGAATACGTTGTGCCGAGCACAGGATTTGTAGCGCTCGGGTCTACATACAGGGTACCCTTGACTCCGACTCCGGTAAGGGTAATCGGTAATGTTGGCGTATTAAGGTCGTTCGATGCAATGTTCAATGTAGCGTTTTTCGTGCCTGTTGGATTAATAGGGCAGAATTTGAGACCCACCTGGGTCGTGCCGCCCGGGAGAAGCGTTACAGGCGTAGGATTAGTGCTGATCTGGTAGCTTGCAGCGCCTCCGCCAGCCAAGGTAAGACCGGTTACATTAAGGACTGAATCACCGGTATTGAAAACCGTCGCAAAGAGCTCAGTGCTGCAGGCAGTTCCTGCTGGAGAAGAAACCTGGTTAGCAAAATCGAGGGCAGTAGGATCAGCGCTTATCTCACCATTCGGCGTTACCAGGACTCCGAAGATGTCCACACTCGTCACCTTTTCAAAGGCCACAAAGTAGGATATACCACCGCCGCCAACTCCCATAGCTACAGAAGGGTTTCTCTCGTCTTTCACAGACGCGGCAAGGGTCTGCACAGTGCCGAGTCCTGCAGAAGTAGAATAAAATGTTGCCTCAGACCTTCCCTTAATATCCTTATTGCCTGATGTAGTATCAACCCATGTTATGTAAGCCTCATCGTCGCCAACTCCGGAAAGGTCAGTCCTGACAGCCGACACAGCAGGCTGGGATGCATTTGTCGTGTCAGATATCTGATGGCAAAAGGCATCATAGGACTGAATTCCACAAATAGTACAGGGCTGTGCTCCCTGGATAACTGAGGTGCCTAAGCCATCCTGTGCCCGCCAGACAACCATCTGAGAGTCTACAAGATTTGCTACATCAGGTGATGAGTTATAATCATAATGCACATCATTAGCAGCACAGGAGCCGGTCAATGATCCCCATGCTGTTACCCCGGCATAACTCGATGTAGCAGGCACGCCACTGCCGGTATCTACGGTAGCGGCAACAATATCAGACGTGCCGTCAAAGTTTTGCAGTTTCCAGGCAATAAAACTTTCAGCGCCAACATTCGAACCGATCTCGCCTGCAGCAGGAGAAAGTTCATCCTTAATATCATCAGAAATGACAAAGTTGACACCCTGGGCAGCGCCGTTAGAAGGGTTAATGAGCTGGGCATAAATGTCAATGCCTGTTGAACCGTAGTCTCTGGTGTCTTCCCAAACAACAAGACCATGGTTGTTGGTCCGGTCAAGAGTACACTTGGGGTTTGAGGTCCCAGTCACCTCTGATACTACAGTGTCAGCACCCAACGCACCAGCTCTTGTTACGGTTCTGCTATGAATCTTGCCTTCAGCGCCGCTGTAAACAACAAGCCATTTGCTGTCGGTGATTCTGCAGACAGAAGGCTGTGTCTGGTCACCTGTTGCTGCTCCACCAGAAGTGATGACTACAGGCGGAAGGGCAGGGGCACCCAGCCTGTCATAAATCTGGGCAACGAGTCCGATGCCGTTTCCGTCACCCCTGGCAGGATCAGGCTCCTCATATACGACAATGAATCTTTGAGAAGTAGCTCCTGCTCCGGGAGTTGAAGCTACTGCAGGGTTTGCCTGCAGGTCAGGCGCTCCGCCTGTCTCTACAGAAAACGGGGTGCCCACAAATGCCATTGCTGCCGCTGTTCCCAGCAACAACAGGGCGACTGCGAAAAAAACTGATAATAATCTTAATCTCATCTGGACTTCCTCCTTTTTGGAATATATGGTTGCGTTACATAGATTGTACAACGCTGATTTTGTCGAAGCTCTGCCCCTAACCCACCTCCTTTGATCTAATTATTGTAATCAATATTACAATTGTTGTTTCAAGCAGTTACCGTTAATTACGATTACAAATATCATATTATTAATACATAACCCGCATCTTTTTTGCAGATGGGCTGAAAACAATGCGAATAAATCATGTAAAAACTATAAATGCAGTTGAGTATTTTGTCAAGCCAGCAAACTGCTTTTCCGCTCTTCTTACCGGCGGATTCTTGAAAAATGTCATCGCCAACGCAGTGAAGCAATTTATTATTGCAACCCATTGAAAACAATAGATTGACTCCTCACTCATTCCTTCGCACTGAAAATTTCTTTACTTCTTGCCAAATATCACTGAAGATGCATAGGCTCCCTATGAAGCTGCGCCTCCCTCTCCAGGATTTCTTCAGGCATAGCTGATATAATACCAGCCATGATTTTTTTTGCAATAATAAGTGAACCGCTGTGAGCGCAGGGAATAAAGTTGTTATCATCGGAATTGATGGTGCTACAATGGATCTCATACGGCCATGGGTAAACGACGGGAAACTCCCTGCTTTCAGGCATATTATGGGGTATGGGGTATCCGGAGATTTGCAATCCACATTCCCGCCTGTGACCGCACCAGCCTGGACCTCTTTTATGACCGGCAAGAACCCCGGCAAGACAGATTTTTTTGATTTTATTTCCCACCCGGACGGCGGCTATGAGATCCGCTATGCCAATGCCTCTGCAAGAAAGGCCGACAGCCTGTGGCGCATCCTCAGCGATTCCGGCAGGAAGGTCGGCGTCATCAATGTGCCAATGACCTTTCCTCCTGAAGAGGTATCAGGCTTTTTTATCTCCGGTATGGACACTCCTGATGAGAACAGTGATTTTGTACGACCACGCGAAATGAGAGCAGAGCTTGAGAGAAGGTTCGGAAAGATCCGGCTCGACATACGGCATCTGGGACATATGAGAAATGACCGTATCAGGGACAAGGTGCTTAAGGAACTTGAGGAACTTGAGGACTACCGGAAGTGCATCTCCCTTTATCTGCTTGAGCAATATAATCCGGACGTATTTATGGTTGTCTTTAACGCTACGGACCAGGTGCAACATCACTTTTTACACTACATGGACAGCAGACATCCTCTGTTTGATTCTGCGGGCAGCAAAAGATACGGTGATGCGGTCTTTCGCATATACAGGAAGATCGACGAAAACCTGGGAGAGATCATGAAAGCGCTTCCGGAGGATGCAGCCATTATTATAATGTCTGATCACGGCGCAGGTCCTGTAAGCCGCAGACATTTCTTTTTGAATAACTTTCTCCAGGAGATCGGTGTACTTGCATACAAAACAGGAGATCAAACAAAAGACCAGCGTCAATCCCTTGCCTGGAGCTTTCTGAAGAAGGTCGAGTCTTTTCTGAAATCCCGTCTCTCGTCACGACAGAAGATGCTGCTGGCCCGGTTGTTTCCCGGCATACGGAACAAATTTGAATCATACCTGTCACTCTCCCTGATCGATTGGGGAAAAACCCGTGCCTATTCTGTCGAAATGCTCGCCACCTCCGCAAACATCTGGGTTAATCTTCAGGGCAAGCGCCCTCAGGGAACAGTTGAAGAAAAGGATTATGAGGAGCTTATAACCTATATCATCAATAAACTTCTTGAACTGAGAGACCCTGAAGGGAAACAGATCGTCAGCAAAATATACAGAAAACAGGAGATTTACAACGGCCCTTTTCTCTGCAATGCTCCTGACCTGGTTCTCGACTGGTGGTCAGGGGAAGGCTTTCTTCCCCGTGCCAGTCTGCCGCATGAACAGGGCAATGCCATCTCCATCAAAAAAGATGGGGTCCGGGGAGGACAGGACTGGAGCGGGACCCATAAGATCAATGGGATATTCATGGCTGGCGGGTATCCGTTTAAAAAAGGGTTTTCGCTGCACGATGCAAAAATTATCGATGTCGCGCCAACAGTGCTCTACCTTTCCGGCGTCCCTGTCCCAGAAGATATGGACGGGAGGATACTGACCGAATGTATTGACGATGCTTTTCTGAACGCTCATCCTGTTTCCTTTTCAAAAGAGAGGAAGCAGGGTGATTCTCCTGCAGGCAGGCTCGACTCTGCGGAGGAAGAAGAGAAGATCAGGGAACGCCTGCGGGGATTGGGGTACATCAGCTGACATGACAAAGGTAATGATTATAGGTCTTGACGGAGGCACCTTTGACCTCATAAAACCATGGATTGCCGAAGGACGACTGCCCAACCTCGGCAAGCTTCTTGCCAACGGAACTCATGCGGACCTTCTTTCAACAGTGCCACCGATGACCTTCCCTGCGTGGAATGCCTTTATGACCGGTAAAAACCCGGGGAAGCATGGGGTTTATGATTTCACTGAGCGTGAAGACCACTCCTACTCCATCAGATTTACCAATGCACTGAACAGGAGGGCAAAGACCCTGTGGCAGCTTGTCAGCGAGGCGGATAAGACTGTTGCTGCTATTGGTGTGCCGGTGACGTATCCCCCGGAAAAAGTGAACGGTGTCGTGATTAGCGGTTTTGACGCCCCCGGATTCAGCAGTTCCTCTGTCTACCCGCCGGAACTTTATGCGGAGCTCAGCGAAAAAGCAGGCGGCTATATCATAGCCCCTGACATTGCCTCTCAGGTTGACGGCGACAGAATAGACGAGGCAGTTGATACGATACTGGACGTGCTGAGGCAAAGGACCAGGGTCTGTCGTTATCTGCTGGGCCTGAGGGAATGGGACTGTTTTATGGTTGTATTTATGGAGTCTGATGTCGTCTGCCACCACTTCTGGCACTACCACGACATAAATTCTCCTCATCGCGGAGCTATGAAAAAAACGAGATACGAAGACCCCATCCGCACGGTCTATGAGGAACTTGACAAGGCCTTGGGTGAGATCATGGAGTCCGCAGGAGAAGGGTGCATCAGGATGGTGGTATCTGATCACGGCTTCGGAGGGACCGGAGAGAGAATTATTTATGTAAACCGCTGGCTGCGAAACAAGGGCTTCTTTACCTTTAAGGAGAGCCAGCACAGGAAGGCCCTGCCTGGCCCGGGTTTTCTTAAGTCAGGGTTTGGCCTGCTCAAGTCTATAGCTACGAGGGTAATCCCGGTGCGCATCAGAAAAAAACTGGCTTACAGCAAACGCTTCAATATCGTCAACAGGATTGAGTCGTCTCTCCGGTTTTCTCATATTGACTGGGGCAAGACGATTGCCTTTTCCGAGGAGACACCTTACTATCCAAGTATATGGATAAATTTGAAGGGCAGGGAGCCTGAAGGCGTTGTCGAGGCAGGGGATTACGAAAAGGTCAGAGAGAGTGTCATAGAAGAGCTTCATAAATGGAAAGACGAAGATGGCACAGATCTCGTGAAGAAGGCCTATAAGCGCGAAGAGCTTTATACAGGAGAATATGTGTATAAAGCTCCAGACATTATTATTGACTGGAACTTCGACAAAAACGGCTATTCTCATCTGAGCAGGTCGAGCTATTCTGACCGGGGGGACAGGGCAGTGGCCGGATTTGACAGAGAAAAGGACAATCAGTCCAGGTTCCTCTTCAGCAGGACAGGCAGTCATAGAAAGGCGGGCGTTTTTATTATGGAGGGGGGGCCTGCAAAAAAAGGACTGTGCCTCGGGGAGATTAAGATGACCGATGTTGCACCGACGATCCTCTATCTCCTTGGCCTGCCGATAGAAGGAGATATGGACGGCTCTGTGATAACAGAGGCCTTCGAGGAGACTTATGTCAGGCAGCATCCGGTCAACCGTTCAGACCATGATACAGATACCTCAGGTCCTTCTCAGGACGGCGGGTACTATTCTGACGACGAGGAAGAAAAGATCAGGGAAAGGCTGAAAGGATTGGGGTATATCTGAAATGCCGCCGGTATTTATCATAGGGCTCGACGGAGGGACTTTTGATCTTATCAGACCATGGGTTGCTCAAGGTAAGCTGTCCAATATCGCAAGCCTGATGAATTCAGGGACAACAGGGAATCTGAGGTCTACGGTTCCTCCTATGACATTCCCTGCATGGAACGCCTTCATGACAGGAAAGAATCCGGGGAAACATGGGGTCTTTGATTTCATGGAGCGCAAGCGGGGGACCTTTAACCTTGAGATAAAAAATGCAGGACACAGGAAATGCGATACGATCTGGAAAATTGCGAGCGCTGCAGACAGGCGCTGTGCTGTGATCGGCGTCCCGGTAACCTATCCCCCTGAGGAGATAAACGGGGTCATGATTTCAGGCTTCGACGCTCCTTTTCTGGACGAAAGAATCATGTATCCCCGTGAATTATTCCATGAACTCAATGAGAAGGTCGGGCAATATATCGTCTCTGCTCAATTCTCGCGGGAACTGAAGGAGGGGAATATCGACAAGGCACTGGAGGCCCTCCTGAGTGCTGTCGACAGAAAGGCCGAAACGGCAAAATACCTTATAAAAAAAGGCCCCTGGGACCTTTTTATGATCGTCTTTGGTGAAACAGACGCGGTCATGCACCATTTCTGGAAATACCACGATCCTCGTTCTCCCCAAAGAATCGGGGACGAACAGGTCAATTTTGATCCGATCTATGAAATCTACAAACGCATTGACGAACATATCGGCGCTTTACTGAACCTTTCAGGTGAAGATGCTACAGTCATCGTTATGTCAGACCATGGAGCCGGTGGTGCGGGAGACAAAGTTGTATATATCAACAGGTTTCTCGAACAGAACGGGCTCTTAACCTTTCGGCAGGACTCCTCAAGGAAATATTTCAGCAAAGCCCTGGACACTATGAAGTTTTTTATTAGAACTGTTCTTCCTGCAAAATGGATCAAGCGTCTTCTTTACAATCCTGAGGGCATGGGATTGAAGTGGGAAGCAAAACTCAGATTTTCATCTATTGACTGGTCCCGGACACTGGTCTACGCAGAGGAAACCCCTTACTATCCGAATCTGCGAGTCAACCTTAAGGGTCGGGAGCCTGAGGGGACCGTGGGAAAAGACGACTATCTGTCTGTCATAAATAAGACGATAGGTGCTCTGAATGCGTGGAAAGACCCGGAATCCGGTGAAAAGGTTGTTGCTAAGGCATATGTCAAGGAGGATATCTATCGGGGAGATTACATTGAAAATTCTCCGGATATTCTTATTTCCTGGAACAATACAGAAGGTTACTCCTATTTATTCAGACCGAGCTTTACGGCAAAAACAAGGGAAAGCATTGAAAAGTTGAGTAAGCAGGAGATGAAGAAGATGCCTGACTTTATGCTGAAACGCTCAGGCAGCCACAGAGAGGAGGGGGTTTTTATCATACAGGGCAAGGGAATTAAGCCCGGAACACCTATCGACAAGGTCGAACTTATTGATCTGGCTCCTACGATACTGCATATCATGGGAATCCCGATTCCTCTGGATCTGGATGGAAGGGTGCTGCAGGAATGTTTTGCTGATGACCGTGCTGAGAAACCCCGTTTTCAGTCAACCTCACCGTCTGAGCATATTCCTGATTATGCGTATACTGCTGAAGAAGAGCGCGTTATTGAGGAACGATTAAAAGGGCTTGGGTATCTGTAAGCAATGCGGTCTCTTTCCATAGCCATGGTAGCTGCCTGCCCTTTTCCTGCGAATCACGGATCCCCTGCCAGCATACGTGAGATGTCGCAGGCACTCTCCTCACGCGGGCATACCGTTCACATTGTGACCTATCCAATCGGACAGGATATCCCTGTCGAAGGAGTTACGATCCACCGGACCCGTGCAGCCTTTGGAAAGAAAAAGGTCGCGGTCGGTCCAACCTGGTATAAGCCCTACCTTGATATCCTTCTGGTCGTAAAACTATGCAAGGTAATTCGGCAGGAAAAGATAGATATAATACATGCGCATAACTATGAAGGGGCCTTGGCCGGCTTTATCGCAAAAATTATTACGGGAAAACCGATGCTTTATAATGCCGTAAACACCATGGCCGACGAACTCCCCTCTTACAATTTTATCAGGCCGAAAGCCCTTGCTGTCATACTCGCGCGCTTTCTTGACACGATCGTCCCGAAGATGGGTGATTATATAACGGTGGTATCAGAGGAACTGCATCAGTTTATGCTGGAGAAGAAGATTTCGCCGGACATGCTCGCCATTGTGCCCGCAGGTGTAAATCCAGGCATGTTTGAAGGAAAAGATCCCGATATGATGAGAAGGAGATACCGGATAGGTGAGAGGCCGCTGATTATTTATACCGGAACCCTCGACCGGTTCCAGAGAATAGATCTTCTTCTGAAGGCAATGCGTGTTGTCCTTGATTCAGTTCGAAACGCCGTTCTCCTCATTGTCGGCAATATCATCAGCAGCGCTGATCTGAATCAGCATAAACAGCTTGCCGGAGAAATCGGTATTGCAGAGAACGTCATCTTCACCGATGAAGGCCGCCTTGAGGACATCCCTTTTTTTCTCGCTTCTGCTGATATAGCAGTGATTCCCCGGCCCTCATGCCCGGGGTTCCCTGTTAAACTCCTGAATTATATGGCAGCGGAAAAGGCAATTGTCACTTTTGAGGGTTCTGCGAAAGGACTTACCCATATGAAGAATGCTCTTATTGTAAAGAACGAGGACTGGCAAGGGTTCGGACAGTCAGTCGTCTGCCTGCTGCAGGACCGGGGGCTTATGCAGAGCCTGGGCAGAGAAGCCCGCAGGACCGTCAGTGATGCCTTTGACTGGAGAATATTGGCCGGAAAGATAGAAGATATTTACCGAAAAATTTTAAAAGAGAAGGGGATATACGACAATGAGACTTAAACAGACGCTTTTGGGCCTCTTGATCGCCGTCATTTTGATCGGGACTGGTGTCACAGCGGTTATCGTAGTTTCGCATATGCTGAAGACGGACCCCAAAAAAGCACGCCTTGTCCAGGGGAAGATGCCGGTCAGCGTGGCAGAGGCAAAGGTTGATACCATCAAGGAAGTAGTCGGTGCAAGCGGGCAGACACAGGAGGTCGAAAAGGTCGCGCTGACTGCACTCATATCGCAACCCATCACGTCTTTTAAGGTTACGATCGGAAATCTCGTAAAAAAGGGAGAGGTGCTGGCTGAGTTCGACCAGAAGCTCATTAAGGCAGCGCTTGCAGAAGCCAAGGAAAACGTAAACAGGACAAAGACAGATCTTAATTACTCAAAGACGAACTTCAAGAGAATGCAGAACCTGTTTCAGGATAACCTCATCGCAAAGGTCGAGCTTGAAAAGGCTGATGCAGACATCAAGAGACTGCAGTGGGAACATTCCAAAGCCATGCAGCAATGGGAAAAGGTCACTTGGGATTTGCATAATACGGTCATCAAGAGTCCTGTCAGGGGCATCATACTGGAGCGACAGGTCAATCAGGGAGAAACACCGAAGCTGAATGACCCTGTTATCATCATCGGTATCATAGACGATATATTCATGCTGGCCCGGATTCCGGAGGAAAAGATCTCCTACGTCCATCTCCAGCAGCATGCCGAAATTATGTTCGATTCCTTTGCAAATGAAACCTTTAGCGGAGAGATCGTAAAGATAGATCCCAGCACTGACCCCAAGACAAAGACTTTTGCTGCTTATATCAGGATCCGTAACAGCGATTTGCGGATCAAACCCGGGTTGACGGGATTTGCAAGGATAAAGAACGATAAGAAAGGCCTTGCGGTCCCGACAGTCGCTGTTGTTAACCCGGTTGGCGAGGCAGCAACGGTTTTCGTTATTGACAAGGATTCCGTGGCCCATATCCGGCGTGTCAAGACAGGTGTTTCAGGAGGTGGCCTCACAGAGATTACTGAAGGTCTGCAACAAGGCGATCAGGTCGCAACTGCCGGTATCGCCTTTCTGAAAGAGGGGGACAAAGTGCATATTGAGGGAGGAAACAAATGAACAAATCGGGCCTCAGGGCATTCTTTTTTTTCATGATTATTCTAACGGCGCAGGGAAAAGCATTTGGCAATGACGTATGGACTCTGCAGAGTTGTATCGATTATGCCTTAAAAAACAGCCCTGAGCTTCAGTCAGCAGAGGCAAAGATAAAGACCTCAGGCCACGGCCTCGACTATCAAAAGGCTCTTTTTTTGCCGCGCCTCGATCTGAACGCTTCCACCGGCTATCTGCACGGCGACCCCGTGTCCCCCATAGCTATCGTACGCAATATCACTGATGAAGGGATTAAGGCAGGCGATAGCTCAGGGCAATATATATCAGCCGGGCTAACTCTTACTGCGCCAATCATAAGAGAGGGTGCGATCTTCGCAAAAAATGCGCCCTCTGTAAACATGGCGGCCCAGCAGGTATCTGTTGACAAGAGCAGTTACGCTGCAAAGAAAAATGAGGTTATTTTTGGGATAGGGAATTCCTTCTTCAGCGTATTAAGGAATAATGAAGATATAAAGGCGGCTGAAGAGCACCTGAAGTCTCTTAAGCATGCTCATGATACAGCAAAATCAAAATTCAGGGAAGGTCTTCTGTCAAAGAACGACCTGCTCATATCAGAGGTAAAACTCGCATCAGGTGAAAAAGAAAGGCTGATCTTCATAAATCAGGCCCGGTTACTTATGACAGACCTCACGGTGAAGATGGGTCTGGATCCGACGAAATCTATCCCTGTCTCAGACGGGGATTTTGTTCTGCCGGAACTTAATTCCGTTGAAAGGCTTATTGAAACTGCCATTGCAGGACGATTTGAGATCATGGCCCAGGAGGCGCGGACCGCTATGGCAAAAGAGGCGTTGAAGCTGACGGAAAATCAAAAATATCCGACAGTCGATTTTGTGTCATCATTTGCCGTTGCAAATGATTATGGTTCACGCAATAATGCATTGTGGATTGGTGGGATTCAGGTAAATGTACCCCTTTTCGATTTCGGCGGCATCAAATCAAAGGCCGAGGGCCAAAAGATGAAGGTGCTTGACGAAGAGCAATACCTTGTCTCCTTAAAAAGGCAGATAGCCCAGGAAGTCATCACTGCATATACAAACATTCAAAACATCAGGGCCGACATCTCGCTGCGGGAAAAGATCGTAGAACAATCGGCCGAAAATGCGCGGCTTGTCAGGGCTCAGTTCAACCAAAACATGGTCCCCCTTCCCCTTGCCCTGAACGCCGAATATGACCTTTACCAGCAGAAAAAGGCACTTGTCCAGTCACGCTATGACCTGAGAAATGCGTATCTGAACATGGTCAAGTCTATCGGGGGCAGTTCGATAACGTCCTTGCAGAAATGAAGCAATCTCAGCGCATTGCAAAAAATATATCGGTAATGGTCTCTTCAGAGTTGTTCGGGTTCACTCTGAATTTCTTCATAACCGTTGTGATAGCGCGCTACCTCGGGGTCATCGGGTTCGGGCACTATTCTTTCGTTTTCGCCTTTGTCGGTTTTTTTCAGATGATCGCAGATTCAGGGCTGAGCAACATCATGATCAGAGAAGTTGCCGTCAACAGGAACAGACTAAAATACCAGTTCGGGGTAACCAAATCCCTCATATGGGTCCTCTCGATTATTGTCCTGCTGATGATAATCATAATCATCAATCTTCTCCCTGTTGACCCTGCAATAAAGACGACGACGTATATTATGGGAGTGGCAGTTCTTGCAACAGTCCATGCCCTGGGATATAACGCCATCTTCCGGGCGATGGAAGACATGGAATATAATGCCATCGGTTTTGTTTTGCACAAGGTCCTCCTCCTCTCTCTGATTGTTCTTGTCATACTACTGCGGAAGGGTCTGGCAGAGATTGCAATCTCCTATCTTATTGCCAATCTGGCTCTTTGGTTTTTTTACTATCAACTTGCCGGCGCCAAATATCTCAGGACCAGGATGATCATAGATGTACAGGCATGGCGGTATTTTATTTCTGAAGCACTGCCTGTCGGCATAGCCAGCATCCTCAGGAAAATATCGTGGCAGGTTGATATCCTGATTCTGACGGCAATCGGAACTGCTGCGTCAGCAGGCCTTTTCAGCGCCCCATATAAGATTATCCAGTCGATGAATCTTCTTTCCCACACACTATCACTGACGCTTTTCCCCTATTTTGCAAGACTGGGAAAAAACTCATCCGGAGAGCTTTTCCTCGCTTACGAAAAAAGCCTGAAGTTCATGTATATACTGGGTGTGCCGATCGTGGTTGTCCTCGCCGCTTATGCCCGCTCAATCATGACCGTGCTTTTCGGTCAGAAATTTTCGGATGCTTATCTTGCGCTCCAGATTCTGAGTTTAACCGTACTGTTTCTCTTTCCAACAGCACAGTTTATTTATCTCTTCTCTGCCCTGGGCCTGCAACGTTTATATACCATAAGTTCCGTCCTCAGTCTTGCTATCAATGTTGTACTTGATTTTGCACTGATCCCCGTGTTTGATTTCATCGGCGCCTGCGTGGCTACGTTAATTGCCGAGGCAGCCTTGTTTCTCATTGGCATTTATTATGCGAAATCCCTCGACAAAAATATTTCCTTTTCAAGGGCCTTATGGAAACCTGCTGTATCGGGAATGGCAATGTGGGCGGTGCTCTCCTTTTTTTCCGGTTTAGCACCTGTCTGGATGTTTTTTGGGGCTCTTGCAGGCTGCGCTGCCTATCTCCTGCTTCTCTTTATGCTGAAGACGTTTTCCGCAGGAGAGTTCGCTGCAATTAAGGAAAGCATCCGGTTTATGAAAAAAGGTCCGGTTCCACCAGTGGCAGAGAACAATCTGAAAGGATGATCAACGTGACCGATAAACAGGGCGAAAAGGCGGCGTCTCCCGGGGCAGCGGGCAGCAGATTGGCTATTATCTGCGGTTCCGGCCTCTTAATGGCAAGCCCCTTTATCGGATGGATCAACCGGCCTCTCCTTGGATGGCTGAAAGGGAATGCGATACGATTTTCAGAGCACCTCCCCTCAAGTGTCTCCTATGGCATGATCTGTCTTGTCCTTGGAGGCATTTCCCTCGCTGCTCTGAACAGACGCTGGAGGTGGATCGGATTCATAGCCGGGATCATCGGCATCATGATCTCGCTGCATTTCTATTTTGATTATGCCCTTATCAATTCAAAGAAACTTCTTGCTATCCAGGAACTGAACCGTCAGGAATACAACATCATAGGTTTCACGGAAAAAAACCTCCCGCCAAACCTCGGGGTAGAGCCTTTTTTTGATGAGTCGGGCAGCGCTGATACCGTTGCGGGCAGGCTCTCTGCAATGCTCCATTTCGCAACGCTGGGCTGGTATGCAGCAATCATTGGCAGCACAGTTCTGGTCGGCTTTTTTGCGGGATCGGCAGCAGCTTCGTCCCGCAGGAGGAATATGCTGCTCATTTTATTCGTATCTTCCTTCCTGTTGTACTCAATTATTTTTCTGGCGCCGGTTCTCTCTGCTGAATACCACAGAAACAAGGGAAGCTATTATCTTGCCGCAGCTTTATACGGAAATGCAGTTGACGAGTACGAACAGGCAAGGCGACTGGACCGCAATATTACCTCTATCAGGAGTTTCCATATCAGCATCGGGACTGCATATTTTTTTATGAAGAGAACCGATATGGCCGACTGGCACATATATCAGGCCAGTTTGTTCTTTCAGGAAGACATTTACCCCATGGCAGTCTTTCACCTCAATAACGCACTGCGCATTGACCCTTCTCTGGCTGAAAGGGTCGGGAGCAGTTACCTCGCTGCAGCACATATCAATGAGGGGCTGCTGGAATACAGAAAAGGGAACACTGCTGCCGCCATAGAAGCATGGAATAAGGCTCTGGAAAGGGACCCCTCCCAGATTCAGGCGTATTATTATCTGAGCAGGGCCTACTATGATGTTGCATCCTATGACAAATCGATTATGACGGGACTGACTTTCTTTACCTCCATACAAAATAAACAGTACAGGGCTAATGTAAGCGCCAATATCGCTGACGCATACTACAAAATGAAGACCTTCAGTAAGGCACGGGAGTTTTACCTCAAATCACAGATGCTCGACAAGGACGAAAATCTGAGAGCAGTTCTCAGTCTGGTGGGGAAGTAGCTTGAACAAAAACAGGCCTGGTAAACTTTATTACGGGATGGTGCCGGCAATTCTGTACAGCCTTCTGTTCGGTTACCTGTTGTGGTTTGTCTTCTTTGAATATCCTCCGCATCGCCATGAACTGGACTTTGAGGGATCGGCATGGATTACAACCGGAGGACAAACTCCAAACGGGTATTTTGTAAAAGAGCTCTATGCCACAGACGATAATGCAGATGCCTGGGTCGCAATTGCAGCGACTGACCGCGTCGACCTCTACGTGAATAATAAGAAGATCTCCACCGACACCTTCATATCCGCGAACGTCTCAAATATCTATGACCTCACCGGAAAAATCAAGAAGGGAAAAAATGTGATCTCAGCGTACGTTTCGAGGTCAAGCTATCCTGGCGTGCCCCGTTTTCTGCTGAAGGGCGCTTTTATGGACAGGGCAGGGAAACAGCACGTTTTTGCGACCGACGGCTCCTGGAAGACATCAGTAGTCGAAGAGAGACAGGTCCAGGGAACTGTCCCCTGGTATTCAGAAAAGTTTGATCATTCCAGGTGGGGTAATGCTGCGGTTGAAGGTAATGCATCCCTCCATCCCATCCTGCAACCAACGGCGGATCCATTCCTGTTTACGCATCCTCTTTCCGCCTTCTGGATCTGGGCCCCGGAATCTGATGCAAAGAGCGTTTTCTTTACAAAATCTGTAACGTTGCAGTCCCCGATAATGGACGGCGTTATCGGTATTGCGGGAATTCCGATTTATGAACTGACGGTCAATGGGTTATCGATAGCGAAGAACCCTGGCTCCAATAATAATCTGAACATATATGATATAACCCCGCTCCTGCAGAAAGGCGAAAACATAATTGGTATAGGAGTAAAGGTCACCGATATGCCTCCTGGTTTTCTGGCGGAAGGATATATTAGGGACAGAGATGCAACGACTGCGTTTAGAAGTGATGCTACATGGAAAGTGACCGCATATTCCGGCCGTGCCTCTGATATCCGGAATATGCACTCTTTGCCATGGAAGGTACCGGTATTACTGGCGCCCTATCGTGCAGAACCATGGAATGTTCTTGGCAAGAATGCCAAAGACATCAATATACCGCTTTCTTTTTCTGTCAAGAAGGCCTTCGGCTTCGGCCTCTTCCTTGCGGGAACTGCAGCAGTTCTTCTTGGGTTTTGGCTTTTAGCGGGCCTGTTATATTCCAGTCTTGGAAAAGGAGATTTTATCGACGCTTTAAGAGCAGACGGATTATTGCATCTCCCTCCTTTTCTGTTTCTCTGCTTCATATACCTATTGAAATTTGATATCCGTTACAGTCTTTCATTCCCTTTTCAGAAGACCTTTCTCCTTGTTTCGCTTATTATCCTTATTGCCCTCCGCCTTATCCAGTTTGTCGGCCTCATGCTGGTTCCTTCGGGAGCAGAAAAGAGATCAGACCGGAAAGAGATATTCGGAAACAGGATAATAATCGTTCTGCTCGCCAGCCTGATGGTGACCGGACTTTTCGTGAGAATACGCGGGCTGGACATCGCATCACTGAGCCACGATGAAATCACAATACTTCAGTTTACCGAAGGGCTTCTGACGAAAGGAACTCCTTCAAAGATCATCGGACCGTATCTGAGGCCTATGACTACGTACGAACTTTTACCGTACTCTGTAGGCTTCTCATCGCTGCTTTTTGGCTTTAATGACTACGGCGCCAGAATGCACTCAGTCTTCTGGGGCACACTTGAAATCCTGCTCATCTACCTTCTGGGGAAGACCTTATTTAACAGAAAAACAGGCCTGCTGGCTGCCGCCATATTTGCCTTTCATCCCTGGTGCGTGACCTGGAGTCAGAACCTCTTTTACCCCCAGATGACGCAGGCCCTTACCACCATCACAATGTTGCTCTTCTACAAGGCTCTGGATTCAGATTTTACGCATAAGAAATATATGTATTTTACCGGACTTGCCTTTGCTCTTATGTACCTGAGTTGGGAGGGCTCTGGTTTCATTCTTCTCGGCATGTTCGCAGCCCTTCTTGTCTGTCGCGGGGCTGACTTGTCCTGGCTAAAGAATAAACATGTATGGGGAAGCTTTGCAATCATATTTATTACGGTTTTTATACAACAAAGCAGGCGTCTCCTTGCCCAGACACCCTATCTTCTTATCGGCTCAAAGATATCCGATATCGGTCTGCCAACGCTCTTTTTCCTGGATCCGATGTATGATCCCTACTTTTATATCAATACTTTTTTCCTGATGGAAAACAATTTCATATTGACCCTCGGGCTGATTGCCGGTATACCCCTTATCTTCAAAAACAAGGCACTGCGCTATCTGTATGTCGTATTAGTCAGTGTAGCTTTTTCGCTGACCAACTTTCTTTCAATTCATTCCTCCCGTTATGTCTATAACCTTGAGCCCTTTCTGATACTCATATCCTCTTCGGTCGGGTTCATATATTTTGACTCTCTCAGAGGATATATACGCACCAGAAATATCGGGGTTACTATCACGGCATATATTTCGTCAACAGCGTTTGCGCTGATCCTTTTTGTGGCTTCAAACAATATCTTCTTCTCCTTTTACCTGTTGGCAAAAGAACCTGAGATTCCGCCGACGCTGGCACGCGCAAATGTCTACTGGTATGACTACCGGTCTGTGAACAAATATGTCGCTGATAACGCCAGAAGAGGAGATCTGATCCTCGTGATGATGCCCCATACACTGGAATATTACACAAAGCTGTCCGGAAATCTCAGTTTTTCTACCCTGATGGCCCGGACCTTTTGGTATGCCGGGGGAAAAGACCAGCCCACACGCTTTATCGACAAGTTTTTGGGAAACCCGGCCATAACGAATTTTCATGAGCTTGAAAATGTTGCCGCACAGTATAACCGCATATGGTTTATATCAGCGCCCCAGAGGCTCCTGGACGTTGCGAATGACGAGCAGACAACTGCATATATCACAAAAAACTTTAAAGTCGTCTATGAAAGTTATGACGCAAGGGTTTATTTATGGGAAAAGTGAATCGTCAGACCCTTAATAGCGCTTTAATTATTGTGCCCGTTTTCTGCTTCTCCGAGTTTTCTTGCCGTACGTATCGTCCTCTTTTTCACGGTACAGGCCACGGGCAATGAGCGTTGCCTTATAATTGATATACCCTGATTTTTTTGCCTCATCCCAGGTTCTTAATATCCTCTGTGAAACATCGGCCTTCATCCCGTCAATGTTCCATACCTCCCAATATTTCCCTTCAGCATGCACAACATTCAACGCAGCCATCTCTACAGACCCCATTCTTTCGCCGGACCGCGCGAAAGCCGCCAGGCTCTGGAACCCATGGTAGACCCTGTCTTTCAATTTCATGACCAGATCATAAGGCTCCTTTCCGGCATCTTCCCTGCGTCCTGTCAGCATGTCAGTCTGGATCGCAAATTGACCAGGGTACTTGGACAGGCCATAGGCAATAATCAGTTCTGAAAACTCAGTGGGCCTTAAATCCAGCACAGGGGAAACATGCAGGCAGATTTCCTGCCGCGGAAACGCTTGTGACCATTCATCGATATATTTTTTATATACGCCCAGCAGGAGAGATTTATAATCACCCAGCAATCGCCACTTCTCCATGTCCTGAAACTCTTTAGGCAGATGCATTTCAGCGCTAAGAAAGTTTGCACAGGTCAAAGCAACACTGACACACAGCGGGTCAGGACTGTACCGAAGCCCCAGTTTTTTAATAAGCAGTGAGAAGTGGCGCTGATAAACAGGGTCCCAGGGCAACGGAAAAGTAACGGATTCACCATAATCAGGCCGATGAGGATTTTTCACAACTGCCTGGAAATGTGCGGCCCCTTTTTGATAGATGAACTGAGGCGTCCCTGTCCCGGGTTTTATTATCAGCTGATACGGCATCCCCTGTTCCCTGAGGACTGCGATGGCACGATCAAAACCGTCAAAATTGTAATCCCCCTCTTTGTACTCCACCCTGCTCCAATCAGCGTGGAGTACTACGCCTGAGAGATATTGATTAGTGCGTATTGCATTCCTGAATTTTTGCAGTTGTTTTTCATTGTCAGGCAGGGGTTGCATCATCCAAATACCGGTTCTATGGATAATTGCGCCGTGTTTTCTCAGCTTTTCAAAGTCCTTGTCCGCTTGCTCAGCAAAATTGTCTGCGGGGAGCGTCAAAATGACCAAAAAAACTATTACAAAAAGACGCAGCGCATGATAATACAAGGTCACTGATAAAGCTTAAGCTTCCGGGACAGGGTAATGAGCTCTCCAAAGGCCTTGAGGATCACCCTCAGCTTTGCTCCTGTCTGCTTTCCTTTAAGCCGTGGGTAATGGGTTACCGGAACTTCCTTGAGCGTAAATTTTAACTTTAGAGCTTTGGCGAGGATATCAGCGTTGACCATGGCCCCCACTGCCTCTATATTGATTCTATCAAAGACTTCTCTCCTGAAGATTTTGAAGGCACAGTCGATGTCCCTTATTTTGAGCCCAAGCACGAACCTCATCAGCATATTCCAGCCAAAGGCATTCAGCCGCCGATAATAAGGGTCTTGCCGCTTTGCCCGGTATCCGATAACGATATCATAGGCATCTATCCAATCCAGTAACTTGTCAATCTCTCTTATATCAAACTGAAGGTCAGAATCACAGAAAAAAATCAGATCTTTTTTTGCATTTATTATGCCCGATTTAAGTGCTGCTCCATAACCCCTGTTCATGGGGTGATGAATAGCTTTGAACCGTTCCCCGAGTGTCCTGAAACTATCAATGATCTCTGCGGTCCCGTCCGTACTGCCATCGTCAACGACTATGATCTCCCAGTCATCGGTAACTTCGGACATAACATCAGCTGTCCGTTTTATTACGGCTTCCAAATTCGCTTCTTCATTATAGGCAGGAAATATTATTGAAAGACCTTCGCGCCGTTTAGACATGGTTCCCGTTATTAAGGAGCCTGTCGCACTCTGCGATGACTCGTTCAGGTGTAATTTCGCGCATGCAGTCTGTTGCACATTCAGTCTTATAACAGCAAAGGCAGTCTTGTGAAGGCTCGACAATGGTACCCAGCCCGTAGAGTTCGAATTCGTTTCTATTGAATATATTATTGAAAAGGACTAACTTCTTTTTCAGTCCGATGGCAACATGCATGGCCATCGTCACCCCCGTCACCACAAGAGCGCAGGCGTCAACAAGAGAGACAAAAGTCTGAAACGGGAAATGTCCCGGGTAAAGACATCCCGCAGCCTCCGCAATCCGCCTGTTCTTCGCATCCTCGTCAGGACCTCCCAGCAGAACCACTTCTTTGCCGTCATGCTTCAGTCTCCAGGCAAGTTCAATCCAGTATTCTTCAGGCCAGAGGCGTGTCTTCCATCTTCCGCCACAACCTGTGTTGAGACCGATGAGTATCTTCATCTCTTTCAGGTCTTTGAAAGCAACAACAGTAGGCTTGTCAAGAATATAAGGTTCCCGGTTAAAGTTAAACCCGCAAATTTCGAATATTTCCTGGGGATAGCTCTTTGTGTTGTCCCTGCTCACATCGTCAAAGAGTCCGGTGAGCCATTTATGCCGGGCACTGTCATCCAGGGGGCTGCACTTGCCCTGGGAGAGCAGAAACCCCTTTTTACTATCTGCGGTTATCATTTGAACAAGAGCGCAGACCTCGCGGTCCTTGTCAAGATTATATACAATATCAAATGGTGTTGCCATAAGGGCAAGAATATCCTTAAGTTCAAAGATGTATACCTTGTCAACAGATCCAGGGACAACCTCAGGATAGTGCGTAAGCCATGATATCTCTGCCTGCGGATAGACTTCCTTCAGCTTGACAAGAAGGGGAGTGGTCCTGATCACATCACCTATGGCACCAAGCTTGATAATCAGTATCCGTTCCTTTACCGGTTCAAAGGCAGAACAGCCTTCGCAGTGCAGACCTTGATCCTTGTGCGGTCGGCACGGTATGTCCCCTTTGAAAAACCTGCAGTCAGTCCGGACAATCATCGGATGCCAGCCAGTGATCTGCCGTCGACCTGTACATCCCTGATAGAGAGGATCTGATAAATAGTAGGTGCGATATCGGTGATATCAATAACGTCCGGAAGAAGATCGTGTCTCTTGCCGTCGTGGAGAATGAACACCGCATCGTCCTGAACGTGAGTCCCGGTGAAGACTCCTTTGCCGAATACGCTCTGTTTATTGACTGCGCCCTTTAGGTCAAAGCCGCGGTGCGCCAGGAGGACAAGGTCCGGAGCCCGTTCAAAACAGGTCCCGGAATAGAGTTCCTCTTTCATAAAAACTTTCTTTATTACCGGCTCGCCGTCAAACCTAAGAGATAGAAAAGCGTTCCGAAGTTCCTCACGGACATTCTGATAGTCATCCCTGCTGACGCATCCTCCGGAAAACCTGTCTTCCGTGTTTATATAAATTCTGGAAGGGTCTAACGCAAAGGCTCTGGAATCAGGATGGACCTCTTCAAGAGATCTGGGCGAAGCGCTGTTAAAGCGCAGACACCCTTTTTCGGTGAGAAATGAATTGATGTACACTTCCTGCCTGATATCTGAAAACCCATGGTCTGATACGATCATGATAGAAAGATTATCACCATATTTCTCCACTGCCCTGCGCTGCATCTCTCCGATAAACAGATCAATTCGTTTATAGAAATCAAGGAATTGCGCATTAAATTCATTACCCTCATGGGCAGCTGACCACATAAAATGGTGGAGGCGGTCGGTTTCGGTTATCACACCGATAAAAAGGTCCCATTCATAGTCAAGAAAGTGAAAAATCGCCTCTATTCGTTTTTCAAGGGTAAGACAGATATCATCAAACAGCGCTGCAAGGGAGACCGATGCCTTTGCAGCGTCCACATCCAGCCTGTAGCCCATACTCTTAAGGTAATCATATGCGGCTTCCGGATATGTGGCTTTCTTAAGATCAATTGCGACGAATCCTGCCGTCAGGATGCCATTTATTGGCCTCGCAGGATAGGTTGAAGGAAGATTGATTACAATGCTTTTCTTGTTATATCTCCCGAGGATCTCCCAGAGCGTCGGGCTTTGAATTGATTCAGAATTGGGAAAATATATTTTACGGCTCTTGTTTTCAAAATCCATAAAACCGAAGATGCCATGATTACCCGGATTCATGCCGGTCATAAAAGTCGTCCAGGCAGTAGAGGAGACTTCCGGAATAGTTGAATTCATCCTTCTCAAATAACCTTCCCTGACTATGCGGGAAAGGTTCGGCATCAGACCTCTTGCGAGGAAAGAGCCCAACAGGTCATACGATACTCCGTCTATTCCGATAACAAGAACTTTGTTAGCCTGCATGCAAGACAATCCTCATGTGCAACATATAATTTAATGATTATTTATCCCGGTCATCCTGAACAATTGCAGAAGGGAACTACCTGTATACCAGTGCTCTCAGGCGGTCCATAATCTTTTCCTTTTCCTGTCCGCAGCCTCCGCGAGCTCAGGTCTACTATCCACTTTGTTCTTCATAAAGAAATCCAAAATTAATGTCTTCAATATATCATAACTTATTGAAATATTTCAAAAGACAGCAGGCGCTCCTTCATAGTTCTTCCCATTTCCACATCCTGCATGTTTGAAAAAATAGTTGCCAGCTGTCGGAACAGCTGATTTCCAGGAATTTTGTGAATTCTCCCGGACACTCAGAATCTCCTGCAAATATTCATAATATTCTTGCCTTTTGGACATGCACCTGAGATAATTTACTTGCCAGGGGGCAGGGGTTCATGCAGAACTTGAATATCCATTAATCATAGAAAACATGCGTTTGACTTTGTATGAAAAAATCAGGTTTATCAGAAAGGAGTTCATGATGAAAAGGAGTTCTCTGCTGATTATTCTCAGTCTCTTGTTTTTTGTACTGGCAGTTCCGGCGTTTGTGTGCGCACTGCCAATCGTCTGTGTTCCGGCCGGGGGTGATATAGCTGAAGTAACCGCTATCCAGGATTCACTTGCGGCTATGGGCTATACACTGAGACTTACGGATGAACCTGCATCCTCCGACTGCACGGTCTATGTGTCCCATCCCGGACAGAGTGAGGGTACTGTTTCGATATCCTGGGTACAGGCTGGAAACGGTGTAGTACAAATAGGTGACTGGGGGCCCAGTCTTATGCCAAATTACTATGCAGGTGTGCCGGAGGGTGCCACCCAGAACATAGAAATCGTAGATGCTGGCCATCCCATAACATCAGGGCTTCCCGCATCATGGATAAGCCGTGGCTTTTGGGCATACGGACACACCATTGAAGATTACATTGGCTGGGCAACCTCGACAGGTGATCCGAATATTGTCCGTGCCGGAGGGTATGACAAGGCGCTTTCTGCAAAAGCTGAGGGCATCGGAAAGCTCGTCTATATCGGCTGGAATGTCTACGGCCCGTTGGCAACGGCTGAAGACCTGACGATACTGCAGCAGGCAATAAACTGGGCAGGTGGACCCGGCGTTGCAGTACAGCTCACGGTAAACCTCGACCTTCCGGGCGGAGGCACCGTAAAAGGCGGAGGCATAAACTGCCCGTCTGTTATCTGCTCCCAGAGTTATAACGAAGGGACAAAGGTCACACTGACTGCAGCAGCCAAAAACAGCTATAAGTTCAGGGGCTGGACAGGTTGTGATACTCCCCTGAGAGGTAAATGCACAATGCTCATGACAGAGGGCAAGGAGGTAACTGCAAAGTTCACCGGCATCTATTCCATTGCAGGCAGGGTGGTCAACCAGATAGGCCTGCCGATGGCAAACGTGACAGTGACGCTTGAGAGCGCAACACCACCGCCACCTCCTGATTTTGCCGGTTCTGAGGCCATTGCGGCTGATATCAGCAGGCTGGTCGTAACCGATGCATACGGCAAATATAAATTCATCCAGCTGCCGAACGGCAGCTATAAAGTCACTCCGGGAGACATCGGATTTACCTTTACCCCCTTAAACCAGAAGGTGACGATATTTGACGGCCATCGTACCGGCGTCAACTTCAGGCTGGTTTATTAAGTTAAGGTCAGATAGAGGCGGGCTTAAACAGCCAGCCTCTATCTGAGGGCATCACCCCTTTATCTCAAAGCAGCCCTCTTTATTCAGATTAGAAACCCTTCTTTTGTCGTCTGTTAATAAGGGCTTACCTATGGTAGTCTATGAGTGTCTCAATTATCGGGAATTCCTTGAGCCAAAATAAACTGACCAATAATATCAATATGAAAATGACCTCTTGCACCAGAAGCTATCCATGAACATTCTTGTTATTACCAGCCGCGATTTAGAAAAGGCCAGCACTAAATTTCGTATCGTACAATACCGAGACTATCTCAGCACCAAAGGGATCTATCTCCAGTTCATAAAACAGAAGGATATCGGCCCTGCTATCCTGAAACAATTGCAGGATTTCGACATGGTATTTAACCAGAAATGCCTCTTGCGCAGTTCACTTTCCAGGGAAATTCTTGCAGGCGGCCCGAAGACCCTTTTCGATTTTGATGATGCAATATATACACGCCCGGGACCACCCCGGTCTTTTATTGCAGCATGGCGGGTCAGAAGGAGGCTGCACCTGTGGCTGCGGGAGGCGGATATCGTAACTACTGCAAACAGGTTTCTTGCTGATTATGCCCGCCAGTACTCGTCCTCGGTTGTTCTGGTGCCCATGGCAATCGATACGGGCATCTGGAAACCAACCGCAAAGAAAGAGAGCAGTCAGATTACTATCGGTTGGGCCGGAGCCCCGGTAAATATACCGAACATAGAACGTATAGGACCTGCACTGTGCGTTCTTTTAAAGAAGTATCCTTCGCTAAGACTGGCGGTCTTTTCGGGCAAAAAACCGTCTTTGCCCTGTCCTTTCGAGTTCCATCAGTTCATGCCTGGCGCAGAGCCTGCCTTTGTTCAAAATCTGGATATCGGGCTGCTGCCTCTGCCGGATGAAGAATATTCAAAGGGTAAATCACCTATAAAGGCTATTCAATACCTTGCGTGCGGTGTACCTGTGGTTGGGAATGTACAGGGAGCAACTGCTGAAATCCTCAAACAGAATAACAGCATCCGTGTATCTTCCCAGGATGACTGGATCAATGCCCTTGAGGTTTTGATCCATGACAGAAACCTGCGCAGATCGTTAGGAGAGGAAGGGAGACAGTTAATACTCGATCAGCACAGTATTTATACTGTGCGGGAGCAACTCCTTGAGCTTTTCCTTATGAAAAAGACCGGACAGGCTGCGGGTTGAAACGATATAATAGAAACATGTGTAATAAGGTTCAGACGGTGCTGATATCATGATTGAAGCGGTTGCATTCTTTGTTTTAAAGAAGTTCCGCAAATTAGAAACAGCTTACTATCGGAAACGGATGCATATGGGAAAGGAAGTCAGGTTTCGCCATCCTTTGATGGTCCAGTTCCCTGAAAATATTCATATCGGCAACCGGGTCTCGATAAATCGCAATTGCACCTTTCTTGCCCATACCGAAATTACGGTTGGTGATAATACACTGATCGGTCCCAATGTGACTATCATTACTGTTAACCATGATTACCGTTGTGAGGGGCTTGCGGCCCATACTACCCATTCTTTATTGCCGGTGCATATCGGAGAAAATGTCTGGATAGGTGCAAATTCCGTAATCCTGCCGGGAGTAACTATTGGAACCAATGCTGTTATCGCAGCCGGTAGCGTTGTAACAAAGGATATTAGTGAAGGGGTGATCGCAGGAGGCAATCCGGCAAGGTTCATAAAGAACCGGTTCGAATAATTATTCTTCGGAAAAGTGACCTGCCGATGGAATGTGCCTCGCAAAGCCTGCCTTCTGACCTGAATGCAATTTACTAACCGGACAATGCTGACTTAATATATAATATATAATGTTTTTTTTAGCAAGACCAGTTTGTCTAAAGATGACTAACGGCTGGCGATTATTCCATGAAAAATCAACGTACAATGACAACTATGTTCCCCCTGTCCAAGACTTTATTTCTTCAGGAGGGCCTCCCGGGAATTGGGTGAGGCTGACAAGTTCCGGGAATTCAGCAGTCTGGAAATTTTCAGTCGATGATGACTGTTTTGTTTTCAAGGAGTTCCTGAAACGGGGGAGATTTGAATCATGTAAGGCACTCGTTACCGGTTCAAGGGCTCATAAGGCCTGGCAGCGTGGGAATGAACTCCGGGCAAGGGGATTTAATACACCTGATATACTGATGTACGGAGCGCAATCTTTATTTTTTGCCCCTCATCGAAGTTTTATACTGATGAAATGCCTTACGCATTCAATCGGATTACACACACTATTGCAAAACCATTTCAGTGTACCGTTAGCGCATGAAAAGGTAACACTAAAGCGTTCTTTTTTAGAAAGTGCAGGGAGATTCATCGGGAAAATGCATGCCAGGGGGATCTTTCACGGTGACCTTCGTCTTGACAATATTCTTGTGCAGGGGTGGGAAACGGGAGAACGGACTTTTTCCCTGATCGATAATGAAAGAAATAGATATTTCAGGGAGAAGCATATCAGCATGGCCTGCCGCCTGAAAAACCTGGTACAGGTAAATATGGTTGTATTGCCACAAATAACCTTTGCCGACCGGCTCAGATTTTTCAGGGCGTACTTGTCTGAGAACCCTGAACTTTATCCTGGGGTAAAAGACCTCCTCAGAAGGGTGCACCTGAAGACAAAAAAACGGTTATCTAAAAAAATCCCGGGCATTTGGGAATAACTCATGGAAAAGCATAAGATCTTTCATATAATAAAAAATTATAAGGGCAATAATCCCCTGCTTAACTCGATGATTTTAGGTCTTGACGACCGGTTTGATGCAAGGGCATGCTATCTTTTCGGAAGTCCTGACGGGAAAAATCTCCTTGATAGCCATGGAAAAGCAATATACCTTGATATGAATGCTAAGGAATCAAGGCTGGCTATTATCCAACATCTTGTCAGGTTATTGAAAAGTGAGCAGCCTCAGATACTTCATTGTCACAAACATAAAACCACGGCATTGGGCACTGTAGCTGCAATCTTTTCCCGCACACCCTATGTTGTTTCACATGTCCATGGGATGAACCGGACCCGAACCTTGCTGACGCGTCTCATAAACTGGCTGCTTTTAAGGCACACATCACTCATTGTCGGTGTTTCTGAAAGAGTCAGAACGGATATACTGAGCACCAATTGGGGTCTCGCCCGGGAAAAGGTCGTAACACTCTGGAACGGTATCGACATCGCTCCGGCCAATGCTCTCTCTCTTAACAGGAAGCTGGCGCGAAAAAAGATGGACGTTTCGGAGAGTGAGTTTGTATTTGGCAGTGTCGGAAGACTTGCCAGGACAAAAGGACATGAGTATCTGCTTGCGTCTTTTTCGAAAATCAGGGAGAACTGTCCTGATGCACGCGTAGTGATAATCGGAGATGGGCCTTTGAGGAGGGATCTGGAAGATCAGGCGAGGGAGCTGGGGATTAGTCAAAATGTGCTGTTTACCGGGTTTCGGAGCGATGTCCTTGAACTCCTTCCCGGTTTTGATATATTCGTGCTTCCTTCTATTGCGGAAGGACTTTCATTGGCTCTGCTTGAGGCCATGGCCTCAAAATTGCCGGTTATTGCATCTGATGTCGGGGGTATCCCGGAAGTTTTTGGCAATGAGGAGATCGGAAGGCTGATACCCTCAGGAGATATTGCGGCACTTGGGAGTGCATTGCTGGAAATCTACTCGCTGGACAAGAAGGATAAAATGCTGCTGGGAGAGAATGCACGAAAAAGAATAGAGGACGAATTCAACATAGATTTTATGTGCAGGAAACTCGTCGGCATTTACGAATCTCTTCTTATGTCCGGTAAGGGATAGCCTTCTGAACACAGTCTATAAAACAAAAATCGTTTCCTCCAGTCAAAGGGTGGGGGCTTTATCGCTGGCCGGGATACTATTTGTCCTGCCTTTTTCCGGAATTAACACTTTGAAAGAAGTCTTACTTATTGCGGGCATCCTGTCTTTCATGACAATCAAACTGCTTCGTCATGAGATACAAACAGTATCCGCACCAAACAGAACCTTGAATATCCTGATCATCGCATCTATCATTTGGGGATTTATTGCGCTCCTGAATGCAATCGATCCGGTCTACAGCGTTAACGAAATCACCTTTAAGATGTCCAGTCAGTATCTGCTTTACTTCCTCTCTTTCTCTTTTGCAGGCATATTTTCTCACGATATCGAAAATATAAAAAAAATGCTTTTGCCCGTAGCTCTGGCAACAATAATAATGTCCGTGTACGCCTGTTTTCAATTCTTCCAGTCACCGGTTTTTTTGCAGAACCGGGTTACGGGATTTACAGGGGCTTTTTACAGGCTGGCTGTTTTTCTTGTCCTTGCTGTCCCCCTTATCATTACCCTGGCCTATACCATGCTTCCCCGGTTAAAGTGGATGTTGCTCATGATCCTTCCCTTTGCTGGTGCAGCGCTTGTTTTGACCTCGGTACGCGCTGCATGGATAGCCGTAGTCATCGAGGCAGCAATTCTCATCCTTATGCTGTTCAAGAAATACAGGAAAACCATCGTATTGGGAATAACGGCATTGTCCCTCATTTTCATAGTATTGGCATACCATTCAGAATATAAAAACCTCATTGTGCACGGAAGCGAAGAGCCGAGATTGAAAGCCTTGAACCTTTCCCGCGAAATAGTCCGCAGTTATCCCTTGACAGGCATCGGCTATGGCAAGAAAACTTTTTCCAAATACTATCCTGAAGTGAATGAAGTGCGGCACGCACATAATATATTTATAAACACAATAATCGAGGTCGGTTTCATTGGGCTCATAATATTTATTGCCATGCTGGTCAGCGTTGCTAAAGACTTCTTCATAGCGATCAGAAAAGAAACCGTGTTTGACAGAAAATTGATCCTGTCCGGCATTTTTGCCTCTCTCGCCGGATTTCTCACGCTTAATCTTTTTGATTATATGTATCATGGCTGGCCAGGGCAAATGTTCTGGATGCTTATCGGCATAGGGTATGGATTGAGAACACCCGATAGCGCCTTGCCCCGTAAAGACAAATTATGACGGGCACGTTATTACGCTATGTAGGGACCTTAATGTCCGGACCTCGGGCCATTCAGCGCAACTTTCAACTCCTGCCGGAAGTGCTCGACTCAGTTATCGATAAGCGCGAGGCATTTACCCTGGTAAAGCATGACAGAACAACAACGGTCGGCATTCTCAAGGGCGGGTTATTAGGGTTCAGACAGGACCTGATAGTAAAAAGATTCAATTTCAGGGGACTTCTCGATTTTGCGGTCAGAAGTCTTTTCTTCGTCCGCGCCAAGCGCCTCTGGAACATCAATCATCGCTTGTTTGCACAAGGTCTGCCGGTCCCGCGCCCTATCTGTTATGCCGGCCCCTCTTTTCGTTGGAAAAGCTCTTTCTTCATCTCTTCTCTGATTGAAAATTCTCATAACCTCGGGTATATATACAAGCGAGGCCTGTTCAGAGAACCTGAAAAACTTGCTCTTGCACTCGCCAAGGCAATCGCTGCATGGCATGTGGCAGGCGCAGTACATGGAGATTTGAAATGGTCGAATATAATGCTGCAACGTGATGCTGAGCTGATAAACATTTTTTTTATCGACCTTGACCAGGCAAAACTATTCAGGACGCCGAAGATAAAGGGTATCGTAAAAGATCTGACACGATTTTATCGCTACGGCCTGGAACTTGGTGCAGAAGAGTGGGTGAACTCGGAATTCTTCCCTGCATACAGGAAGATGCTTCCTGCTGCAATAATAAATAAGGTGGATTTAATTTTCATCAGAGAGAAGGCTTCTGAAAATTGGAACAAAAAAAGGCAGAGAAATCTCAAATAAATCATGCAATCATTCACCAAACACAATAATATGCTCATTAATAAAGATTACCTTGATTTATTAAAAGAAAATGGGCTTGATGCTTTCGAAGCCCTCAGAAATTTTAACGGCGGCTTCCTCCTGAAGAGAAACAAGTTCAGGTCTGTTAATAGAATTGAATTGGGGAGCAGAGTTTTCTATCTGAAGCGCCATTTCTGGCCATGCAGGGAAAGACTCAGATCCATTAACCCTTTGCAGAGAAAAGAAGACGCGAGAAACGAATGGAACAGCATGCTTCTTCTTCATAGCCTGGGATTCAACACTATGACCCCGGTAGCATTCGGAGAAATTAAATCAGTTTCCCTGCCTGTTTTTTCTCTCACCCTCACAGAAAATCTTTACGGCGCAGAAAAACTGGAGACTTTCTTCCCAAAACACTTTAGGCCACCATTAAGCGATCAAAAAATTCGGGACAAACGTGCATACATAGAAAAGCTGGCTGTGCTGTCAAGGGACTTACATAACAATGGGCTGAATCATCAGGATTTCTATCTGGGGCACATCCTTGTCAGACAAGAGGATGACAAGCTTTTCATAATAGATGTCCAGAGGATGCATAAAAACAGAGCGATCAGTCCGCATGACCGGATCAAAGACCTTGCACAACTAACATACTCAGCAGGAGGATTAGGCATATTTACAAAGACTGATCTGCTGCGCTTTTTTCATGCCTATGCCGGCAGCGTTACATTGACCCTCGGCTTCAAAAAGCTGGCAAAAAGCATTTTACTGAAGGTAAAGAAAATTGCAAGGCATGATGCCAATCTTCAGCGCAGAAAAAAGAGACACCAGATCAAGTGAAAATAGCACTGGTAACAAAGCGGGTTTCTCAGAACCTCGGCGGGGCTGAAAGGGTTTCTGTTAATCTTGCCGAAAAACTTTCGGAAGCCGGACACGATGTGCATATTTTTACGGGTCATATAGATGCAGCAATCGAAGGGACAAAAACACATCTGATAAAGACCATCGGATGGCTTGCTCCCCTGAGGTTATTGTCCTTTCAGCGCAAAGTCAGAACCATGCTCAGAAAAGAGAAGTTCGATCTTGTATACAGCCTGTGTCAGGTATATCCTGTCGATATTTACCGGGTCGGGGACGGGATCCACAGGCATTGGATGAAGGTTCAGTTCCCTGGCTTCTTTCCGAGATGGATGAAATATCTGACGTCTCTCGTCCATCTTGCCATGCGCTTTCTGGAGGGCAGGATATTTCAGGATGACAAACGCAGACTTTTCATCACAAATTCTCAGCTTGTCAAAAACCAGATCATTCAGTATTTTCATATACCTGCAGAGATGATAAACGTCATCTATAACGGCGTGGACCATAATCTATTTTCTGAAGATGTGAAAGCATTCAGGGACAAAACAAGAAGGGACTACCGAATCGACGACAAGGACCTTGTGGTGCTTTTCGTCTCAAATAATTGGGAGAGAAAGGGTCTGGCAACCATTATTGAGGCAATAGCGAAAACAGGAAACGAAAGCATCAGACTGGTGGTAGTGGGGCGCGGGAATATGCGACACTATTCTTCACTTGCCAGGACGAAAAGAATGAATACCAGCCAGATCATCTTCACCGGCAGAACTGCAGATGTCGGAAAATATTACGGAATGGCGGATATCTTCATTCTGCCGAGCAGGTATGAACCCTTTGCCAACGTATGCCTTGAAGCTATGGCCTGCGGACTTCCGGTAGTCACTACAAAGACCAATGGGGCCTCTGAACTTATAGAAAACGGAGAGAATGGTTTTCTTCTTGAAACATGGGACGACGCTGATGCCCTCTCGGCAATCATCAATGAGTTCAGCCGCAGACGTGTGCGTGAAGAGGTGGGGCAGAAGGCAGCTGAGACAGCAATGGGATATACGTGGGAAAGGCATTTGGCAGAAACTGAGAAGATATTTGAACTGCTGCACAAGAGCCGGTCAGAATAGAAATAGGCAATAAAATATTTCCAGGTGAGGCAACGCGCGATAATAAAGAGACTATTTAAGATACCCGACCACAATTTCATTCCTGCCAGGCTCAAAACGGCCGGAGTATACTTTTTCCCAGGCAATATCCTGTAACATTATTTTTCTGTCCTGTTCCGGGGTTATGTTGTTCAGGAAGTCAGCGTCAAAAATGAAGTATACGTTCCTGCCGTTGTCAGCCTTCTTAAGCTGAGAAAAACGATCAAGCTGGATTACCTCCCTGTCCAGATAAGAGGTAACCCTCAGGAATCTGTCAAACCCTATTTCATATACAGGGTCTGCGTCTCCGGGCAGCACGGCCATAATTTCACGGCTCACCTTTCTCGGATAATGAACTTTTTCCATATCATGGCGTATATCAAGCTCCGTATAAACAAGGAATATCAGTCCTGTCATAAAGGCTAAATACAGGAGGGCATGCTGAAGGTCTGAAGAATATATCGTCAGGATAACCGCAGAAGAAAGGATAGCAAGTCCTGCAAGCAGCACAATAAGCGCAGGAGTAAACTGCATGTGGAGAAGCAGCACAGTGGGCACCGCCATGAAGGCAACAAGAAGAGTCGCCATTGCAATATACTTCATTGCACGCCTGAAGAACTGCAGATTATTTGCCGTCTGTTTCAGATACAGATTAAATAGAAATGCCGTAGCAATGGCAATAAACGGTCCCACGGGCAGCACATATCTTACGCGGGTATTGGGCAGGAGCCAGTAAAGGGGGATATTCGCCGCGAGCATAACAAGAGAAAATACAAAGAGTTCGTTTTTAAAAAGAGCAGGCATTTTTTTTCTCAGGTCTTTCAGAAAAAATAACGGTGCCGCAAACAGCACCCATGGCATGAACTGGGGTATGATCCGGAGCGGATATAGCACAAAATGCTCAATGAAGGAAAAAGAATGCTTGCTGACAGACCGCTGCAATATCTGATCGCGCCACATGAAGAGATATTCATCAAACCTTACGTGCCGCAATACGGTCAGCATATACAAGCCGAGCAGAACGGCAAGAACAATGATCCCGCTCAGGTGGGATAAAGAAAAAAATACATTAAGCCTCTTTTTTACCAGCAGATATGCAAAAACAGTGCTGTAGAAAATAGCAATTGCCTGCGGCCCCTTTGACAGGAAAGAAACGGCCAGAAGTGCGAGCGAGACAGTCCATAGCAGGGAATCCTTCCACGGTCTCGTATACCCGTGCAACCAGACAAGCAGATTAAGCGTAACCAGACAAATAAAAAGGCTGTCGATTTCCGCTGTCCTGCCCTTGCCCATGATGCCTATCATCGTAAGAAAGGCCAATGCAGCGAAAAATCTGCTCTCCCTGTCCAACCATCTTCCGGTCAGAAAATAGAGAAGAATACTCGTTGCAAAGGTCAACAATACAGATGACAGGCGTGCTGTCCATTCATTGACTTCGCCGAAAAGTCCACCGCCGGCAGCGATAAACCAGTTCATGAGCGGCGGTTTAACGTAGTAAGGCTGTCCATGTATGACAGGGGCGAAATAGTTGCCGGTCTTAAGCATTTCCCGGGCGACTATTGCCCTTTTGGGCTCATTGCCATCCCACGCAGGCTGGCCAAGAAAAGGCAGATAAATGATAATTGCCACAACGGCCAGGAACAGGAGATCAAGAGGGCTTTTTTTATTTCTCCACGATATGTTTTTCGAATCAGACACCATTTGGTTATAGTTCAATTCTCCTAAAACCGTTTTGACAACTACAGCAACAGCCCATCGCACAGCCGGGCATAAGTCTTGCCCCTTGACAAGAGCTCTTCATGCGTTCCGATGTCAGTTATGGCCCCCTCCTCCAGCACAACAATCCTGTCAGCGTTTTTTATGGTTGAAAGCCTGTGGGCAATAATGATCGTTGTCCGGTCCTGCATGAGTCTTTCGAGAGCCTTCTGAACCAGCGTCTCCGACGCAGTATCAAGGGAAGATGTGGCCTCATCAAGTATTAAGAGAGGAGGATTTTTCAGAATTGCCCTCGCAATGGCTATCCTCTGTCTCTGCCCTCCTGATAATTTCATTCCTCTTTCACCGATTACCGTATCATATCCGTCCGGAAGTTTTTCTATGAATTCATCAGCATATGCCAACTGAGCGGCTTTTTTGATCTCGTCGCGGGTCGCCGCCTGATTTCCAAAAGCAATGTTTTCCCCGATCGTATCATTAAAGAGCATAATATCCTGACTTACAATGCCTATTAATTCCCTGAGAGAACTGATATCCATATCTCTGAAATCTATGCCGTCTATCTTTATAGAACCTTCTGAGGGATCATAAAACCTTGGCAGCAGATCTGCCAAAGATGTTTTCCCGGCGCCGCTTGGCCCGACAATAGCGATCGTTTCACCTGATTGTATCTCAAGATTTATATTATGAAGCACGGCATGAGATGAATAGGCAAATGAGACATTTTCAAAAACCAATCTCTCATTTATTCCATTCACTTTTATCGTTCCGGCGTCTTCCTTTTTCGTCTGCAGCACGATATCGATTCTCTCCAGAGATGCCCGGATCTCCTGAAGAAAATTATAAGCATCCCCTAATTTCTTGACCGGTGTAAATATCATATATATGGCGGCAATGATTGAGGCAAAGTCACCTGAGGTAATACTGCCATTCTTTACCTGACTGCCCCCATACCATAAAACAAGACCTATTGCCAGGCCACTAATAACATCAATCAGGAGCTTTGCGGCTTCTTTTAGTTTTAAGGCCTTCGTGGTTTCGCGATATACCTGTTTGTTCTCATACACAAACTTTTCATCCCTGTATGATTCCCTGTTGAACACCTTGATTACCTTAGAGCCGGTTATGCTTTCTCCAAGTCTTTGGGTGAGATACGATGCCTTTTTTTGAGCCTCTTTGGTTCTTCTTTTAACTCTTTTGCCGAATTTGCGGGTACTATAGGCTATGAGAGGGATGAGGGTTATGCTTAAAAGTGTTAAATCCCATTTTCTGTAAATGGCGATACCTAAAAGCACAATGATTGTTGGTATTTCAACAATAACTGTCTTAATCACTGTTGAAAAAAGTGAGCCTAACATCCTCACATCGTTAAGAACCCTGGAAATCAAGACACCGGAAGATTCCTGATGAAAATATGAGACAGGCATGAACAAGATGTGCTTGTGGAGCTCGTTCTGCTTATCTCTGATCAGTTTTAAGCCGGCTGATCCCATCAGATATGCCTGCCCGAATTGCAGCGCGCCCTTTACCGTAAAAAGGACAAACATGCCAAACGGAATAAACTTCAAATATTCATACTGTTTTCCAACAAATACAAGATCAAGGGCTGGTTTTACTAACCAGGCAATGGCGCCTGTTATTCCCGATGCCATCAGTCCAAAGATTACACCTAAAATTACCCTTTGCCAGTAAGGTGTTGCAAGCTCTATGACCTTTTTGAGAATTTCCATGATTTATAGTATATACAATAAGAAAATATATTTATCATGTCCGGCGGGCCGGCAGCTGGCAAGGAGGGGAGAGACTAATAGATGCCGCCGACAAGCGTGGCTGTAACAGCTCCGACAGCGACTTTTGTCTGCATTCGTACAGGAATCCTCTTTGGGTCGTCGGTCAGCCAGATAAGCACTTCGCCCTTCCGGTTAAAGATGCCTTCCGATTTCATCAGCGGCTTTATGACTATGGCATTAACTTCACCGAGGATCGTGCTGATCTTTTCCTTTCTCAGAACCTGGATCTCGACATTCCAGAGTTTCTTACTGTCAAAGATATCCACGTACGCCGATTTTCCCACTTCAAGCTTCATGGTCCTCACATAATAGAGAACGGAAAGGGGGTCAAATACATTCTCGTGCACAGGATGTTCTTTTCTGTCACTGTCTTTGCCCAGATGATCGATAAAAAGAGCTGTATGCCTAACCTGATCGAAAATAATCTCCTTGTCCCTTCTGTGCCTGCCTTCCCTGATCTTCAGCCTGTAGCTCCTGGGTTGTCCGATGAAGATCGCGGACTTTCCCCTGGTAAGCACCGTCTCAACCCTGTCGTCCACCAGGTAGAATAGCGAGACCCATCTGGCAGAGTTGGCCGTAGATATCACCCTGACCGTCTCTTTTTCATCAACTACCTCAAGAACAGCAGTCCCGGCTTTCACACCCGTCCAGGTCAGATCAAAGACAAGCCTCTCCGGCACTGAAAATGCGGGCGAAGCAGCCGGGAAAGACAGTAGCATGCAGATAACATAGGCAACAAGAAGAAAACCTCCCGCAACAATTTTCAGGGGAAATTGTTTTTCTGATGCCCGATATTCAGATCCCGTCTTCATGATGTTCCTAAATGGTTAACACTGTAATTTCAAAAAGGTTTTTGGTATAGTAATACATGCTTATTATTCCTGCAATAGATTTGAAAGACGGCGTCTGCGTCAGGCTCGAACAGGGGAGGAAAGAGGCTGTTACAGTCTATTCCCGCGATGCCGCAGGGACTGCTAAGAAATTTGAGGCTTTGGGCGCAAAAGTCCTCCATGTTGTTGACCTTGACGGCGCTTTTGCCGGCAGCCAGCAGAACCTCGGCAAGATCATGGAGATCAGAAAGAGTGTCAAAATGATCATCGAGGTAGGCGGCGGCATCAGGGACATCGTCACTGTGGACCGGCTTATTTCCGCAGGCATTAACCGCGTGATCATCGGCACTTCTGCCATAGAAGACCCCGCCTTTTTCATGGAGGCATGCAAACAGTTCCCCGGCAAGATCTTTATCGGCATTGATGCCAAGGACGGCAAAGTGGCGGTAAAGGGCTGGGAAGAAGTGAGCGCGATTGATGCGATCGAGCTTGCAAAAAGGGTCGAGACGGTCGGTGTGGGAGGCATTATATATACGGACATCGCCCGTGACGGCATGCTCACCGGTCCGAATATCCCGGCACAGGAAGAGATGGTAAGGACGGTAAAGATCCCTGTTATCGCGTCAGGCGGTATCGCGAACATAAACGATATTAGAAATCTCCTGAAGATTCCGGACCTCTGGGGCGCGATCACCGGCAAGGCGATCTACTCCGGATCCCTTGATCTTAACGAAGCAGTAAAATTGACAGAACGTGAAGAGTAATGCTTGCTAAACGCATAATCCCCTGTCTCGATGTCAAAGACGGCCGCGTAGTTAAGGGCGTAAGCTTCGTCAACCTCCGCGATGCCGGAGACCCGGTCGAAAACGCAAAGTTCTACGACGAGCAGGGCGCTGACGAACTCATCTTTCTCGATATAACCGCTTCCCACGAGAAGAGGAAGATCATCCTTGATATTGTCGAAAAGACCGCTGAGGACGTATTCATGCCTCTGACGGTCGGCGGCGGAATCAAGACCATTGAGGACATACGCAACCTGCTTAATTCGGGCTGCGACAAGGTTTCTATCAACACGACCGCAGTGAAAGACCCGCATTTCATCAGCCGGGCTGCAGAGAAGTTCGGCAGCCAGTGCATTGTTGTTGCGATCGACGCAAAAAGAGTTGCTGACAATATGGCCAATGCAACCGGAGAGAACTGGTTTTCGGATGATTCGATGAAAGATGTCATCCTCGATATGTCAACCGCTTCTTCTCTCCCCCTTACCAAGGGGGAGTTGGAGGGGGTGAATCTCACTTGGGCGATCTCGACCCATGGCGGACGTCAGATGAAACTGATCAATGCTGTTAAATGGGCAAAGAAGATGGAAGAGTTAGGCGCGGGTGAGTTCATGCTCACTTCCATGGACAAGGACGGCACAAAAGACGGTTACGATATTGAACTGACCAGGACTATTTCCGAGGCGGTCAGCATACCGGTTATTGCCTCAGGCGGCGTCGGCAACCTCGAACATATTTATGAGGGTCTTACTGCTGGAAAGGCAGATGCAGCTCTCGCGGCCTCGATCTTTCACTTCAGGGAATACTCGGTAAGGGAAGCAAAGGAATACCTGAAAGAACGAAACGTGCCGATAAGGATATAACAGAGCATCTTCCTTCTTTCTTGTGGACAGGACAGACATCACGCAAGGATATCTCTGCACCAGGCAAATAGCATTTCTTGATTAACTCATTCGCCCCGAAGGCTGCATAGCCTTTTTCTCGCTTACACCTACCATTCAACGCGACGGGCAGATCGTGAAATGTGATGAATATCAGGGGAAAGGTTCAGGCTCAACGAGTTGAGCCCCAAGCAGGATAGCACGGGACTCGAACGACAGGTTAGGACATTTCATGCCCGGCGACTATTTGACATATTCCTTGGTCACGTCAACGGATGTCCCGTCTTCTTTAAAGACCAACACTTGACTTATGCGGCCATCAGGTTTGTAATAAATATACTTTCCTAGTCCTTTGCCCATTCTATTCTGACCTGCAACGCTAAGCTGTCCATTTTCAAACCACGAGCTATATTCCCCATTTTCGTATCCATCCACGATCTTTTCGCGAAAGCGCAATTTACCACTTTTATAGTAGCCTTGCCTAAGTATATTCTTATTATCTAACCTGGTATACGTGATATCTTTTTCCCCTGAGCGATACTTGGTAACAACCACTTCGGCACTGATTTCCTCCGGTTGGCGTTTCAATTCCTCAATTCTTCTCTTGATTACATCAGAATGCTTGTAATCGGGTTTAAGCTTCAGTAAATTGTTATATCGTTTTAAAGCCCAAATGAAATCATTTTCTTCATATTCGAGATCGCCCATGTTCAGCAATGCTTGCCATCGTAGGGGGTCTTTCTCAAGGGCACTTTGCAAGTAGAAATATGCTAAATCGTAATGAGTGAAATTCGTCGGCTTAGTATCCATTGGATCGTCTGAATAGTGCTTGGTGTCTTTGGTCTTTTTTCCCAATGTATAATAGGAAAAGCCGAGATTATTCAAGACCTCCGCGTTAGTAATGTCTGGCTCTTTCTCGATTTGTTGCCAAATTCTAATTGCATCTTCTATCCTGCCTTGCCTGGAAAGTTGAAGCGCCTTTTGATTTAACGTTTTTCCTTTGGCCATTCTTTTTTTGAAAGTTACATCCTCGTATTGATTGCCATTCCAATAATATGTCACGTCTTTAACTAGCATTGCGCCAGTTTCCTCATCTGCACCTTTGGAATAGTATGTATATAGGCTTGGATAAATACTTCCCTTCTTGAATTTCGCCTTAATCCCTCTGCCATCAGTACTGAGAACAATATCACAACCATTAGGACGTCTCAGCAGTGCAACCAACGATCCATTTCCACTGCCTGCAAATGATGAGATCAAAAGGATTAATTCTTTTTGGCCCTGATCGGTTTGGATTGTAATAATATCTTCCGTATGAAAACCTCCATCCATAGTTGCTTCAAGTGCAGCAATACACTCGTGACCGATAACTTCCGGCGTTGCCGCACAGGTCGTTGGTGTATACTCCGCCATTACATTTACGGTCAGCGCGACGGAAGTGTTATTAATTTGTTTGTGTTGAAAAATGGCTTTATCACCGACTTTGATATCACGGAGAGCGATAACTTCTTTACCTTTTTTAAAAGACGTCCCCTGATTAGTAGAAACTGTGAAATACTCTCGCGTGCACTTCTCCAAAACAGTCAAGAAGTTGGATTTAAGATCAATGTCCACCACCTCCCCAATAATTGGAACAAACAAAATTGCAGCGTCGGGAGAAGCGGTAGTTGCACCGGAGGCTTCAGAGGATATACAGGAAGCGTTATTGGATGTAAATAGAAGCATGCAACATAGCATAAAAATACAGGTCAAGTAGCATCGGCTTCTCATTATGGGCAATCCAAAACTGGGGTCACATCCCATTTCCGATAAAAATTGGGATTAGAAAAATAGGCATTAAACCTTCTGCAGAACCTTGCTTTTGTCTTTGCGTTCTATCTTGTATTGATCTATCGTGGCCTGTACAGCAGGCGGCACGGTTAGATACCAGACATCATCTCCGTTCCATATCTTTACCTTAACCTCAGGTAGATGTTTCCCGTCTGAATAACGCGCGCAGAGGGAAGCAGCGATCCTGATCATCTCGTCATCTGCATCTCCCCTTATGACCGTGATCGGACTTGCAAGATCCTCTGCCTTCAGAAAGGTGCCCTTTTCCCCAAGGATCAGAAGAATGGCATTGTTCTCTGTTTCATCCCTTCCGACAATAACCTTGCAGGTATCCGAGAGCCTGAAATGCCTGCCAACGCGGAGCAGGTTCAGGTCGTCGACAGAAGGGTCCCTGTCATAGGCAAGAGATTCGCTTAAGCGATAGGAATAGTTCGGTTCTGTCAGAAGGCAGCCGCTTGCCGGCAGAGGGTAATCAGTCAGGCCGAACTCTGCAGCGAGCGCCATCTGCGGTTTTCTCGTGCGGCCGCCAAAATTGTACAGCAACTCGCGGTTCACAAGCCCCTCCTGCTCGGCAATGGTAGGCTTGAGCAGCTTTGCGGTAAGAGGCCTCAGGATGCGGCCCCGCAGGCCTGTTTCCCTGTCGATAATATCGAGGGCATCCCTGCGCTGACTCATGGGCCTCTGTCCGAGCACCTCACCGGTGATGATGAAATCAGCATTCACCATCTCCATAAAGACCTTTGCCTCATTGAGCATCAATATTCTGCAGTCCATGCAGGGGTTCATGTTCTTGCCGTGGCCGAACTTCGGATTTTTTACGATATTGATGAACTTATCCGAGAGATGGCAGAGCTTCACTTCAAAGCCAAACTGCTGGGCTGCAGCAAAGGGATTCTTCGAACAGGACGACTTGTCAGTAATGTCACAGCCAAAATGGTTCAGAAAGGTGACAGCCTTCACCTCGATCCCCTGCTTCATCACGGTCAGGATCGCAAGCGTGCTGTCAAGACCGCCTGAGTACAGGGCAACAGCTTTAACTGATCGTGATGGGTGCTGAGTAATGAGTGATGAGTTTCCCATGATTGTCTAAACGATATTCCTGATTCGTTAGCCGAAGGATTCCAGCAGTTGTTCCGGAGTGGCAACAGCAGTACCGACCTCACCAACAACAATACCGGCTGCATGATTGGCGATCACCGCAGAACCCTCGAGGCTTGCACCTGATGCAGATGCAAGTGTAAAAGCAGAGATGACCGTATCGCCTGCGCCGGTAACATCATAGACTTTCCGTGCTACGGTCGGGATATGGGTGACCTTGTTTTTCTCAAAAAGGCTCATACCCTGCTCGCCTCTCGTAATCAGCACAGCCTTGAGCGATAACTTCTTCAGCAGGGCCTGGCCTGCCTTGTTCAGGGTTTTGTCGTCGTTGATCTCCAGACCTGCGCCGAGCGCTGCCTCCATAAGGTTCGGCGTGACGAGCGACACGCCTTTATAAAAATCAAAATGGCCGACCTTGGGGTCAACGGCGACGAACATATTCTTTGGTTTTGTCTTCTTTAAAATGCCTGCGACCAGCGCTTCGGTGATCATGCCCTTCTTATAGTCAGATATGATCACAGCGTCATAGTCCTTCACAATAGCGTAGATATGAGAAAGTATGCCTTTCAATATCCTGCCGTCAACATACTTGCTGTCCTCGCGGTCGAACCTGACCACCTGCTGGTTATGGGCAATAACACGCGTCTTTACTGTTGTCGGCCTGTTCTCCGTGAAGAGGCCGCTGCAGTCAACACCCTTCTGCTCCAGGATGCTTCTGAGTGCTTCTCCTGCCATGTCCTCGCCACTGATGCCGATCACTGCAGCATGCGCGCCTAATGAGACGATATTGTTGGCAACGTTTGCAGCGCCGCCAAGCAGAAAGTTCTCGCGCGTCACCTCAACAACCGGCACAGGCGCCTCAGGAGATATCCTGTTCACCCTGCCCCAGATATAGTGGTCAAGAATAATATCACCGATGACCAGGATCTTCCTGTTTCTGAAATCCTTAATGATCCTCTGAATATTCATTATTTTTATAATACCTGAGGGGCAAGAGAAAAATGAACTTATGGGGGTCATCACTGCAGCTGATTTAAGGTATACTGAACCATGATCTATGACTCTCTGAATAATTTCAGCATGTACCTCTGTCTCCATCCTCACTTCGCAGACGCCCGCGCCTTTCTGCTTCAGCATGAAGGCAGTCTGCCTGCCCTGCTTCCCGGATCATTCGATATCAACAGCAGCGGCGCCTTCGCCTCAATCAATGAGTATGAATCAAAGCCCGAGAGCGAGGGGTTTCTGGAATATCACAGGAAGTTCATAGATATCCAGATCATCATAGAAGGCAGGGAAAAGATCGGCATTGCCCGGAAGGACTGTTGCAGGGACCGGGGATATCTCGCAAAAAAGGATCTGGGGAAATTAGAGGGGACTCCGGATTTTATAACACTGGATACAAGCAATTTTGCCATTTTCTTCCCGCAGGATGCTCATATGCCACAGATCTCCTGTTCTGAACAGCGGGAAAGAGTAAAAAAGGTGGTCTTAAAGATTCCGCTATGATTACTTTTCAGGGCGCGTTCTCTCCGATTGCGAAATCTGGCGGTCATGAAATCGGGACAGGACGGCAATGGCTACCAGTGCTCCGAGGAAAGCCAGAAACATGTCAGATTGTGTGTCCCACTGATCTCCCTGGGTGCCGAGGAATTCCGTTGCCCCTTGCCCAAGAACAAGTGCTGCACCCCACTCGATAAGTTCGTACCAGGCGCTTATGGCCATGGCCACACACATTGAGAGAAACCCGGCCATCTTTCGATTGGCTAAATAAGAACCGCGCAGAAAAATCTCCCTGGCCATTAATGCCGGAACAAGGCCCTGTGCAAAGTGGCCGATCTTGTCGTATGGATTGCGGGTGAGTGACAGCAGATCCTGCAGCCAAAACCCAAACGGGACGCGTGCATAGGTGTATGCACCGCCGACTATCAGGATTATCGCATGGACAAAGATAAGTCCATACAGCAATGAAGTGAGAGGGAACCGCCGATATGTCAAGGCCAGAACAGGGCATGCGATGAAAATAGGTGCAACCTCCATAAGCCAGGTGGCGCGGTCAAACGGGCTTATGCCAGAGATCAGAAGAAGAAAAGAAAGAATTATTCCGGCCAAGATCAGAATGCGCACGCGCGTCAAAATCATGATCCACATGCCATAATCGCGGCTAATTTAACGGCCTCACCTGGAATACAAAGTCGTCCGCGCTCATTGCGTTTCCTGCGCAACCGTACGCCTGCCCTCCTGCATACGGGTCACCAGATGACATCATCCAGGTCAGAACTCCATCACCTTCTTTTGGCGTTATCCATTCTATCATCCAACGCTGCCCCGCCTGCACGGTGACCTCATGCGGCAGTTGAAAGGTCACGTCCAGCAGCTTCCCGGTTGTGACAGGCCCAGCCACAGTAGCGCTGGTTTCAGCGGTGACTTTTCCCTGGGGACTTTCCTGCCGCAGTCTGACCGTGGTTGTGAATCCTTTAGCAGGAAACCGCCCTCCAGCCCTGAGCTGCAATGCAATTGCTGATATCCTTGGCTGCGAAGCGAGAAAGCTCTGGTACAGGCTGCCGCCTCCGACGCCGCACCCCATGCTTGTACCCGTGACAACAGTATTCTGGGCCTTGACTGGTGGATGAGTGGCAGCACATCCGAAAAGCAGCGCGACAATACAAAGAAATGCAGGAACTATCTTTTGCCGGCGACTAATGAATGTCGTCAATGTACGTTTAGCCATGCGATCCTCCGATCATACAAGTGGGATGGTCAACTTTATCATCGAGATAGGACGGCCAGTTACCCGACCGCCCTCTCGCAGATCCCTGCGTGCGGTTTTCCCGCACAAGGCTCTTCAGCATTGCTCGCTTCGTACAAGAACATTAGTCACTCCCAATAACCTATGATTCGGGGACGGGGAATATTGAAATGCTTGAACATTTCACTGAATCCCTGCCAGTTGCAGCTTTTACGCTGACTTCTCCGATTCAGCCACTTGAACATAATATTTTTAACCTCGCGATAGAATCTATCCAGCATACCACAGTTGCCGCTGACACCGTAATAATTGAAGTGTCCCAACAGCTTCTGACTCAGCTTGATAAAGATTGCAGTAGTTCCAAGCTTGCAGCAGTCTTCCTTAATCCATGTAAGTATTGCCGCTAAAGCCGCCTGAAA